>CAZDUF010000011.1:19567-21539 GCA_964508555.1 uncultured Planctomycetales bacterium
TTTGCAAGAGAGGGCTTAAATCCCGTATCCATGTGGGAAAAGAAGAAACGGTACTTCGAGAAGAACGGCTCCCTGTTGGAGCGCACCGAATCATACCCGTACTCAAGGTCCATGACCGGCCCCTGCGGATACCTGCCAAAGAGCGAGAAATAATAGGCGTTGCCTTTTGTTTCGGTGCGGTACTGGTGCGCGGTCTTATCCTGCACGGTATGCGACGCGGCGATTTCTCCCTGCGCCTTGACCCCTTCGATGAACTCGTAGCCGACGTCTCCTGCAATCACATGATTTTCCGCGTCAAGTTCATTGACCTGCTCGTTATATCCGGCGCGGTAGGTATAGACGCCGCCTGCCTCAACCGTATCAGTCACCCGGTGGCGCAGCTGGCTCGCTGAGATGATATTGTCCACCTCGTCGTAATCCTGCCACAAGCCTTTGGGCGAAGCAAAAGTGGTCGTAAAAGACGTCGCGTCATCGGGCGAGTATTCCAAGGTCGCCCCGCGTAAAATTGTCAACTGCTGTGCGTCAGAATCCCTGCTGATAAAGGCGTAGGAATCATCATACTCGCCGCGGGTGAAATCATCGGGCGTCGCGCCTTCGTTCAACTCACCCGGCTTCCAGCGGTGCAACCATGGAGACGGCTCCCAGTAGATATGGCGGTTTGAAACCTGCAGCGGGTCCTTGCTGGTCATCGCCTGCTTTTCGTAGGCGCTGGGGAACACGCGCAGTTTTGCCGCGTCTTCCTTGTAATCGACCCAGAACTGGCGCAGCGGCCAGAAGGTGCGGTTGATTTTCGTCTCGGGGATGTTAAATATGTTACCGAAGCTTGAACGCACCGTGGCGGGATCCGTATATCCGTCGGTGACCTTCATCTCCGGAAGCGCGAATCCGTCGCCGTTTTCGAGCGTGAGATAGTTTTCATTAAGCGTGTAGCCGGTATTTGACCAGTATTTGAGCTCCATCTCAACGCTGTCGCCGCCCTGGCCCGTGACCGTAAACTTGTCGGATTTGCCCAGGAAACTCCAGGGATCAATGGTCACCTCGCTGAACATGTTCAATCCCGCTTTCTGATCGGTATAGAGATTGAAGTTCAGGCGCTGATAAATGCGGGAATCGTAGGTATTGACAAAACTGTTAAAGGCGTCTCCTGACTGCTGACGCCAGTTCTCTTCGTTCAGATCGAAATTCGCCTGCTTCCAGATCAGGTCTTCCGAGGTTATTCCCAGGCTCATCTGCGCGCGGCCGCGCATTTTGAGCGGCGGCAGCAACGCCGGTTTGAACTCCCGCTCCGGAGATGTCTGCTCGATGCCCTCGCCGTAGTAACGGCTGGCGCCTTGCGCGCCGTACTGCGAAGCGCTGATCGCCGGAGTCGCTGTCACCGGCGCGGCTGCCGTCTGCGCGAGCTGCTGCCGGCGCTGGTCAAGCCGGTCCAACGCTGTCTGCATCACTTTCTCCCGCTGCTCGTAGCTGGTGCGGTAACGCTCAGGCTGCGCTGTCATCGGCGTGTAGCGTTCAGGACCAGAACCTGCCTGAACAGTCGTTTCCTCAAAAGCCGGTTCGCTGACTTCAGCCTGCTCGCGATTCAACAAAACATCGGGATTAATCTCATACACCACCGACGCCTTCTTTCCCTCATCTGGCACATGGACCAAATCCCGATCCGAGTTCGGAACCAGGTCATCTGCTGGCTGAGCAACTGAGGGAATGGCATTCTGCTGCAGTATCTCAAGATATCCCTGCGCAAGCTTATGCTCGGGGTCAATCATCAATGTTTTTTTGAATTCTGTTTCAGCCTCATCGTATCTGCCTGCCTGATACAACATCCTTCCCAGATCAACCAGGTAATCTGCTCCTGCATGCTCAGCATATGCAGACGGCTGCGGGATCCAGGCAACAAAAAAGACAGCGCCTATCAACGCTGTCAATAACGCTGCCGTTATACGCCTCTTACCCAGGATAATCCAAGCGGAGTATT
>CAZDUF010000012.1:0-6513 GCA_964508555.1 uncultured Planctomycetales bacterium
GGATATCCGTACTAAACTTGCCGCAGCGCAAGAGCTCTTGAGCACAATCGGCGAGAAACCCGTCATCGCGAATAACGTCTCTACGGCGCCGGTGCCTGATGTTTCCTTACAGGAAGAGCAGAACGATCTCGGCACCCTGGAGGGCGTCGGAGAGAAAACAGTCGCCGCGCTCGTTGATGCGGGTTTTAAGACTATCAATGATCTCAAAAAGGCTACCGTCGAACAGTTGACGCGGGTCAAAGGTATCGGCGAAAAGAAAGCTGAGAAAATCATCACCCAGGCCCGCGGCCGCATAGCGCGATCAGAGTAAACCGTTTAAGGAGCGTGTGTTCTATGCCGAAAGCCAAGAAAAGCGAGAAAAAGAAAGCCAAGCCCGCGACAGCGAAACCGGTCAAGACGGCAAAACCTGACCACAAGGCAAAACCCGCCGTAACAAAAGCCGTACATCCGGCTCCTGTGAAGAAGCATGAATCTGCCGGAGTCAGGGCCGTGAAAAAAGAGGTTGTGAGTAAAAAGAAACAAACAACGCATGTGGCCGCTGCGGTAGTCAAAGAGGCTGTGCCGGTTCGGCCTGCGGTTACTCCTGAAGTTGCGCCGAAGGAGCGACCAGCGGCAGCTCCTGTTGCCCCTCACAAGGTGAAGCCGGTTGTGCGTGCTCCGTATGTTTCGCCGGCTGCGCCAACAACGCCGGTTGCTCCTCCCGTGCCTGCTGCGCGTCCGGCAGCCAGCGCCGTTGTTCCTCCGGCAGCTGAGTCTGCTCCTGTTGCTCCTGCTGCACCGTCTGTTTCCGTCCCTCCCGCTGCCAGCACTGTTCCCGCGCCAAAGAAGCTTGAAGTCGAATTCCCGATCACGGTCAAGGATCTTTCTGTCAAACTGCAGGAAAAACCGTCGGTGGTGATCAAGGCGCTCATGGACATGAAGATCATGGCGGGCATCAACCAGACTCTTGACGAGAATATCGCGACCGCGGTCTGCGCGAAATTCAACTGCACGGCGATCAGGGCCAAGGATTTTGAGGCTGCGCTCCTGGATGAACACGGGCAGCCAGACGTTCCGGGAGAGTCGACGGCGCGCAGTCCCATCGTGACGTTTATGGGGCATGTCGATCACGGCAAGACCTCGCTCCTCGACGCGATCCGCAAGACCAAGGTAGCCGAGGGGGAGCACGGAGGCATCACCCAGCATATCGGCGCGTATCATGTGAAACTTGCGCACGGCGAGATTACCTTCCTCGACACGCCTGGTCACGAAGCGTTCACCTCGATGCGCGCGCGCGGGGCGCGCGTCACCGACATCGTCGTACTCGTGGTCGCAGCAGACGACGGCATCATGCCTCAGACCATCGAGGCCATCGATCATGCCAGGGCAGCAGGGGTGTCCATTATCGTTGCCATCAACAAAATAGACAAGCCGCAGGCGATGCCCGACAAAGTGAAGAAACAGCTGGGTGAGCACGGCCTCGCGCCGGAAGACTGGGGCGGCAAGACCATTACCGTGCCGGTATCGGCCAAGACCGGAGAGGGCATCGACGATCTCCTCGAGATGATTCTCCTGGAAGCGCAGATGCTGGAATTGAAATCGAATCCGCAGCGTCCTGCCAAAGGCGTCGTGATCGAGGCGAAAATGACAAAAGGCAAGGGACCGACGTCGACGCTTCTGGTCGAGAACGGCACGCTCAGGGTCAACGATGCGATCATCGTGGGGGCATTGTACGGCAAGATCCGCGCAATGTTCAACGATCGGGGCATCGAGGTCGAGACCGCCGGCCCGTCCATTCCGGTAGAGGTGCTCGGTATCGACGGCGTGCCTGAGGCGGGAGAGCAGTTTTTCTGTATCGATGACGAGAAGAAGGCCAAGGAGCTTGCCGAGCGCAGGAAAGAATTTGCCCGGCAGCGGGACATGAAGACGGGCGTGCGTGTGAGCCTCGAGGATCTGCATGCGCAGATCGCCGAAGGCAAGCTCAAAGAACTCAAGATCGTCCTGAAATCAGACGTGCAGGGATCGCTCGAGGCGATCAAGGATACCCTCGAGAAACTCCATGTGGAGGAGATCAAGCTCGAGATCATCCACTCAGGCGTCGGACCGATCAATTCTTCGGATGTGATCCTGGCGCTGGCATCGAACGCGCTGGTCGTCGGGTTCAATGTCTCCTCGGACGACCGTGCCGCGGAAATCGCCGCCAAGGAAGGTATCGAGATCAAGACCTACAATATCATCTATGAGCTGGCAAACGAAATCAAAGCTGCTATCGAAGGCATGCTTGAGCCAAAGCTCAAGAAGGTATTTCTCGGAAGGGCTGAGATCCGTAAGGTATTTAAACTCACGAAGTCCGGTCTCATCGCAGGCTGTTTCGTGGTGAAAGGAAAGATCAACCGCGCGAATACGGTGACCGTGGTCAGGAACGGCGAGCCGGTGTTCGAAGGCAAACTGTCTTCTCTGAAACGGTTCAAGGACGACGTGCGCGAGGTTGCCGAGGGGTTTGAATGCGGCATGGCGTTTGCGGGTTTCACCGAGATGCGCGAAGGCGACGTCGTGGATGCGTTTGAGGTGCAGAAGATACTGAGAAAAATATAATGAGTGGCTAGTGGCGAGTGGCTAGTAATGCCCTTTCTCGCCACTAGTCACTAGCCACTAGTCACTCTACATGAGCCGTTCTCCTCATGAATAATAGTTCTTCTTCGAGAAAGAAACTCTTAAGCGGCATGCGTCCGACGGGAAAGCTCCACTTGGGGCACCTGGTCGGCGCGCTCGATAACTGGAAGAAACTCCAGGAGGATTACCGGTGTTTCTTCATGGTAGCGGACTGGCACGCGTTGATGTCTGAATACGCTGACACGTCCGCTCTGCAGGATACCGTCCTCGACATCGCCGCGGACTGGATAGCCTGCGGTATATCTCCGGAAAAGGCCACGCTCTTCGTCCAGTCCGACGTTCGCGAGCATCTTGAGCTGTACATGATTTTTTCCGTGCTCACGCCCCTGGGTCTTCTGGAACGGTGCCCCACGTACAAGGAACAGCTGCGGCAGATCAAGAACCGCGACCTGCACACGTACGGTTTCCTCGGATATCCGGTGCTCCAGGCGGCGGACATCATGCTGTACATGGCCCAAGCCGTGCCCGTCGGGGAAGACCAGCTTCCGCACATCGAGCTCACCCGTCAGATTGTCCGCAAGTTCAATGCGCTCTGCGGCCGGGATTTTTTTCCCGAACCGGCGGCATTGTTGACCAGGGAGAAGCGCTTCCCCGGCCTGGACGGACGCAAAATGAGCAAGAGCTACGATAATTGTATTTTCCTGTCCGAAGAAGCCGACGCCGTGCGCGCGAAAATCATGAAGATGTTCAGCGATCCCAAACGGCTCAGGTTGTCCGACCGCGGGCACCCGGACGAATGCAATGTGCACGCGTACTACGCGGTCATCGCTCCCGAGCGAAAGCCCGAAATCGACCGTCTCTGCGGCGAAGCGCGGATCGGCTGTCAGGACGCCAAGAAAGAGCTTGTCGACAGGGTGATCGCGTTCCTTGAGCCGATCCAGGCGAGGCGGAAGGAACTGCTCAAGGACGCAGGCGCGATCAGAGAGATTCTCAAAAACGGCTCTGCCGCGGCGCGGCTTGAGGCAGAGCGTACGATGCGGCAGGTCAGGGAGGCGCTGCATCTGGCGCGATCGTAACGACAGGACCTATGGCATACAAGATTAAACTCGACATTTTCGAAGGCCCGCTTGATCTCCTGTTGTATCTGGTCAGGAAAAATCACCTGAATATTTACGATATCCCGATCGCGGATATCACCGATCAGTACATCGAATATCTCAATCTCATGCAGATGCTCGATTTGAACATCGCCGGCGAATTCATCGTGATGGCGGCGACGCTCATGCAGATCAAGTCGAAGATGCTATTGCCTGCGCAGGAGAACGAGCAGGAGGAGCAGGAGGAAGATCCGCGCGCCGAGCTCGTCAGGCGTCTCCTGGAATACGAGAGGTTCAAGGAGATCGCGAATTCCCTGCGAGAGAAAGAAGAGCAGCAGCGCGAGGTCTTTAAACGCCCGCGCAGCGAGCGGCCGCAGCAGGACGCCGCCGGCAATGAACCGGTGTATTTCGAGGCGAATATCTTCGACCTGATCAACGCCTTTACCCAGGCGCTCAAGGATGTACCCCGGGAGCTGTTCTACGAGGTCGTCAAGGACGAGTTTTCGGTCGACGAGAAGATCCATACGATCCTCCACATGCTGCTGCTGAAACAGACTCTCCCCGTTGCGGATCTTTTTAACAAGGCGGCGAACAAGATCGAGATCATCGTCACCTTTCTGGCGGTGCTGGAACTCGTGAAGATGCGCGAAGTCGTCGTCCTGCAGTCCGCCGCCTTCGGCGACATAGTCATTTCCCGGAATCAGGACAACATCGTGCCGCTCGACGAGCAGCCCGGAGAATCCGATGCATCCACATCCTGACGAACAGAGAGAGCCGCTGCTGCACCGACCGCGCGAAATTGCCGACAAGCGGGAGCTGGACGAAGACGTCGTTATGCATCTGTCGCTTCGCCCGCAGAACCTGTCTGATTTTGTCGGTCACGCCGACATCGTCGACAATCTCAAGGTTTCGATCCAGGCTGCCTCCGAGCGCAAGGAACCGCTGGAGCATGTGCTCTTAAGCGGGCCTCCCGGTCTCGGCAAGACGTCGCTGGCGCACATCATAGCCCACGAAATGGGCTCGCGCATCACCGCGACCTCGGGCCCCGCCATCGAGCGGGCGGGCGATCTCATCGGCATTCTCACGAACCTCGGCGCAGGCGACATCCTTTTTATCGACGAGATTCATCGGCTCTCCAAAGTTGTCGAGGAGTTTCTGTATCCCGCGATGGAGAATTTCAACATCGATTTCGTGATCGACAAGGGGCAGTACGCGCGCACGATAAAATTCAATCTCAAACCGTTCACCCTCGTGGGCGCGACTACCCGCTCGGGGCTCCTGGCAGCGCCGCTTCGCAGCAGGTTCGGCATTTTTTACACGCTGGATTTTTATTCGCAGGAAGATTTGTCCAAGATAATTTTGCGCTCGGCGCAGAAGCTCTCCGTAGCGCTCGACAGTCAGGCGGCGTGGGAAATCGCGCACCGCGCGCGCGGGACGCCGAGGATCGCGAATCGTCTGCTCCGCCGCGTGCGGGATTACGCGCAGGTGGCAAAGGCCGATGCCGTCGGACTGGAGCTGGCACAGCACGCCTTGAACGAACTCGGCATCGATGCAGCGGGGCTTGATGATCTCGATCGCAGGGTGCTGGCGGTTATCCTCAAGACGTATGACGGAGGCCCGGTGGGGATCGAGGCCCTGGCAGCGAGCCTCAACGAAGAGACGGATACCATTGCCGATACCGTGGAACCGTATCTTTTAAACGCGGGATATCTTAAGCGCACCTCCCGGGGCAGGGTCGCCACGAAAAAGGCATATCTGCATTTCGGGCTCACTCCGCAGGACAGCCAGCCGGAACTGTTTGCATGAAACTCCTGTTGCATATCTGTTGCGCGCCGTGCCTGATTTTCCCCCTGGAACGGCTGCGCCTGCTTCGCGTCGACGCGACGGGGTTTTTTTATAATCCGAACGTCGATCCGGACGAGGAGTATCGCGCGCGGCGCGCTGCCCTGGTATCGTATGCGCAGGGCGTCTCGCTCGATGTCATCTATTGCGACGACAGGCACGGCGGCGCGCAGGAGCCGCTGCATTCGCTCAAGCGCTGCGCCGCCTGCTGGAGGCAGCGCTTGACCCTGACTGCCCGGCGCGCGGCAGCGGACGGGTTCGAGGCATTCTCGACGACGCTTCTCGTCAGCCCGTATCAGGATCACGCGCGGCTTCGCGCGATCGGGGAAGAGGCAGCGCGGGAAACAGGCGTCTTGTTTTTCTACGATGATTTCCGGCCGGGATTCAGGCAGGCGCGTCAAACCGCCCGCTCGCTGCATCTATACATGCAGAAATACTGCGGGTGCGACGCGTCCCGGCGTGAAAGAGAGGCTGTGTTGAACGGATGAATACCGCGGCGTTAGGGAAAGTGCTGATTGTTATCGGACTGCTTGTGGCGGCGGCAGGGGCGTTTCTGTATCTGGCGCATAAAATCCCGTTTCTCGGCAGGCTGCCCGGCGACATCGTCATACAACGCAAAAATTTCACGTTCTATTTCCCCTTGGCGACGTCGCTGGTCGTGAGCATCGCGGTGAGCTGTATCCTCTGGCTGCTGTCGAAGAGATGACCATGCGTCTTGGTGATTTTGATTACACGCTCCCGCGCGAGCTCATTGCGCAATACCCGGCGAGTGTCCGGGGAGAGAGCAGACTTCTCGTCGTGCAGCGGCTGACAGGGCGCATCGAGCACGCTGTTTTCAGCTGCCTGGAGCGGTATCTGGCGCCTCCCGACGCGCTCATCCTCAACGATACCAAAGTGCTGACCTGCCGTCTTATGGGCAGGCGCGCATCCGGCGGCAAGGTCGAGGTTTTCCTGTTGCAACACACACGTGATGCGCACTTTC
>CAZDUF010000012.1:6523-20322 GCA_964508555.1 uncultured Planctomycetales bacterium
CCGGCCGCGTCAAGGCAGGTGAAGTGCTAGAATTCCCGCGGGGTTTGCGCGGTACCGTCTGCGGGAAGACCGAGATTCGTTTTGAGACAGGGGATCTCGCGGAGATTTACCGTTCGGGAGAAGTGCCGCTTCCTCCGTATATCAAGCGCCGGGCAGAGGAATCCGACAGAGAGAGGTATCAGACTGTCTATGCCTGCCGTCCCGGCGCGGTCGCAGCACCGACTGCGGGATTGCATTTCACCGGTGAGCATCTGGAGCGGCTGCGGTCGTCGGGAGTGCGCTTCGGCGCGCTGACACTGCATACCGGCCCGGGTACCTTCCGGCCCGTCAAGACGGAGAACGTGGAAGAGCATCCGATGGAGGCAGAGCAGTTCGAGATTCCACCGGAGACGCTTGATCTGCTCAGCGCAACACGCGCGCACAACGGACGTATCGTAGCCGTGGGCACGACGACGGTGCGTTCTCTCGAAACATACGCCGCAACCGGCTCGGCGCGCGGAGAAACCGCTCTGTTTATCCGTCCCGGACACCGGTTCAGGCTCTGCGACGCGCTCCTGACTAATTTCCATCTGCCCCGTACCACGCTGCTGATGCTCGTGCATGCCTTCTGCGGGAGCGCGCTGGCGCGTCGCGCGTATGAGGAGGCGATTGCAGCGCGCTACCGTTTTTACAGCTACGGGGACGCGATGCTTATTCTCTAAGTTAGAACGATATTATTGGAGTTCCGTGGGACGTGGGACGTGGGACGTAAAAGCTGAGTTGTCGACATCCCACATCCCAGTGAGCCACCTGCAAAGCAGGTGGCGAGCGGACGTCCCACATCCTACGGAACATCAGCAATTTCAGGAATAGACTGACGCTCGATGCAATTTACTCTTCTTAAGACAGACACTCGAACAAAAGCGCGGCTCGGGCGTATCGAAACATCCCGCGGCGTGATCGAGACGCCGGCGTTCATGCCGGTCGGCACGCAGGGAACCGTCAAGACGCTGTCTGGGCAGGATCTGAAAGAGGCAGGGGCGGCGATCATACTTTCGAACGCCTATCATCTTTTTCTTCGTCCGGGGACGGGGATTATTTCCCGCGCAGGCGGGCTGCATGCCTTTATCGGATGGGACAGGCCTCTTTTGACCGACAGCGGCGGATATCAGATTTTCAGTCTTGCCCTGTTGCGGAAACTCAAGGATGAGGGGGTGGAGTTCCAGTCGCATATCGACGGGGCGCGCCATTTTTTCACGCCCGAGAGCGTGATGGACATCCAGTATTGCCTGGGGTCGGACATTATCATGCCTCTGGACGAATGCGTGCAGTATCCGTGCGCACGGGAGGAGGCGCGCACGGCGATGGAACGCACGCTGCTCTGGGCGCGAAGATCGCGCGAGGCTTTTTCTAAACTTGTTGCCTGCCGCGATAAGCAGCAGGCGCTGTTCGGCATCGTTCAGGGAGCGACTTTCCCCGATGTGCGCAGGGAATGTTGCGAACGCTTGTGCGCCTGCGATTTTGACGGCTACGCCCTCGGCGGATTGTCCGTGGGTGAGCCGAAACACCTGATGTATGAAATCGCGGGTTTCAGCGCGCCGCTTTTGCCCGAAGACAAGCCCCGGTATCTCATGGGAGTGGGCATGCCGGAAGACATCCTTGCCGCGGTTGAGTCCGGGCTTGATATGTTCGATTGCGTGATCCCGACGCGCTACGGACGAAACGGCACGGCGTTCACGGGCGCGGGTAAGATAACCGTGCGCAATGCCCCGTACACCGACGCCTTCGAACCGCTTGATCCGGCATGCGCGTGCGTCACCTGCCGGTCGTTCAGCAAGGCATATCTGCGGCATTTATTGAATTGCGACGAAATACTCGGGCTTCGGCTGGTGTCGTATCACAACGTATACTTTTATCTCGGCCTGATGCATAAGATTCGCGAGGCGATCAGTGCGGACAGGTTCATTGAATTCAAGAAAGAATTTCTTGACGGATATGCCGGTGCTCGGTCGTGATGCCCGGGGTAACCCTAACTACCCTGTGATAAGGTTCACGTAAGAGACGTTGGAGAAGAAATATGTCATCATTACGTATCGACGTCATAACGATCTTCCCGGATATGTTCGCTCCTGTGCTGGAGGAATCCATCATCAAAAGGGCCCGGCAGAAGGGGAAGGTGGATATTCGCGTCCATGATCTGCGCGATTACACGACGGATAAGCACCGTAAAGTGGATGACCGGCCTTTCGGCGGAGGTGCGGGCATGGTTATGACTCCGCAGCCGATCTTCTCCTGTGTCGGTCACATACGGAAGGCAGCGAAGCGCCGCGGAAAAGTCGTGATGGTGTGCCCCCAAGGGAAGAAATTCAATCAGGCTATGGCGCGCAGGCTTTCCAGGGAAAAAGAGCTGATTCTGGTGTGCGGAAGGTATGAAGGCATCGATGAACGCGTGCGCGAAGATCTTGCGGATGAAGAGGTTTCGATCGGAGATTATGTGCTGACCGGAGGGGAACTCCCGGCGATGGTCATTATCGATGCCGTGGTCCGGCTGATCGGGGGAGTACTGGGAGATAAAAATTCCTTGAAATATGAATCATTCGAAGGTAACCTATTAGAATATCCGCAATATACACGCCCAGCCGTTTTTAAGGGTTTTCGTGTGCCCCGCGTACTCGTCTCGGGAGACCATCACAAGATTGAGGTCTGGAGAAAACAGCAAGCGCTTCTGAGGACACGGAGACGCCGTCCCGATATTATGAAAGCGCAGGCATAGGCAGAGCAAGGAGAACTATCCATGAATAACGCCGAAAAGATGAAATTGGTCGAACAATCGTATTGCCGCACCGACATCGCCGACTTCGGAGTCGGCGATACGGTCGTCGTGTACACCAAGATTCAGGAAGCCGCGGACAAGGTGCGGTTGCACCCGTTCCAGGGCGTCGTCATCGCCAAGCAGGGTAAAGGACTGAACGCGGCTTTTACCGTGCGCAAAGTCACCGCAGGAGAAGGCGTGGAGAGGATATTTCCCCTGGGGTGCCGCGCCATCGAGCGGGTCGAAGTGCTCAAATCCGGCAAGGTGCAACGAGCAAAGCTGTATTATCTGCGCGGTAAGGTCGGCAAGCGCGCGACGAAGATCGAGAGTAAAGAAGAACCTGCCGCAGAAGCAGCGGCGGAATAGGGTTTCCGTGTCAACGTATGCCCACGAGTTTCCGTCACGAGCTCCTCTTGCAGCGGCGAGGCTTCAGCGTGATCATCGGCGTGGACGAAGCCGGCCGCGGCCCGCTCGCCGGACCTGTCGTGGCTGCCGCGGCGGTGCTTGATCCGGAAACGCGTTTCACGCACCGCGTCGACGATTCAAAGAAACTCACTCCCCTTCAGCGCAGCGCTTCTTTTTTCGAACTCCTCCCCAAAATTCATTTCGGGCTCGGGATTGTGCCTCGGCAGGATATCGACCGTCTGAATATCCGCCGGGCTACGAAGACGGCCATGGAGCGCGCCGTGGCGTCGGTACGCCATAAATTAAGGCTTACCGCGTCCGCAGACCGGTCTGTCTGCGTGCTGGTAGACGGCACGATGCCCCTTGATACGGGGTATCCGTGCGTGACGCTCATCCGCGCCGACGCACAGTCAAAAAGCGTTGCCGCTGCCTCGATCATCGCCAAGGTCGTGCGCGATTCCATTATGCTGCTGTATCACCATCAGTATCCACTGTACGGGTTTGCACGGCATAAAGGGTACGCGACAGCCGAGCATCGCCGCGTACTTGCCAGTATCGGTCCGTCACCCATCCACCGCAGGAGTTTTCTCCGTTCATGAAGCATGAGACTACCCGACAGGCAGGCCTTGATGCCGAGTCCGCGGCCGCAGGATTTCTCGAACGGAACGGGTATGCGGTCCTGGACAGGAATTACGCAACGCCGTGGGGAGAAATCGACATTATCGCCCGGGAGAAAGGCAAGCTGTGTTTTGTCGAAGTTAAGATGCGCTCGACTCTGGCGTTCGGTTCACCGGCGTCGTCGGTATCTAGTGCCAAACAACGCCGCATCGCGCTGGCCGCGCTTGCCTATATGAAACGGTTCCGCGTTACCGGCGGCGCCCGCTTTGACGTGGTCAGTATGGTGCGACTGGCCGACGGATGGAAGATTGATGTGTACAGAAACGCCTTTGATTTCCCGTGGTAGAATGCTACAATGTCATGGATAAGGAAATTGAAGGGTTACAAAGTCACAAGGTTGCAAAGTCACAAAGTAAAAAAAACGACTGAGCGGAGAAGGTACATCAGGTTTTGACGCGTGTTTGTTTTCTTTTGTGACCTTGTGACTTTGTCACCCTGTAACCCCTCAGTTTTTCTAATAGTATATGTACGCTCACCGCTCACTTACCGAATATCTGAACGATCTCTCCGCCAGAACTCCCGCTCCGGGAGGAGGTTCTGTTTCCGCGTTAGCCTGCGCCTGCGCAGCGGCGCTTCTGGCGATGGTCGTGCGTTTTACGCCGGCAAACAAGCTCACGCGTGGCGACCGGCGCTTTTTCGGGCAGACGCTCAAAATGGCATGTGCCAGTCAGCGCCGTTTCGTGCGCCTGTGTGACGAGGATTGCGTCGCGTTCCTGTCTCGCGACATGCGTCAGGCACTGGCAGTGCCGAAACAAGTTGCCGCCGAAGCATACCGGTTGATCGCAGTGTGTCCCCGCGTAGCGCGGGCAGGTAATTCCGCTCTCGCGAGCGACGCGGCTATAGCGGCAGCCCTCCTGGAAGCCGGTTTCGCAGGGGCCTGCTGGAATATCGGGGTGAATCTCAAAGGGAAAAGAAACGCGCAAGCAATTCTTTCGCGCTATGCGTCCCTGCGGAAGCGTGTTCAGACGTGCCGGGCGCGCACGGAGGAAGAAGTTGGCAGAATTACTCGACGGTAAATCGATCGCGCAGGCGCTGCGGGAGGCCCTGCGGGAGAAGATCGCGCGGCTTTCCATCCGTCCGGTTCTGGCATGTGTCCTCGTGGGAGACGCGAATGAGGCGCTTCTCCACAGCCAGGCCCAGGAAAGGCTGGCGCAGCAGATCGGCATCGAATATCGCGTGCATCGTTTGGGAGCGCGTTCTTCCGGGCCCGATCTTGCTGCATTGATCTCGTCGTTGAACAGGGACTCCGCAGTCAACGGAATTATCATACAGACGCCGCTGCCCGGACATCTGAAATATACGGAGGCGGTTGGTCTGATTGATCCGCGCAAGGACGCCGAGGGCATGCATCCGAGTAATCTCGGGGGCGTGGTGTACGGATGCGCGGGCCGCGTGCCCTGTACCGCCGCGGCGGTGATGGCACTGCTTGCTCGTACCGAGGTGCGCGGCAGGGAGGCGGTTGTCGTCGGGCACAGCGAGATTGTCGGCAAGCCGGTGGCCCTGCTGCTGCTTGACCGGCTGGCGACGGTCACCGTATGCCATATCGCGACAGCCGAGGCCGGGTATCTCAGGCAGCATATCGAACGGGCCGATATTCTGGTGGTTGCCGTCGGCAAGCCGCGCCTGATCAAGGGGAGCTGGATCAAACAGGGGGCGACGGTTATCGACGTCGGCATTAATAGGGATAACGACAAAATCGTCGGCGATGTGGAGTTCGACGAGGCGTTTGGACGCGCCGGCGCGATCACGCCGGTGCCCGGAGGCGTCGGTCCGGTGACGGTCGCATTTCTCCTCAAGAATGTCGTCGAGGCGGCTCTGGGACGGCAGGACGAAGGACGCAGGTCAAAGGTCGAAGGATAAGACGTGATCCCGACCTTCGACAGGTCGCGTTTTACGTGAATACAGGGAGGCAGCCATGTGGAGGAAAATATTCTTGCCGGTGTGCGCGCTGCTCATCATGGGCGTTTTGACTGCTTCGGGAGTCTTCGCGCAAGGGGCGTATGACTGGACGCAGAACAAAGAACGGCAGGCAGGCGAGTCGCAGACCTTTCTTTTCGATAAGGATGTATCCTACGATGTTTACTACGAGGTGACCGCCTACGAGATCCACCGTATCGAGAACGTGCGCATCCGGGACATCGTCGATATCAACGGCGAGCAGTTTATGGTGGTGGAGTTTTCCGGCATGACTTCCAGAGTCGGGTACGTCCATCTGAAAAGCGTCAGGGCAATCCTGCCCACCGGAGCGCCGCGTCCCAACCGCAGCGCCGAGCTGAAGAAATACTGAGTTCGTATTTACCTACTATGGCGCATATCGTCATTATCGGAAATTCGGTTGCCGGACACTCGGCCGCGGTCAATATCAGGGCGCGCGACGAGCATGCGGCGCTTACGCTCGTTTCCGCGGAGCCGTATTCGTTTTATGACCGGCGCAGGCTCTGTGATTTCCTGCGGGGTACGATCAAAGAACAGGACTTGTTTCCCTGTGCCGGCGATTTTTACGCTCGCCAGAATATCGTCTCCAGGACCGGCGTAACCGTCGCCGCGGTGAACCCGCTCAAGCGTACGCTCGCGTTCAAGGACGCGAAGGGGAGCATGTCGTATGACATCCTGGTCGTGGCAACGGGCATGCGTCACGCCGCCTGTACGTTCCCCGGCGCGAAGAAACCGGGTGTCGTGACGCTCTACTCGCTCGACGACGTGAAAAAATTCATGGCGCGATTGGTTACGGAACCGGTGTGTATTCTGGGATGGAATAAAGGCGCTGTGGCGATGGCGGGCGCGATCGCCGAGCGCTATGGCGTAGACGTGAAGCTGTTGGCTCCGTCGGGGGCGGACGCGGCGGCGCTGCCGGCACATGTGGAGATCGTCTGCGAACCTGTCGTCGAGATCATCGGCGAGGGATGCGTCCAGGCTATCAAGCTTTCGAACGGGAAGATTATCGCGGTGGGGACGGTCGTGAATATGGTCGAAGAGCCGTCGCTGGATTTCTTGCGCACTACCCTGGTGCGTGTTTCGGGCAAGGGGATTGAGGTCGACGGGCAGCTGCGCACGTCGGTGGAAAGAGTCTTTGCCTGCGGCACGGTAGCCTGCACGCCCGACGGGCCGCGCGCCAAGACCTGGAACGAGTGCGCGGAAGAAGGCTGTTATCTTGCCGATTCCATCAGCAAGGAAATGGAGCGCGCGTGTCGGATATCCTCATAGAATTCGGCGTCAAGGGAAGCAAGGCTTTGCATCTGGCAGCGTCTGCGGCGCTGGACGATATTCTTTCCAGACGCGGCGAGCGCACGCCGCTTGTTTTTCCCGAGACGACGTACTTCCTTCCGCTGATCAACGCGCTGCTCGAAAAGGAGGTGTCCGTCGCCGCAGACTGCCGCAGCGTGGTAGCCGATATAGCCCGGCTCTCTGCGGGAGGGGCTGCTTCGAACGGCCTTTCGATCGGTCTGCTCGGCGGCGCTTTTAACCGGGGGATCGCGGCGCTTGTGTCCATGGAATTGCTTGCCGCGCTGGCGGTCTCAGACGGAAAACATCCCTCCGGAGAGTCCAGCGGTTTCATCCCTGACAAAATACTGCGTTCCCTGGGTCTGCAGCTTGTCGACGGCCGTATCGCCGGCATCGCGGTCATCCTGGGACCTGCGGAATCCGACGCTCAGGCAGCCGCGCTTATCAGGAGTTTTCAGTCGCGCAGCATCGTGAGTCTGCTTGCGGGTACGGCCGGAGGACGGACGTTCAAAGAACAACTCGCGCACAGCGGCGTGGCCATGGGTCTTGAGAATTACATCGTGCACCTGGGCGACGATTATCTCTCGGCGATCTATGCGGTTAACTTCGCGGTGCGCGCGCCGCTCATGTACGGCGGATTCAGGCCGGGGCAGTGGAAGGGGATTGCCGACTATATCAGGAACCGCGTGCCTGCGTTCGTGGTGCTCCTGCAGCACGTCGACGAGGTGCTTGTTGCCGCCGGGTGGGGGGCGCTCGCGTTCGGACTGCCGATCATCACCGATCGGGATGTTCCGCAGGTTCCCAAGCTCGATACCACGCTCTACGAGGCGCTTGTCGTGGAGAAAGACCCGGCAAAACTTGCGTCCCGGTGCATTATGGCCAGGGGGATCAAGGTCCGCCTGGCGGATATCGACGTCCCGGTGCCGTATGCCGCCGCGTTCGAGGGGGAACGCGTCCGGCGCGAGCAGTTGCACGCCGAATGCGGAGGGAAAGCATCAGCCGCGTTCGAGTATCTGACCATGGAGGATGAAGAAGCGGTCGAGGACGGCAGGGTGCAGGTCGTCGGCCCGGATATCGACGCGCTCTCCCCGGGATACAAGTCATTTGCCTGCGCGATCACGGTCGGGGTGTACGGCAGGAAGATGCAGAAGGATTTCGAGCCGATCCTTGAGCGGCAGATCCACCGATTCGTGAATTACGCGCTGGGCATCATGCACGTCGGACAGCGCGACATGATCTGGGTGCGGGTGAGTAAAGACGCTTTTGCCAAGGGTTTCAGGCTCCGGCACATCGGGACCATTATCCACGCGATGCTGCACCAGGAGTACAGCGCCATCGTGGACAAGGCGCAGGTGACGCTCTACACGCGTCCCGAAGACGTCGGGCGGTTGCTGCCCCTTGCGCAAAAGGCGTATGGGCAGCGGGATGACCGCATCGGCGATATGACGGACGAGAAAGTGGATACCTTTTATTCGTGTCTCTTGTGCCAGTCTTTCGCGCCCAACCACGTCTGCGTGATTACCCCGGAGCGGATCGGTCTGTGCGGAGCGTATTCCTGGCTCGACGCCAAGGCATCGTACGAGATCGCTCCTACCGGTCCGAACAAACCGATTACCAAGGGCGAAGCGCTGGATGAGAGTCTCGGGCAGTGGGAAGCCGTCAATGCCTTCGTGCGCCAGGCCTCGAATAAGACCGTCGAGCGCCTGAGCATGTATTCGCTGATGGACGCGCCGCAGACTTCCTGCGGATGTTTCGAGAGCGTCATCGCCATCATCCCCGAAGCCAACGGTGTGATGGTCGTGCACCGCGATTATTCCGGCATGACTCCCTGCGGCATGAATTTTACCACTCTTGCGGGGTCGGTCGGCGGCGGCGTGCAGACGCCGGGATTTCTCGGTATCGGCAAACTGTATGTATTGAGCCGTAAGTTCATCTCCGCAGAGGGAGGATTGCGCAGGCTGGTGTGGATGCCGAAGGAACTGAAAGAGCTGCTCGGCGAACGCCTGCGTAAGCGCTGCGCCGAGATCGGGGAACCAGGTCTTCCCGACAAGATTGCCGATGAAACCGTGGCAACGACGTCCGAGGAGCTGCTCTCGTTTCTGGAGAAAACGGGACATCCGTGTCTTGGCATGCCGCCGATGATGTAATAAATATACCCTTGACGCACGCCGTAGTATATGTATAATTACATTACCAGACGACATGAATAACATCCTACCTTCATTCATGAAATCACATCAGTCACAGCGCGTTTCCCTTATATTTTCTCTGGCACTCTGTGTCATGGTCGTGCCCGCTCTCGGGGCATCGACTGCCTATTCGCCGAAAAGGGCCAAAGCCGTTTCTCTGCGCAATCGCGGCATGCTGCTGCAGAAAAAAGGCGATCTGGAAGGCGCGATGCAGCTTTTCCGGGAAGCCCAGAAAGAAGATCCCCAATATGCCGAGGTCTATAATGACTTAGGCGTTCTCCATGAGGCGCAAGGCCAGGGCCAGGAGGCTGAAGGATATTATCTGAAGGCTGTCAGCATTGACCCGTGTCTGGCAAGCGCGTATTCGAATCTCGCGTTGTATTATGAGGGACAACGCGATATCCCGAAAGCCCGGTTCTATTGGCAGAAGCGCGTAGAATACGGAGATGCCTCGGATCCCTGGACGCAAAAGGCGCAGGAAAAACTCCATATGCTCGGCGAAGGGCCTGCATCGCTAGCGGATTCTTCTCTTGCGAAGGAAGAAGGGTTGACGCAGATGCAGCAGCAGGCGCGCGTCTACCGCGAAGAAGGCCTGCGTCTGCAGCGGCGCGGAGACATAGACGGAGCACTCACCAGATACATGAAGGCGCGCGAGATTGACCCCCTCTATGCCGCGGTGCATAACGATATCGGCGTGATCTACGAAACCAAGGGACTGCCCATTGTGGCTGAGGAGCATTATCTTCAGGCTGTCCGCATCGATCCGGAATTCGCCAGCGCCTACACGAACCTGGCGATCTTAAGCGAGAACAAGCGCGATCTCGCCAAGGCGCGCGAATACTGGGAGAAGCGCGTTGCGCTCGGGACGCCGGACGAATGGTCCGAGCGCGCCGCGAACAGGCTGCGTGATATCTCCCTGGTGACCGGGCTCCCGCAGCAGTCTCAGGCAGACGAGCAGGAGGTTCTTGCCCTGGTTGAAGACGTCGCGCTGCAGAAGGCAACCGCCGACCCGCGCATGAATGATTCGCAGAAGAGGGCGGCAGCGTCTTTCGCCAAGGCGCAGTCGTCGATGCGGCAAGGCAACGAGATGGACGCGTACAAAAACGCAATCGACGCGTATCAGAACGATCCCCAGAACCCTGAGATCCAGCGATTTCTTTTCCGTATCCAGAAAAACATGTTATCCAAGTAGCATCCCGTCACCTACCAGGAACTCATACATCCTTTAGAAATCCCACGGCAGACGCGCAAGCAATGACCAAGCAGTTGTATCTCATTGACGCCACAGCCTTTTGTTACCGGGCGTTCTACGCGTTGGCAGCGCTCTCGACGTCATCGGGTCAGCCGACCAACGCCGTGTACGGGTTTTTGACCATGCTGGCCAGGATTCTCAAGGATCACGATCCTGAGTACCTGGCGGTATGTTTCGACGTGTCCCGCAGGACGTTCAGGACGGAAAAATTCGCCGCGTACAAGCAGCAGCGTAAGGCGATGCCTGATGAGCTTGCGAGCCAGATACCGTTCATCAAAGAGATTGTCCGGGCGTACCGGATTGCCCTGTTCGAGCAGGAGGGTTTCGAAGCCGATGATGTGATCGCCACCCTGGCTTCAAAAGCGTCAGAACACGGGCTTCGCACCGTAATCGTGAGTTCCGATAAAGACATGCTGCAGATGGTCGACGAACGGGTGCGCGTCTATAATCCGTACAAGGATGACGGGTTGATGTATGACCCTGAGGCGGTTCGGTCACGCCTGGGAGTCGATCCGTGCCGTGTCCCCGACGTCCTGGCCCTGATGGGAGACGCTTCTGACAATATTCCGCAGGTGCCCGGCGTGGGAGAGAAAACAGCCGTGTCTCTGATTGCAGAGTACGGGACGGTTGAGAATCTGCTGAAACGTGTGTCGGACGTGCGGCAGGAGCGGGTGAGGGCTTCCTTAATTTCCTCGAAGGACCAGATTGTGCTGAATAAAGAGCTGGTGACGCTTAACCGCGCGGTGCCGCTTGATTTCGATCCCGGCACGCTGACCGTCGGCAAACCCGATACAGCAGAACTCTTCAGGATATTCAGGCAGTTAGAACTCAAAAAATTCCTGAAGGAGATCGCCGGGAGTCAGGAGCAGGATACTCCGGCAGACATCCCGTTTTTCGACGACACGCGGCTCCAGGAATGCGTGCGGTCGATGGAAGCAGGCGAAGAAATATTTCTGGCCGCGGGTCCTGACGGCGGCATGTATGCGTGTACGGTTGCGCCGGCTGCGCCGGCAACGGGAGATGTCTTTGGTTTCGATCCTGCGACCGAAAGCGCACGGCAGTTTCTTGCCGACGAGAAGGTGCCCAAGGTCGGGCACGACCTCAAACGCATCAAGGTTTCCCTTGGCCGCAGGGGTATCGCCTGCGAAGGTTTGTTCTTTGATACATCCGTTGCCGGATATGTGCTGAATCCGGGGCTTGCCTCATACCGGCTCGCTGATCTTGTCTGGCATTATCTGGGGGAGCCCGTGCGCGACGAATTGTCCCCTGCAGCATCGCTGCATGCGGTCGTGCGCCTGCGCCGGGCCTTAGAAGAAAAGCTCTCCGACGCCGGGCTTTGCTCGCTGTTCTGGGACCTCGAAATGCCGCTGGTTTCGGTGCTTGCCGGGATGGAGATGAGCGGAGTCAAGATCGACTGCGCTTTGCTGCGGAGTCTCGCGGCCCAGGTCGAGGAGAAACTCGCCGGGCTTATCCGGAACATTTATTCCCTGAGCGGATGCGAGTTCAACATCAATTCGCCGAAACAGCTCAGCCAGGTCCTGTTCGGTACGCTGAAACTTCCCGTGATCAAAAAGACCAAGACCGGCGCGTCGACCGACGAGGAAGTTTTGCGCCAGCTCTCCCGCGACCATCCGCTGCCCGCTCTTCTGCTCGAATACCGGCAGTTGTCGAAACTCAAGAGTACCTACATCGACGTGCTGCCTGCGATGGCAGACCAGACGACGTCGAGGATCCATGCGTCGTTTAACCAGACCGGGACCGAGACCGGGAGACTGAGCTCGAGCAATCCGAATCTGCAGAATATCCCGGTTAAGACCGATATCGGGTCCATGATCAGGCGCGCCTTTGTCGCCGGGAACGAACAACAGCTGCTGGTGTCCTGCGATTATTCGCAGATTGAACTGCGGATACTCGCGCATATGACGGGTGACGAGCGGCTCATCGCGGCATTCCGTCAGGGCGCGGATATCCACCGGGCGACAGCAGCGCTCATCTACGGCATGGACAACGAACAGTCGGTGAGCGACACGATGCGGGAAACCGCCAAGAGAGTGAACTTCGGCATTATTTACGGACTGACCTCGTTCGGTCTGAGCAAAGACCTGAAGGTGTCGGCGACCGAGGCGCAGGCATTTATCGATGCGTATTTTCTGCGCTATCCCCGCGTGCAGGAGTATATCAGCGCGCAGATCGCGCGGGCGCGCGCGGACGGTTTCGTTACCACGCTTTTAGGCAGGAAACGGTATATTCCTGAAATCAACAACAGAAATATCGCCGTGCGGCAGTTTGCCGAGCGGCAGGCGGTGAACACGCCGATTCAGGGTTCGGCAGCCGATATGATTAAACTGGCGATGCTCGCCATCGAGCGCGACCTGCGCGCCGCGCGTCTCCAGAGCAGGATGATCCTGCAGATTCACGATGAGCTCGTGTTCGAAGTCGGGCGTGAAGAGTTTGACCGCGTGCTGACGCTCGCCAGGGAACGTATGGAGAGGGTTATGCCGCTGTGCGTGCCGGTGCGCGTGGATATCAAGGCCGGCAAAAACTGGCTCGATATGAAAAAGGTAGAGTCATGAAAATCTGTTTCTGCGTTTCCGAAGTTGTCCCGTTTGCCAAGACCGGCGGCCTCGCCGATGTCTCCGGCGCCCTGCCTCTTGCGCTGGAAGCGGAAGGCGTGGATGTGATCATCGTGATGCCCGGCTATCCGTCGGTAGACCGCGCAGGGCTCAAACGATGGCGACTGTCCGCGGAGGTCTCCTGCGCCTGCATCGGCAAGGACGTCAGGACCTATTTTCTTGACCGCGAGGAATATTTCTCCCGGGAGAGCCTGTATACCGATTCTTCCGGCTTCGATTATCCGGATAACCCGCAGCGCTTCGCGTATTTCTGCCGCCGTACGCTCGACCTGCTCAAGGAGATCCGGTTCGACGCCGATATCGTGCATGTGCACGACTGGCAGTCGTCGCTCATCCCCGTGTATCTGAAGACGCATCCCCGGTATGTTTCCGATGTTTTTTTCAGCCGCATGAAAACGGTGCTGACGATACACAATCTCGGGTACCAGGGGTTGTTTCCCGCCGAGCAGTTTTCGCATCTGGACGTCGACCGGACGCTGTTCACGCCGGAGGGGCTTGAGTTCTACGGTAAGGTGAATCTGCTCAAGGGAGGGATCGTTTTCTCCGATTTCATCAATACGGTGAGCCCGACCTACAGCAAAGAGATACAGACCCCGGAGCTCGGATTCGGGCTCGACAACGTGCTTGCC
>CAZDUF010000013.1:0-19493 GCA_964508555.1 uncultured Planctomycetales bacterium
TTGACCACGCTGATATGCAGATGACGCGCCAGCATCGCGGCTGCGCCGGAGTAATTGTGCCGCATCACGATGATATCGGCCTTGAGCGCCTGGATATTGGTTCCCGTGTCGACAAGCGTTTCTCCCTTGCGGACACTCGAGGTCTCGGTTGCGATATTAATCACATCCGCCGAAAGCCGCTTTGCCGCGACCTCAAACGAAACGCGCGTGCGCGTCGACGGCTCATAAAACAGGTTCACCACGGTCTTGCCGCGCAGCGCGGGAACCTTTTTGATCTCTCTGCTCGAGACCTCTTTAAAGGACTCGGCGGTGTCGAGGATAAGGGTGATCTCTCCTGCCGTCAAGTCTTCAAGGGCGAGAAGATCTTTGCGCGTCCACGCGACAGGACTCATGCCCCCTCCTCACATTGGACAATCGCAACCGCATCGGTTCCATCAGATTCAATCAGCCGCACCTCAACCGATTCCTTGCGCGATGTCGGAATGCTCTTGCCCACGTAATCGGCGCGGATCGGAAGCTCGCGGTGCCCGCGGTCGATGAGCACCGCCAGCTGGATTGCCCGCGGCCTGCCGAAATCGCCGAGGGCGTTCAACGCGGCCCGCACGGTCCTGCCGGTGTACAAAACGTCATCCACCAACACCAGGATGCGCGCATCGATATCAAAAGGGATTTCGGTCTTGCGCACAACCGGCTGGCTGTCTACCAGCGTCAGGTCGTCGCGGTAGAGCGTAATGTCAAGTACGCCCACCGGCACGCGCACGCCGTCGATCTTCTCGATTGCGCCTGCCAGGCGTTCTGCCAAATAAGCCCCGCGCGTACGGATACCAACGAGACACACCCCTTCGGTTCCGCGGTTTCGCTCCATGATCTCATGCGCCATGCGCACGATGCTGCGCTGTACTGCAGCCGCATCAAGTACCTTCGCTTTTTCGTGCGTCATGCACCACCTCGCGACGACTCCCGGAAAGACGTGATTACCTCTTTTCGGGTAAGATAATATAGGCTGCTGCCAAACACAAGAAAATCGATACCGACTCCCATGCTCCGGGCTAGCGTAGCCAGGAGGTTGATATCAATAATCGAAAACGGATCACTGCTGACATTGTACCTGGCCGCATAGTGCTCGTGTATCGGTTCCACTAGCCTGAGGAAAATATGCTGCGGATGTCTCCAAGGAGTTGCGAAAAGAATACCTGCTCACAGGCATATGCCGAGCAGTCTGCCAATCTCCTTGCGTCGCCATATGCCCACACCTGTTTATTCCCGGACATGGCCATGGGCGGCGAGCACAAAAAAAATCCCCCCGCAGTCATAGTGCGAGAGGATTGGCAAAAAGTCGTTTGAGGAATACATGCTGGCACCTTCCCGGCTTCGCTGAGCCGGCTTAAAGGTTAATGCTGTCGTAATGAACTATACCATTGCGCAGGCTGTTTGTCAAGCGCTACAGGACAAGCACAAATTCACCTTTGCGGCGGGATGAATCCAGCTGCGCGCTGATTGATCCTGCCGTGCCCCTCAAGACCTCCTCGAATTTCTTGGTCATCTCACGGCACACCGCGATCTCCCGGTCCGCAGCAATATCGGCTATATCCCGGAGCGTTTGCGCGATGCGATGCACCGACTCATAACAGACCACGGTCGTTCCCATCGCCAACAGCTTCTCAAGGCGGTTGCGCCTCGCGATGCGCTTCGGAGGCAGGAATCCTTCGAAGAAAAAAGAGTGGGCGGGCTTGCCTGACAGAACCAGCGCATTGATAAGCGCGGTGGGGCCGGGAACGCAGGTCACCACAATCCCCTGCCCAATCGCCTCCCGGATAAGATGATATCCGGGGTCGAGAATGCCCGGCGTGCCTGCGTCAGACACCAGCGCCACGTTCTTGCCGGCCTTCAGTTGCGTCAAGAGATAGTCCCCCTTCACCAGGCGGTTATGCTGATAATAGCTGGTGAGCGGCGTGCGGATGCCATACTGCCCGAGCAGGATCGCGGTATGGCGGGTATCTTCGCAGGCGATGAGATCGCAGTCTCGCAGAGCCTCAAGGGCGCGCTGCGACACATCCTTGAGGTTGCCGATGGGCGTCGAAACGATATACAGCATGCGTTATTCGACCGTCACCGATTTCGCGAGGTTCCGCGGCTGATCGACGTCGGCGCCCCTGATAACGGCGATATGATATGCGAGCAGCTGTAACGGAATCGCAACGAGAAGCGGAGAAAAGAGCTCGCTGGTTCTCGGCAGGTACATCACCTCTTTGCAGAGATTGCCCGCTCCGGTATCACCCTCGGTGGCTATCACCATGACCTTGCCCTTGCGACTCAATATCTCCTGGATATTAGACACCATCTTCTCGTGAATAACCGACGCGGGCGCGATACAGACGACCGCGCGGTACTCGTCGATGAGCGCAATCGGTCCGTGTTTCATCTCGCCGGCGGCATACCCTTCCGCAGGAATATATGAAATTTCCTTAAGCTTGAGAGCCCCTTCGAGCGCGGAAGGGAAATTGATGTTCCTTCCCAGATACAGAAATGAGCCGAAATGAGAATGTTTCTTCGCGAGCCGGGCGATTTCTTTCTGCCGGCCCAGGATCTGCGCCTGAAAAGCGGGGATCTTTCGCATCTCATCGAGATATTCCCCTGCCTTCTGAAGGGATATCGAGCCTTTGAGAGATCCCAGATACAGGGCGAGCTGGTACAGGGCAACCAGCTGCGCGGTATAAGCCTTGGTCGACGCAACGCCGATCTCCGGTCCTGCGTGCGTGTAGATGACGCCTGTCGCTTCCCGGGCGATGGTCGACCCGAGCACGTTACAGATGGCAAGCACCGCGCATCCGTGTTTCTTCGCCTCGCGCAAACCCGCCAGCGTATCCGCGGTCTCTCCCGACTGGCTGATCGCGATGACAAGCGTTTGCGCATCGATCAGGAGATCCCGGTAGCGGAACTCGCTTGAGACGTCAACCGAAACCGGTATCTTGCACAGCCTCTCGATGATATACTTGCCCACGAGCCCGGCATGATACGCGGTGCCGCAGGCAACGATCGCGATCTGACGTATCGACGCCAAAGATTCCTGCGACATGCTGAGCTCGTCGAAAACGATCGCGTGCTTGCCTGAGCGGGTGCGAAGCTTCATCAGATTCTCAAGGATCCCTGGTTGCTCGTTGATTTCTTTCAGCATGAAATGGCGGTACCCCTGTTTCTGCGCCTGAGTCACATCCCAGCTGATGCGCACGTGCTTGCGCCTGACCGGGGTGCCGTCAAGCTGCGACAGATTAGCGCCGGCGGCAGTCAACACCGCCATCTCTTTTTCTTCGAGATATATCACGTCCTTGGTCGAATCCAGAAGCGCGGACACATCCGAGGCAAGAAAATATTCTCCCTGCCCCACGCCGACGATCAGCGGGCTGCCCATGCGGGCGCCGACAAGCTTCTGCGGTTCGCGGCAGGAAATCACGCCGATGGCGAAGGATCCGACGACCAGACCCAGCGCCTTGCGCACTGCCTGCTCCAAAGTCACGCCGTCGTAGAATTTCTCGACCAGATGCGCGATCACCTCCGTATCAGTCTGGCTTTTAAACACATGCCCTTCGCGGGCAAGCTGCTGCCGCAGCGTTTCGTAATTCTCGATAATCCCGTTATGGACGACCGCGATCTCTCCGGAACAGTCCTGATGGGGATGTGCGTTGACCTGGTTCGGGGCGCCGTGCGTTGCCCATCGCGTATGGGCAATGCCGATACACCCCCGGACAGGCTTCTTCTTTAAGATGCCTTCCAGCGCCTTGATCTTCCCCGGAGATTTTCGCAGACACATCGAACGATTTCCCTCGGTAACCATCGCTACCCCGCTCGAATCGTAGCCCCGATACTCCAGACGCTTGAGCCCATTGAGCAAAATATTCTGCGCCTGCCTATCTCCGATATAACACACAATCCCGCACATAATTTCTCTCCCCGCGCGCTCGAACCGCGCGCGCTACGCAAAACGGTATTTCCACAACGCCGACCAGATACGCATTCCGTCTTTGAGCGCTATTTTCTTTCCCTCTTTCCTAGATCTGCCTCGGTAAGAAATAGGCACCTCCACGATAGGCACCCTTCTCCTGAGAATCTTGGCCGTGAGCTCAGGGCAAATCTCAAATCCGCAGGATGACAAACGAAGCTCCCTGAGCAGCGGTACGGAAATCACTTTATACCCGGTCATCAAATCGCTCAACCGCGCGCTATACAGAAGATTGAGCGCAGATGTCGCCAGGAGATTACCCACAAAATTCGCCGTGAGCATTTTCTCCGGATACCAACGCAACAGGAATCGCGACCCGTAGACGACCGGGGCCCGCTGCGTGACGAGCGGCGCGAAGAGACGGGGATAATCCGCGGGGTCGTACTCCAAATCCGCGTCCTGCACCAGGAGATACTCCCCTGCGGCATGCTGAAGACCAAGCCGCACCGCAGCGCCCTTGCCCCTGCTGACCGCCGCGCGTATCAGCCGCACCTGCGGAAAACGTTCTTCCACGATATGCGCGGTCCTGTCGGTCGAACCGTCATCCACGACCACGATTTCGCTGCTCACGCCCAGCGAGCGCGTATCAACCGCGAGGACGCGCGAAAGCAGCTGTGCAATCGTATTCTCTTCGTTCTTGGCGGGAATGACTATCGAAACCAGCATAATAACCTTGCTAGTATACCTGATGAGGACCCCGCAGGCAAGGCGCCCCTCATTTCAGGCGAAAGAAAGCGCCCATACCGTTTTCGGCCATGATTTCAAAACGGGGGTCGCCGCGCACCCGCTCAATGAGCGCGCCGAAATAATCCTTGCCCGCGTAGCCATAGCGCACGTTAAAAACCCCGAGACTCGCGGCAACATCATCGACCCTGCCGAACGCGATATCGCGGTAGAGACGATATTTCTCCTTATCCCACTGGTACATGAATATGGGGTCGAGTGTCACGAAATAATCGTGCTGCGGGCTCAGGCCGATGAAATATTGCGCATCAGACCAGTTCGCGTGGAACACAGTTTCTCCCGGCGGAATATTTTCATTCATCCACGCCGCGCACATTTCATAATGACTGTTCCATGCCTGCTCATTACCGGCCAGTTCCCTGAATCCCCGGTAAACGCCGCAGCCGGAGAGCGAGACTACGCAGACGCACGCCAGCACGGATATTCCGACTGCTACGCGGCCCCTGCGCCGCAGCCAGAGGAGCCGTTCGCCGCCTTGCCACCAATCGCTTATATACGACGCCAGAAAGAGCAGAATGGCGGGATATGCGTGAATCGCGTAGCGTTTGGAAAAGAAGGAGAGCACGAAGAAAAATCCTGCCATCACCATCCAGACCCGGGTCTCAAAACGCATCCTGTTGCCCTTGCTCGCCGCGAGGACTCCGAACACCACGAACCCGATAATCACCCACGGATACTGTATGGCATAGGCCCGCGTATCCAGAGGGAAAAACTCGGCCCCCAGCTCCAGTCCCCACGTCATTGCGAAGAGCGGAACCAGTATGCCGTTCAAATAAAAAATCGTGAAATTGTCCGGGAAATTCGGATGGAGAGCGAAGCCGCAGACGATGCCGGCAAGGGTAACTCCTATGTGTTTCCAGCACATCACCCCTTCGCCCAGCCCCCGCACCCACTCGATCAGCAGGATAAAAAAGATCCAGAGGGGACTTGACACATGCATAAGCGTAAACACGACGCCGAGAAAGAAGAGCCCGAGCGCTCTGCGCCGAATCGCGCAATGCACGAACAAAAGTGTTAAAAGAATCATCACGACCATCGGCCGCGGCCGGCACAGCGCCTGCACGTAGGCAGGCGAAAGAAAAAAGAGCGCGAGAAAAAACGGGACGAGCCATGGCAGGCTGTAGCGGCGCAGAAGGAAAAAGTACCCTGCGAACAACGCGACCGCTGCCGACAACGCCGCCGCTTTGGCCGAAAAAACAAAACCCGGCAAATACGTAAACGGGATCAGGGCGAGATGATACAGGAAGTCTTTATCGGCAAAATGCTCGGCGAAGACCGAAAACCTGGCCCAGTGGAACGGATACCGGGGGCCGAAGTCGCGCAGAAAATGCGCCATACGGATATGCAGATATCCGTCGGCGCCAAACAGCGTCGGAATGGAAAACTGGGCCGCGGCAAGCGTCCCGATTCCGGCGATCATGATAACGGCAACTGCGAGACGTCGCGACATGGAGGGACTCGAGATTTCTCCTCGAGAGAAAAGTGTCCCCAAGGGGATTTGAACCCCTGCCGAGAGCTTGAAAAGCTCTTGTCCTGAACCAGGCTAGACGATGGGGACAAGTACGAAATGCTCAGAAGAACGCGTTGTTACTCTTCTTCCTCGGAAATGACGGGGGCGATACACGATACCCGATCTTTTTCATCGAGCTTAATGAGCCGTACCCCCTGCGCCGCGCGGCCTGTCTCGCGGATATCCTTGATGGCGCAGCGCAGGAACATGCCGTTTTGCGTGATCGCCATGAGCTCGTCCGTATCCGTGACGGCCTTGAGGCTGACCGCCTCCCCGTTCTTATCGGTAACTTTCATGTTAATAATGCCTTTGCCGCCCCTGCTTGTCAAACGATACTCATTGACCGGCGTACGCTTGGCGAATCCGAGCGCGGTCACGGTCAAAATCGTGTCATCCTGGCTGCGCGGCACGACCATGCCGATCACCGCGTCGTTTTTCTCAAGAGTCAGGGCGCGCACTCCGCGCGCAGCTCTGCCCATGTCGCGCACCTTGCTTTCGGAAAACCTGATGGCCTTGCCGAGCCGAGTGCCGATCAGCAATTCCTGTTTACCGTCGGTGAGCGACACGCTCATCAATTCATCCCCCTTGTCGAGCGTGATGCCGATAATACCGCCCTTGCGCGGATTCGCGTACGCATCCAGTTTTGTTTTTTTAATCATGCCGTGCCTGGTAATCATCACCAGCGACGTATCGGCGGAGAAGTCCTTGACAGGGATCGTCGAGCTGATGCGCGAGCCCGGCGACATCTCCAGGAGATTCACTAGCGCCTTGCCCTTGGACGAGCGTGCCGCCTGGGGGATTTCATACACCTTGATCCAATGGACCTGCCCCTTGTCCGTAAAAACCAGAAGATAATCCTTGGTGGAGGCGACAAACAGGTGCTCGATAAAATCCTCATCCTTGAGATCGGCGCCGGTCACTCCCTTGCCACCGCGTTTCTGTTTGCGGTACGCGCTCACCGGGAGCCGCTTGATGTAACAACCGTGGCTGATCGTCACCACGACGTCTTCTTCCGCGATCAAATCCTCGATCTCGATCTCCTGTACCTGCGATACGATATCCGTGCGGCGCGCATCGCCGTACAGTTTTTTCATCTCCGCAAGCTCTGTCTTGATAATTTCCTCAATCTTCTTCTCGGACGCGAGGATCGCCCTGCACGCCTCGATCTTCTTGAGCACCTCGACATATTCCGCTTCGATCTTGTCGCGCTCTAAGCCCGTGAGACGCTGGAGCTGCATCTCCAGTATCGCCTGCGCCTGCACCTGCGATAACCCGAATTCCTTCATCAGGCGCTCGCGCGCCTGGTCCGTATTCTTCGAGCTTTTGATAACCGCGATAATCCTGTCGATGAATTTAAGCGCGATTTTCAAACCCTCGAGAATGTGCGCACGCTTGAGGGCCTTGTCGAGCTCGAACTGCGTCCGCCGCCTGATAATGACCTTGCGGTGAGCGACATAGGCGTCGAGCATCTGCCTGAGCGAGAGCACGCGCGGGCGCCCGCCGTCAAGCGCGAGCATGATAATACCGAACGTCGTCTCAAGCTGCGTGTGCTTGAAAATCTGATTCAGGACAATCTGCGGCTCGGTATCGCGCTTGAGCTCGATCGCGATACGTAACCCGTCCTTATCCGATTCGTCGCGGATATCGGAAATGCCTTCGATCTTCTTGTCATTAACCAGTGCTGCGATGGACTCGATAATCGCCTGCTTCTGAGTCTGATACGGAATCTCGGTGACGATAATGACATCCTTGCCGTTCTTCAAATGCTCGACTGTGGCGCGAGCGCGCACGGTCAGCTTTCCCCTGCCCGTCGCGTACGCCTCCTGAATGCCCGCCTTGCCGCAGATCAGCCCGCCGGTCGGGAAATCCGGTCCCGTGATGAACTTCATCAGCTCTTTTAATTCCGCCTCGGGATGGTCAAGAAGATACGTAATGGCATCCGCGACTTCGTTCAGATTGTGCGGCGGGATGTTCGTCGCCATGCCGACGGCAATGCCGCTTGATCCGTTAATGAGCAGATTCGGCAGGGCAGACGGCAATAAAAGCGGCTCCTTCAGAGAGGCGTCGAAATTCGGCCCGAAGGCTACGGTGTCTTTATCGATATCGCCGAGCATCGCGTCGGCGATGGATTCGAGCCGCGCCTCGGTATAACGCATTGCCGCAGCGTTGTCTCCGTCAATGGAACCGAAGTTCCCCTGCCCGTCCACGAGCGGATACCGTAACGAAAATTCCTGCGCCATGCGTACCAGCGTGTCATACACCGCAACGTCTCCGTGCGGGTGATATTTCCCGAGCACTTCGCCGACGATACGCGCGCACTTCTTATAGGCTTTGTCGTGCTGGAGATTCAGCTCCTGCATCGCATACAGTATCCTGCGATGCACCGGCTTCAACCCGTCGCGGACATCCGGCAGGGCCCTGCCCACGATCACGCTCATCGCGTAATTCAGATACGAATCCTTAACCTCTTCCTCGATGGATCGCGGTATTATCTTTTCGTTTCTCGTGTACATGCGTACCTTGGGTAAGCGTTATACATCCAGGTTTTTCACCTGATGCGCGTAATTCTCGATAAAGGCCCGGCGCGGCTCGACCTGATCCCCCATCAACACGGTAAACATATTGTCTGCCTCAACGGCATCTTCGAGAGTGACCTTCAGTATCGTGCGTTTCTCGGGATCCATTGTCGTATCCCATAGCTGCTGCGGATTCATTTCACCTAACCCCTTGTAGCGCTGAATATGCATTCCCTTGGCGCCAAGTTGCTTGACGTACGCCAGCACCTCGTGCAGGCTTTCCAGGTCCTGAGAGTCCTTATCATTCACAATTTTATACGCGGCTTTAGGCTTTTTTTGCGCGGCCTTCTCTTTTTCATCCTGCGGCTGAGGAGTCCAAGTTTCAAGTGACAACCCCATTTTCTCTATTTGCTCGACAATTTCCTGAATCGTCTCAACTTCGTAGATCTCCAGCATATTCTTATCAATATCTTCTTGCCCGCTGTCTGATAGCTCAGAAAGCTCGGTATCAGAATACAGAAAATGGTGTTTTTGATCCGCAGTGACCATATATTTTGCTAGTTTTCTGGTTTTCTTATGTCTAGAAATAAGGTATTTTTGAAAATCCACTCCCTTTTTGCCTAAAATTGCCCCCAGTTTATCAAGCTCAACGAGCAAATTGAGTAATTTTTCGAATTGGGCATCTGTCAGGCCGTCTTTGCCGCGCGGCACAAGCTTATGTCCTTCTCTTCCCAACTCCAACAACATAGAATCCATCTGCTGTTCAGTCTGGACGTATTCTTCGCGCTGACCGCGCTTAATCTTAAAAAGCGGCGGCTGGGCTATGTACACATGACCGCCCTCGATAAGCTTCGGTAAATGACGGTATAAAAGCGTTAGCAGCAATGTCCGGATATGGCTGCCGTCAATATCCGCGTCAGCCATGAGGATCAGCTTGTGATACCGCAGCTTGTCAAGGGTAAATTCCTCGCCAACGCCCGTACCCATCGCGGTGATTATAGTCCTGATTTCCTCGTTTGAAAGAATCTTGTCCAGTCGGGCCTTTTCAACGTTCAGGATCTTCCCCTTAATAGGCAGGATGGCCTGAAACCTCCTATCTCTGCCCTGCTTGGCCGACCCTCCTGCTGAATCGCCCTCCACGATATACAGCTCACAGAGCTCGGCATCGCGCTCTGAGCAATCAGCAAGTTTACCCGGCAGGCTTCCGCTCTCCAGGGCGCTCTTACGACGGGTGAGCTCGCGGGCTTTACGCGCGGCCTCGCGGGCGCGGCTTGCGACAATAACCTTATCGACGATCTTGTTTGCGACCGATGGGTTTTCCTCGAAGAAGGCGGACAGCGACTCAAAGCTGACGGACGCCATGAGGCCCTCCACCTCCGAATTGCCGAGCTTTGTTTTTGTCTGTCCTTCGTACTGAGGATTTGCAACCTTCACGCTCACGACCGCAGTCAATCCTTCGCGCGCGTCCTCTCCCGATATGGTTATTTCCCCCTTGAGCAGATTTTTGTTTTTTGCATATTGATTGATCGCGCGCGTGAGCGCTGACTTAAAACCGGACAGATGGGTGCCGCCTTCAACCGTGTTGATATTATTCGCGAAGGAAAATATCGTCTCGGAATATCCGTCGTTGTATTGAAGGGCTGCTTCGCAGACGACATCATCCTGTTCTTTGTAGAAATGGATAATTTTCGGATGGAAGGGATTTTTGTTGTGATTTAAATATTCGACGAACGACACGATCCCGCCAGCAAACTCGAATACGGCTTCCTTCTCGCTGCGCTCGTCGGATATCTTGATACGCAGTCCCTTGTTGAGAAACGCCAGCTCGCGCAGGCGCTGACACAGCGTATCGTACGAAAAATCAACCGTGCTGAAAATGGTTTTATCCGGCTTAAAAGTGATCTTGGTGCCGGTTGACTTGGCCTTACCGATGGTGTTGAGGGGAGTGACGGTCTTGCCCCGCTCATAACGCTGGTGATACACTTTGCCGTCGCGGGATATCTGGGCTTCCAGCCACTCAGACAGGGCGTTCACGCAGCTCACGCCAACGCCGTGCAGGCCTCCGGATACCTTATATACCCGGTGATCGAATTTGCCTCCCGCGTGCAGTTTGGTAAGCGCGACTTCGACTGCCGGCTTCTTTTCCGTTTTATGAATGTCGACGGGGATGCCGCGTCCGTTATCGCTGACGCTGATGGTGCCGTCGGCATGGATAACAACATCGATTGTCGTGCAAAAACCGGCGAGCGCCTCATCGACGCTATTGTCCACGACTTCATAGACCATATGGTGCAGGCCGCGCGCCGACGTATCGCCGATATACATCGCGGGTCGCCGCCTGACGGCTTCGATACCCTCGAGCACCTGTATATTGGTGGCGTCGTATTTCTTATTCTGATCCTGTGGCTTGGCGGCTTCAGGCGCAGCCTGAGGCCGTGCCTGAGTCTCTTTTCCCTTTGCCTTCATGCACATCTCCGATCCCGAAGCGAATATCCCGCACCGCGGGAACCGTCATGCGAACCTGCTTCAGGTACGACTCTTTCTTCAGTGAACACACGTACAACCACGACGAGGTATCCACATGCGCGTACACAATGCCCTTCGCAAAATTAGTAATTCTTATATGCTCGCGCTCTTCTTTTGTCAAGATGTTTTTCAGCGCGTCACATGCATCCGGACCCTCCCCGGTCGCCTCGCCAACGCGCAGACGTCCCATCACATCCGAAATCGCCTCTTTGATGCTCGTGCCTGCGCGCGCCTTGCCTGTCACCGTTATCCCAGCCTCATCGGCAGGACGATATAAACGAATCCGTCAGACCGAATGACTCCCGGCCGCTCGCTGTCGCTGATTTCTATCCCTATAGTCTCCTCCTCGAGATTCTTGAGAACATCGATCAGATACTGGGGATTAAACCCGATCGCGAGCTCTTTACCGGTGTAAACGACCGGGAGTTCCTCGCGGCTTTCGCCGACATCGGGTGTGGATTTTGAAACAAGAATCTTGTTTTTAAAAATCTCCAGTTTAACCGCCTGATAGTCAGGCGTCGACAAAAGTGCCGCGCGCTTCACGGCGAGCAACAACAGCGTGCGATCAACGGAAAGCTTGTTTTCCGACTGCGCAGGGATAACCTGGCGGTAATCAGGAAATTCTCCTTCTATGAGCCGTGAAATAATAACAATGTCTCCCAGGTCAAACAAAGCCTGGTTATTGCCCAGGATAATTGAAAGCGTGCCCTGCTCTTTAAGATTCCTGATCAACTCATGTATTGTTTTAATCGGAACAATGATCATTATTTCTTTTTCGGTTGCGGTCTGTATCTTTTTTTCGACAACGGAGAGTCTTTTTCCGTCTGTCGATACCAAGGTGAGTGATGTCCGCGATATTTTAAACAATATTCCATTGAGGACATATCTTGTTTCGTCGAGCGATGCCGCAAATGACGTTAAGTGTAGCATTTTTCGCAGCTCGCCTTGATCGAGCGCGATGGCCTCTTTATCTTTAAATTCCGGTAGTTTAGGAAATTCCTCCCGCGCTATCCCCATAAGCTTAAATTGACAATTTTCCGTTTCAATCGTGACAAGATTATTCTTTTTTGTATGTAAGTGAATTTTTTCAGATGGTAGTTCCCGAACAATGTCGAAAAATCGTTTCGCCGGAACGGTAATTGCGCCTTGTTCGATAATTTCCACAGCCAATACACAACTTATTCCGATATCTAAATCGGTGGCGGTCAGCCTTAGTTGATTGTGAATAGTTTCAAGAAGAATATTTGACAATATAGGTAAAGGTGCCCTGACGCTAATGATGTTATATACACTCTGGATCGCGTTCAAAAGTGTTGCCTTTTCCGCTTTAAATTTCATTGAACAGTTCTCCTTATTATTATTGATTATATCAAAACTTAAAATAGAAGTGTTAAGAGTAAAGCCCGTGTTTTATGTGGATAATTATATATGCTATTAAATTGCAATGTGTAACGGTTTTTAGAAGCAGGGGTAAAAATGTGTATTATTGTTTAATAACATGTGTTATCCTGTCAATTCGTTGCTTCAATTGTTCATCTCTAGTGATACCCTCCTTGATTTTATTAAACGAGTGCAATACAGTCGTGTGATCCTTGCCTCCGAAATAGGCGCCAATTTCAGGAAGTGATAAATCTGTCAACACCCTACTTAGGTACATAGCTATCTGCCTGGGCAACACGACTGTTTTATTACGTCTTTTTGTTTTTAAGTCTGGAAGGCTAATACTAAATTCCTCCGCGACACACCGCTGGATAAAGTCAATCGTCACGAGCTTTTCAGGCTCCCGCAGCAAATCCTTCAGTACTTCCTTTGCCAGGGCGAGCGTCACCGGCTCCTCCTCGAGCAATGAATATGCTATGGTACGTATCAGTGCTCCTTCCAATTCACGGATATTTGTTTTGATCAGTTGAGCAATGAAAACAATGACATCCCTCGGAACGGTAATCGGCTCGCGCTCGATCTTTTTTTGCAGAATGGCGACGCGCGTTTCAAAATCAGGCGGCTGCACATCGGTGGTCAATCCCCAGCCAAAACGGGACACCAGGCGGTCCTGAAGATTGTTGATTTCCTTTGGCGGGCGGTCTGAACAGAAGACAATCTGTTTGTGCGCATCATACAGGGCGTTAAAGGTATGAAAAAATTCCTCCTGTGTCGATTCCTTTCCCGCGATAAAATGAATATCGTCGATGACTAACACATCGACATGGCGGTATTTCTGGCGGAATGCGGCTGTCGCATGGCGCTGGATAGCATCAATGAGTTCGTTCGTGAACCGCTCGGACGATACATAATGGATGGAAAGCTCCGGATTTCTCCGCGAGAGATGGTGGCAGATCGCCTGAATGAGGTGTGTTTTCCCGAGGCCGACGCCGCCATATATAAAAAGAGGATTATATGTCTTTGCCGGATTCTCCGCGACGGCTATGGAATAGGCGTGCGCGTGCCTGTTCGACGGACCAATAACGAAGTTTTCGAACGTGTACCGTGGATTCAGGGTGGTGAGCGTAGTGTTTGCAGCAGGTCTTCTCGAGGGTTGCATATCGGGCGACGGCCGCGCGCCTTCTGCTTCCGCAGGGCTCGCATGCGCCTCGAGCGTGATGATAATGTCTGGTTTCTGGGCGAGATCCCGGATAATCTCCCGGATGCGCGAAAGATAGTGTTTATCCACCCATTCCCGGAAGAAGGCGTCAGGAGCGGCTAAATTGAGCCGGTCCTGAGCAGGCTCAGACGCTACCAGCGGCACAATCCAGGTTTGAAAAGCAGGTTCTCCAAGCTGAACCCTCAATTGGTTCCTGGCATCTTCCCAGGTCTTGAGTAATGTTGCCATTGTTGATAACGCATCAAGTTGTCGGGGCTGACGATCGCGCTATCGTCGGCCTGTCGACATAATTAACCAAATTCACAGCATATTCACACCTTGAATAACTCTGTGGATAATAAAAAATGCGATCATGTACCGGCTGAAATGGCTGTCAAATGTTCTCACTGGTTAGCCTCGTACGCTCTGGCGTCGGCATCACCAAAAAACACGTTGCATTATAGCAGAGACGAAAGCTTTTGCAAGGAAAAATAATAAGCACTTTGGTGCGAACGTCCAGGGACCACAATCCATACGGGAGCGGTAACAAATACCATCGTGACACCAGTCGCTCCTCATGCCTGCGAGCGGATTGCTCGTGCCCCGGATGCGGCAGTTTGGGTTGCCCTGGCCCAATCTGTGGATAACCAGCCTGGTTTGTGCACAACAGATCCTCGTCGATAAATGTCCCTTTTGAAACAGTCTGTTCCTGGCCCGGCTAAAAAAAAGATAGCGCCTACTTGACCACTCGGAGAATTATGATATCATAAATAACATTATATACAGAGGCGTGTTTTGCTCCAGCAGAAAACCAAAGGAGATTTGTTGTGAAGAAAAACATTACGACCCCCACCAACATAGTCAAAAAGCGCAGCCAGGGTTTCCTCAAGCGCTCCTCCAGCAAGGCCGGTCGCAGGGTGATTGCGCGCCGCCGCCGAAAAGGCAGAAAAAGACTTGCAGTTTGACATGCTGACTCGCGTCGCGCTGGCATGTATTACATTCTACCGCGCGTATGTCGGCGGGATGTTGCCGCATTCGTGCAGATATTCTCCAAGTTGTTCCGCATATGCGTATCAGGCGATACGCATATACGGTTTCTTTAGGGGAGGCTTAAAGGCCGGCGCTCGCATTATCTCCTGTCATCCTTTTTCCAGGAGAAATATCGAGGATCCGTTGCTTTAATAATTCTTACTATGGAAAAAAGATTGTTGTTAGCTATTTCCTTGTCATTAGCACTAATGCTTTCCTGGTCATCAATCCAAAAAAAAGCGCAAACAACTGTTACCCAAGGAGTTGTGAACATAGACATACCTGCCTCGGTGCCAGCTATAGATTCCCAGACTCATGCATCGGCGCTCCCGAGGCTTGATGAGGAGACATTTGTGGTTCAGCGCAATGGGGTGTCATATGAATTTATCGAATCGTTAGGTGTATTAAAGTCAGCGACGTTTCATACCTATCGTGATTATGTTTACCGTATTGACGCGGGAGTTCCTATTAATGCTGAGATGAGATTCGGGCGCGTGCTCGCTGACGATCCTGCAGGGGTCCATTTTAGGCATGAGGACGCAAACCAGATCGTCACCAAGTCATATTTATTCGATAACAACATGTATGGCATGAAATTACAAATTAATGTCCAGAATGTATCTGGACAGAGTGTATCTGCTAATTCATCCTTTGTAGCCGGCATATTGCGCTTTGAGCAGGGTAATCCTGACAACCAGTATGCTTCAGCGGTTTTTTCCAGAAATAAGAAAATCAATCACCATTCCGGTCACAGGCTCGCTGTAAGCCAAGAGATCGATTTTCTCGCCCTTCGCGACAGGTATTTCTGTTTCATTGTTGAACCTATAGCCGGGCCAGCGCAAGCCGCCGTACGTGTTCAGGACAAGCAATCCAGCACTGTCGAGCTAAAAATGGCGCCTGTGCCTGTCATATCAGGAGCCACAGCAGATTTTGTCTTTAAACTGTATCTTGGGCCGCAGGATATCAGGGTGATTAATGCGACCAATCCCGCTTGGGCAGCGATTATCCATTATGGACCGTTCGACATTATTTCTCATATACTTTTACAGTTGTTAGATATTTTTTATAAGCTGGTTCGTAATTGGGGCATAGCTATTGTTATGCTGAGCCTTGTGACATATGGCATTCTTTTCCCGCTGAGTGTTAAACAAATACGCTCAATGAAGGAGATGCAAAAGTTGCAACCGCATATTGAAGAATTGCGAAAGACGCATAAGGATAATCCGCAGAGATTGAACAAGGAAATAATGGAACTATATAAGGCTCATAAGGTTAACCCATTAAGCGGTTGTTTGCCGATACTTTTACAGATGCCAATTTTTTTTGCTTTATACCCGGTTCTGATGCGTTCCGCTTTTCTGATTCGGGCGAATTTTCTTTGGATAAAAGATCTTTCTTCGCCCGACAAGTTAGCCACGATTCCCGTCATATTGCCGGTATTAAAAAATGAAGTCAATGTGCTGCCGATTTTGTTGGCCATTCTTATGTTTTTGCAGCAGCGGGCTTCTCTCAAGACGACAGCTGCCGGAACCCAGGCCGAGCAACAAAAAATGATGATGTTTATCATGCCTGTCATGTTTGGATTCATTTTCTATCATATGCCATCAGGGCTTGTTTTATATTGGCTTGTTAACAGCTTTCTGATGTTTCTTTTTCAATACAGGATCGCAAAATAGGCATGAGCGCAAAAAAAGTGCGTGAAATCGAAATCGAGGGGGAAAGTCTAGAGCAAGCGATAAAAACCGCTTTGGCGACATTGAAACTACCTCGGAACAAGGTTAAGATCGAAATACTATCTGAAGAGGCGAAGGGCTTATTTGGTATGGGCGGTGCCAAGCCAGCCAAAATAAGAGTAAGTGTTCTTGAGTAAATTATATATAGTTCCAGTTTCACGTGTAACGTTGATGCTATGGCAAAAATAATAAGTATTTGTAACCAAAAAGGGGGAACCGGCAAAACAACCACGGCCATAAACCTGACCACCTATCTTGCGCTTTCCGGCAAGAGGATTATGCTCATAGATCTTGATCCTCAGGGAAACGCCAGCAGCGGCTTGGGTATTGATAAATCGAAATTGTCAAAGAATATTTATCATGTACTTATTGAAGATTTACCGTTTAAAGATATAATAATGACCACAGAAGTTTCAAACCTGGTTCTTGCTCCAGGACACGTTGATTTAACTGGGGCCGAAGTTGAATTAGTAAGTGCCATGGGCCGCGAGTACCGACTGAAAAAGTCTGTATCCGAGGTTAAAGAAGCGTACGATTATATTTTTATCGATTCGCCTCCGTCGCTGGGGTTGCTCACGATCAATGGTATGTGTGCCGCTGACTCGATTCTTATTCCCGTGCAATGCGAGTATTACGCGCTCGAAGGATTGTCTCAGCTGAATAATACAATCAGGCTCGTGAGAGAGCATCTCAATCAGCATTTAACGATCGAAGGCATTCTTCTTACCATGGCTGATTTCCGCACTAATCTGACGAAAGAGGTCATCATCGAGGCAAGAAATCATTTCAGAGAGAAGGTCTTTGAAACAGTAATTCCCCGCAGTATTCGCCTGACCGAGGCGCCGAGCTATGGTAAACCAATCGCATTGTATGATTCTGAGTCGATCGGTGCGCTCAAATATGAAGAGTTGTCCCGTGAATTCCTGAAAAATAACACTGACGTAATGCCGCACGGCGACGATTGTAACAATTCCGCCGAGAAAAAGGCATAAGGAGTTTTCTCTATGGAAAGAAGAGCGCTGGGGAAAGGGATAAATGCGTTGATACCTGATATCTTTTCGCAGGAGACCCGGAAAGAAGAGGTTCTGTTTGTCCCGATTGACAAGATCAAAGCTAATGCGTTGCAACCGCGGGAAATTTTTGATCAGGGAGGAATTGACGAATTGGCAGTATCTATTCGCGAGAAGGGCGTTATTCAACCCTTAGTGGTTCGCAGACAAGGTGATAGTTATGAGTTGATAGCCGGGGAGCGTCGGTTGCGTGCCTGTCAAGCCCTGAATTTAAAAGAGGTGCCGGTGCTTCTCAAGAACGTCGATGACCGGGAATCTCTTGAGCTGGCACTCATTGAGAATATTCAGCGGGAGGATTTGAACGCCATCGAGGAGGCAAGGGCGTATCAATATTTGTTGGAGAAATTCCAGGTTACTCAGGAGCGCATTAGTGAAGTGTTGGGGAAGGCGAGAACGACAATTACTAACACATTGAGACTATTAAGGTTACCGCAGGAAATTCAGGACGAAATCAAAAAATCTCGTATTTCATATGGGCATGGTCGTGCTTTGCTTGAAATAGAGGACGCCAATCACCAGCGTCATCTGACCAAGGAAGTAATCGCTCGAGGTTTATCGGTACGCGAACTCGAAAACATTATCAAGAGCTCTCGCCAACGAAACCGCCGCAGGATTTCTGCAGCTTCCCATCCAAATTATTCGTCAGTATTACGAAAACAGGAGCAACTTCAGCATCATCTGGCAACAAAAGTAAAGATACATCAGCAAAAGAAGAGAGGAGCTATTGTTATCGATTATTATTCTCCGGAGGATCTTGATAGAATTGTAGCTGTAATAACGCAGTCTAACAGTAGAGCTTAATTGGACATTTATAAAATGTCCAATTAAGAAATGTCCAGAAATTTTCAGGCCTAACACTAGATTAGGAGGCACATATGGGGAATCATGCTCAAGCTGTTTTAATATTAATTAAGCCAGATGGTCTTAAAAAATCTTTAACAGGGAACATTCTGACTAGGTTATCAGAGACAAAGCTTGAGATCGTAGCTGCAAAAATGGTCAGAGTTTCTGAGGAACTCGCGGCAAAGCATTATTGTCATCTTTCGGATAAGCCTTTTTTCGGCGAGTTGATTAAATATTTGAAAGGCGAACTTCACGACAGGCGCAAGACCATGGCGCTCATTTATTGGGGTAACGACGCGATTCAGAAATGCAGGGAATTAGCGGGTGCGACGAATCCCGAAGAGGCTGAGGCGACGTCGATACGGGGATCGTATGGCAGAATCACGACTGCGGGCCTCTATGAAAACGTGATTCATGTCTCGTCAAATCCCATTGAAGCGGAACGCGAAATCAAGCTCTGGTTTCATCCTGACGAAATCATCGTTGATTTGTATCCGACGAAGGCCACGTTACTCAAGGAATGTGCGAAGCTCGTGTGGGCTTAAGGGGAGATCTATGCAAAGTATGACGGGTTTTGGCAGCAAGGAGGTCTCGACAGCGTTTGGCAGCGTCAGCGTCGAGCTGCACAGTTACAACCATAAATTTCTGGAAGTCGTGATGCATATGCCTCCCGGGTATCTGTATCTCGAAGACAGACTGAAGAAAATGGTCGAGCAGAAGGTTAATCGGGGCAGGATCACTTGTACGTTGACCGTTACCGGAGGTAATCGCACGGAGGTTCACGTCGATGCGGTTTTGCTGAAGAAATACGCTTCCATTATTCGCGATGTGCGTGCGCAGCTGCATTTGAAAGATGATGTGACGCTGAGTACGATCATGCATCTGCCCGGAGTGTTGCATCTTATCGAGAAGAAAATACCCAATTCAGACATCTGGGGGGCCGTGCA
>CAZDUF010000014.1:0-17973 GCA_964508555.1 uncultured Planctomycetales bacterium
ATCGCTTTTTATTAACGCTTTCGCCCTGCGTTATCCCGTTCTTGTTGCGCAGGAAGTTATCAAGCATTTTCTCTTTACCAATATCATTGGCGGAGGTCCGCAGTTCCGTATTATGGGGGAACTTCTGCCTGTTGTGACTTTCTCAGGAGTATGGAATTTTACCTGGTTGGGGTATGCAGGTATAGTGCTAATGTTCTCATATTTTATCAGTGGTCTGGTGACCTTACAGCATAGACACTACGGGATATTTTTTACGGGTATGTTCTGGTGTGTCATATTTGTTTTCTGCCTCCATGGTTTATATGGGCCGACTGATCCCGGGCTTATGGAATATTTCTTGTATACTGGTTCAGTAACGTTTCCGGTATTAATCCTTTATATGGTGAGATTTATTCCCGGTCAGAAACGGGCACACACCGTGCAATTGGGCATTTTCCTTTGTGTGCTACTCGTCAATAACATAGGGGTTTTCCGAAAGATTATCGGCACGTACAACGATCCTGAACTTGCACGGCGCGCACAGCTTGGCTGGGGCTACTATTCTGACCGATGGGCACATCTTCAGGCACTAGAACAGGCGTATTATGCCGAATGCGACCGATTCCGACTGTCATATGCAGGCATAAAAAAGAATACTCCTGCGTCAAAGTTTTTTGTTTTTGGTATGGGGCAACGACAAAAATTTATCTACCGCGATGGTGAACTACGGGACGCATTTACTCAGCAACTCATTCGCAGATGGCGAACGGCAACCGTATCTGTTATTCCACCAGCGTATACAGTGGCTATGCGCACCGCCGAGGGCACCTTTGTTTACATCGTTGAAGACGAAGAGGGTATACATATTGATTCGAATGCTGGCAGGGAAATATTAAGCTCTGAGCACATCACGTTGCCTACTTTTTTGGGTCATCAGTTCCCGTTGGTATCAAAAATTCTCTATAATGAAATAATGGTGAATTTTAACAACGGCGTACCCTTCAACAACATACTTGCGCATGACCCTCTCCGTGAGGAGGACTATCCGCTCATAGTGGCGATACTTTTAAAAACCGGCCACCTTGAATTGTTAACACATTCTCTCAGAGCTATAGGTTATTCAGAGAGTCAAGTATCTGCGTTCCTTCCCGGGGAATCTCAAGCTAGTGACGAAACCAGCGGCGTAAGCGCAAATAACAGCTATCCCTTGACGTGGAGTACGGGATCCGAGAAGGCGCAATACAAAAAATTATGGAAATTTAATAAAGAGTACCGCGGCAGCGAGCTCATCCTGCCGTCTGCCCGCAAAGCGGCGTCAGTTTTGTTTCATTTATTATCGACCGGTGTCGAGGGACCAGTTGTTTACTCGCCGCCTGGATAAGGTTTTATTCGCTGTATTTACCTGCAACCGGAGTATCTCTATGTCCACACACGTCACTGCCGGATTTTTCGAAGGTATTATTGTCTGGGTGCGAGCATTGAGGCTGTCTCATTGGCTCAAGGGTATGTTCATATTCTTCCCCCTGATTTTCGGCGATAACCTTTTTAACGTTCAGGCACTCTCGGAAACCGCTAAGATATTCGTATTGTTTGGATTTAGCTCAAGCGCGATGTATCTCTATAATGATGTGTGTGATATTGCGGAAGACCGAACGCATCCGCAAAAAAGCAAGCGGCCCATAGCATCAGGAAGAATCTCTCCACGACAGGCCCTGCTCGTAGCCTGTGTTATTCTTGCCACAGTTATCCCGCTTGCCTTTATGTTACGGCTTTGCGCGGGAGTGATAATATCAACGTATATTATTTTGAACTATGCATACGCACGGTCTCTGAAGCACGCTGTCATTATTGATGTCTTTTGTTTAGGGGTATTTTTCTACTTGCGCCTTGTCGCGGGGGCAGTCGTCAGCGGAGTAGGTTTATCTAACTGGATATTAATCTGCACCGTGCTTCTGGCGCTGTTTCTCGGTTTTAATAAACGCAGATACGATATCGACTACTCCAAGACAGACCGGCCGGTTATGTCAAAGTACGACAAGTATTTTCTTGACCGCATAATCTCCGTGATTTCTGCTTCTCTTGTCATGGCGTACAGCCTGTACGTTATCGATCCTGTAACTATCTCACATGTGGGGTCGAACCATCTTATCTATACCATCCCGTTTGTGTACTACGGAATTTTCCGTTACATGTACGTGCTCGACACGAAATGGTTCGGAGGAGACCCGGTCAAAATTCTGCTTGCGGACTATAAAATCCAGATATCAATAGCTTTGTGGCTGATCGTGTGCGTCGGAGTTATTTACTTCAAGATATAACAGAGGATACGCTATGAAGATATGCTTGATGTGCGTTGAGATATTCGCGTGGGGTAAGTACGGCGGATTCGGGAGAGTTACCCGCACGATCGGCAGGGAACTGGTCAACAGGGGGATTGATGTATCTGCCGTTGTGCCGCGTCAGCAGGGGCAGGGAGAGATTGAGAAACTTGACGGCATGACCGTTCTCGGATACTCCAAAAAGAATCCGTTGGAGGCGATCCGGTTGATCAAAATGGCGGATGCCGATATTTATCACTCTCTGGAACCGTCTATGGCGACGTATCTGGCCATGAAGCTCATGCCGGATCGCAAGCACCTGATAACGTTTCAGGATCCCCGGAATTTAAACGACTGGAAAATAGAGTTTACGTATCCCGCGATAAGCAGATTCCAAGTACTGTCGAATTTCGTTTTTGAGCATAATTTTCTGGTGTCGCGTGCGGTCCAGAGGGCTGATGCCGTGTACAGTATGGCTAAGTACCTGGTGCCCAAAATCAGAGCCCTATACAAACTCCGGCATGATCCAGTGTTCCTTGCCACGCCGGTCTCGATTCCGGGAGTTATTCGAAAAGCAGAACAGCCGACCGTTGGCTATCTCGCCCGCTGGGATAAGGTCAAACGCCCGCAACTCTTCATGGAGCTGGCGCCGCAATTTCCGCATGTCAGATTCATCGCAGCAGGTCATTCCCGAAACGCCGAGTGGGATGCTTCGCTTCGCAAGAAGTTCTCGGATATCCCGAACCTTGAGATGCCCGGATTTATCGACCAGTTCAAAACCAATAAGCACGATGAGATACTCCAGAGCTGCTGGATCATGGTCAATACTTCCGCGAAGGAGGCGCTCCCGAACGCGTTCCTTGAGGCTGCCGCGTACAAGTGTGCCACGCTTTCCGCGCTCAATCCCGATGACTTCAGCTCCGAATTCGGATATCATGTTACTGACGGAGATTGGGCAAGGGGCCTGCGTTTCCTGCTTGAGAACCATCGTTGGAGGGAACGGGGAGAGAAAGGACATGCCTATGTGAGCAGGACTTTTGAAACAAAAGTCGCCATCGATGAGCATCTTGCCGTCTATGCTCATTACCTGGCTCACGGCGGCAGGGGAAAACCGACATTCAACCCGCGTACCTGAATTTCATAATTTATGAGCAACTGTTCATTATCTATCGTCATCCCGGCGTACAACGAAGAAGAGAGCATGCGGCCCCTCTGCGATGCCCTGTTTCCCGTTCTGAATTCTCTCGGGATTACCCACGAAATTATCTTCGTGGACGACGGCTCCCGTGACGGCACTTTTGCTGTATTAGAAGAGATACAACGCGAAGTAGCCGGAGGGATGAGAATTATCAGACTCAGAAGAAACTTCGGTCAAACGCCTGCCATGGCCTGCGGTATCGATCACGCTGACGGAGACATCATCATCACCATGGATGCCGACCTGCAGAATGATCCGCGGGACATACCCAGGTTACTTGAGAAAATGAACGAGGGATACGACATTGTCAGCGGGTGGCGCAAAGACCGCAAGGATAAGGCTATTTCCCGGAAACTTCCTTCGATGATTGCCAACCGTCTGATAGCGTCGATGACCGGCGTTCGCATTCACGACTATGGCTGCACCCTCAAGGCATACAGGGGAGAGGTTATCCGGTGTATGCATCTCTATTCGGATATGCACCGCTTCATGGCTGCTCTCGGGGCTTTAAGCGGCGCTCGTGTGACGGAAATTCCGGTTACCCATCACGCGCGCAGGTATGGGGCGTCCAAATACGGGATCAGCAGAACAATTAAAGTCCTGTTTGACGTGTTTACCGTCAAGCTCATCCTGGGATATTCCTACCGGCCGCTGCATCTTTTCGGGTACATGGCGATTCTGCCTGTTATTGCTGGACTGGGATTCGGAGCCAAATCGCTTTTTTTATATCATCTGAATCCCTCCGGGGAATTGACACCCGTCGTCTTTCCGACAATAGCTCTACTCTGGACGCTCCTTGGGAGAACTTATACTAAAACTGGGCTCGTTCAGGGCTCACAGAGGATTCGCCAACCAGCGAGGCGCGGCATGAATACGGAAAAAATAATTGATATCTCTGTTGTCGTCACCGTATCGGAAACCGGCGACGATTGTACCCGGGTATTCGAGGAAGTCCGCTTGACACTTTCCCGGCTTCAGAAAACCTTCGAGTTTATCTTTGTGGAACATGCGGACTCTGCCAGGACGCGAGCCAGTCTCGAAGAACTGCGCGCGCGTTTTCCCGATGAAATCAGGCTGCTTGAGCTCCGTTCGGTGTTCAGCGAATCGGATGCGCTTGTTGCCGGTTTCTCCCAATGCAAGGGCAAGATACTTTTGGTACTGCCTGTCTATTTCCAGGTACAGCCGCAGGAACTTGACAAGTTGATTACTCCTCTTACAGGGGATTACGATCTCATTGCTGCCCGGCGAGCGCATCGCAGGGATGCGCGTCTGAACCGTATCGAATCAGCCGTTTTTAACGGACTCGTCCGGCGCCTTATCGGCATCAATATCCATGATCTCGGCTGCGGAGTCATTGCAATGCGCAGAGAAGTAGCGGAATCACTGGATATTTACGGAGACATGTTCAGATTTATCCCTGTCCTTGCGCATCGCCAGGGATACAGAATAGGAGAGGCGACCCTCGAATCTCTGACCAGGCGCAGAAAGAGCGGGCTCTATGCGCCGGGCGTGTACCTGCGCAGGCTGTTTGACATCATTTCGCTTTTCTTTATCGTCAAGTTCACCAAGAAGCCGCTGCGCTTCTTCGGCATGACCGGCGCGGCGATCTTTCTCTTCGGCTCGGCGGTGAATTTTTATCTTTTAATCGTCAAATTCATGGGAAACCCGCTCGCGAACAGGCCGCTGCTCATCATGGGCACCTTGTTCATGGTCCTTGGCGTCCAACTAGTATCTATCGGCCTGATCGGCGAATTGATTATTTTCATTCACGCGCGTAAAATCAAAGAATACCGCATCGAGAAAATCATATGAAACGCAAACTGATTATTTGCATCCTCGTCTTCCTGACCGTTTTTGGAGCATACCTGCGCCTGCACGGCATCGGAAAATATTCCTTCTGGTGCGATGAGCTCTACCATGTATTTGCCGCGCAAAACATCAACAATACGGGAGAGCCGCTTTTACCATCCGGCGTCTCATATACGCGTTCTCTGGTGTACACGTACATGGTCGCAATCTCCTTCAAACTATTCGGGGTAAGTGAATCAGCCGCGCGACTGCCAAGCGCGCTCATGGGAATTCTGATGATACCTGCCGCCTATCTCATTAGCCGAAGGCTGCTGGGCGTCATGCCTGCGCTGATCCTGGCAGGACTCATCAGCCTGTCGCCGTATCAAGTGGCCTGGTCACAAGTCTGCAGGATGTATTCGCTGCTCCAACTTCTCTATCTATTAATCTTCTATGCATGCTACGCTGCGGGCGAAAATGTGCCGCGGCAGGCTTCGCCGGGTTCATTGCTCATGCGCTATATACCCGGGGCATGTTTGCTCGCGCTCGCCGTACACACGCATCATCTCGCCGTCATGTTTATCCTGTCTGCTCTTGTGTATTGTACGGGTATGACACTGCTGATCTTTTTGTGTCGCGGCGGGAAGGCAGCGTTACGATCCGGCTATCTCATTGTTTCTGCGGTTACCGTTGCCTCTATTGCGGTGCTTGCTGTCGTTGTCAAATGCTTCCTGCCGGAACTTGACCTGAGCGCATATATCTCATCCACGCCTGTATGGGCAATGCACCACGCACATGATTTTAGTTACTACCGGGAGATTTTACACACGACGTATCCAATCTTCGCCGCGTTTTTCCCATTAGCACTCGTACTCATGATGCTTAAAAAGGGAAAGCTCGGCCTGTATACGGCCTGCTGTTTTGTCGTGCCGTTTCTCGCTTTGAGTCTTATCTTTCCCTGGAAGGATGAGCGCTACATGTTCTTTATTTTCCCTCTGTTTCTCATGCCAATCGCTTTCTTGGGCTCGGAAATAATCGCCTGGGTACGGTCTGCATACTCAGATAAGGAGCGCCACGCTGTACGCGGACACGCTGGAATCCGTTCCCTGGCGGCACGGTATCTGGCGATTGGGGCATGCTGCATAGCGATCGCATACCCTGCGTTTTTCCCATGGATCAAAAATCCGCCTTCGACATTCATTAAATTTGCGCTGTACGATATGCATCCCTTGGCCTCATTCGCGGAATCAATTCCTGCTAATGAACTCTTCCTTTCAACGGGGAGCATGGAGCTTTTTTATTACAGCCGCAGACATCCTGATTATCAGCTTGCGACACACGAGTTTGTTCGGGACTCGGCACGCAGGGAAACGGACAGGGAAACGGGAACACCCATCATTGCCGATCTCGAGACTCTAAAAAAATTGGAAAGCGGGTATGCGGTAACCTGGTTTATCACGGATAACTCGTACATGAAAGATCCAAGCCTTTCGAAAGATTTTCAGGACCATATCAAGAGTGAGTACATTAAACTTCCGGTATCGGATAATGTCTATTACGTGTACCGCCATCAGAAAGAAGAGGGGACCGCGCCATGATACGCATTTTCAGGGAATTGTACGCCTCACGCGAACTGCTCTGGGCTTTCACCTGGAGAAACATCACCCTGCGTTACAAGCAATCCGTGATGGGATTTCTCTGGGCACTCTTCATGCCGGCGCTGATTGTCGTCTCCGGCATCATCGTCAAGAAAGCCATGTCCATGCTGACCGGCGTACCGTTGTCGATCAGCGAAATCGCTTCTGTGTCGGTTAAGGCGCTTCCCTGGGCATTTTTCGTGGGCTCGCTCAAGTTCTCCGTGACCAGCCTCATCGGCAACGCAAACATGGTGCAGAAGATATCGTTCCCCAGAGAAATATTTCCGCTCTCCTACACACTCGCGCAGTTGTTTGACTTTCTCGTGGCGTCTTCAGTTCTTTCTGCACTGCTGTGCTTTGTGAGGGTAGGTTTGAGCGTTCAGCTTTTCTGGATCCCCGTGCTGTTACTGACACTGCTTTTGCTTACTGCGGGTACGAGCCTTCTGGTATCCTGCGGAGCGCTTTTTTTCCGCGACGTGAAATACCTGGTCGACATTCTGCTGACGTTTGGGATATTCTTCACCCCCGTCTTCTATGACGCTGCCTCCCTGAAAGAGTGGCGCGTACTGATCATGCTGAATCCCATCGGATCGATACTCGAGAACATAAACGCAGTTGTTACGCTCCACAGGACGCCTGAACCTGTATGGATGTTCTACAGTGTGTTCGTAGCCTTGGGCTGTTTTGTATTCAGCTGGCTCATTTTCAAGAAGTCAGAACCTTATTTCGCGGAGTACATATAATGAATGCCATCGAATTCAACGGAGTATGGAAAAAATTCAAAAAAGGGGAACGCTTCGACTCGCTCAGAGACCTTGTCCCGACTCTGACGAAGGGACTTCTGCGAGGCAGGCGCACCCCTAACGGAGAACTCCAAGAGAAGGAATTCTGGGCGGTCAAAGACGTCTCTTTCCAGATTAAACGCGGTGAGATACTCGGTATCATAGGCCATAACGGTGCCGGCAAGAGCACGATTCTCAAGCTCCTGAGCGGTATCCTGACGCCCACACGGGGCGATATCCGCCTCCATGGCCGCCTCAGCGCGCTGATCGAAGTCGGCGCCGGTTTCCACAATGACCTTACCGGGAGGGAAAATATATATCTGAACGGCGCGATCCTGGGAATGAAAAAACAGGAAATTGACCGGAAATTCGATTCAATCGTCGCTTTTTCCGAACTGGAAGAATTTATCGACACGCCGGTTAAACGCTACTCCTCCGGCATGTACGTGCGCCTGGGATTCGCGGTCGCGGCGCATCTTGATCCGGAAATCCTGCTGATCGACGAAGTTTTGAGCGTCGGGGATTTCCGTTTCCAGAGGAAATGCATGGAAAAGATGAACGAATTCATCCGTAACGGAACGACGATCGTTTTCATAAGCCACAATCTTCCCTCGGTCATGGAATTGTGCCCGCAGACTCTGCTCCTGAGCAAAGGACAGGTCGTGCAGATCGGTGAAAGCAGGCAAGTGGTGCATGACTACTACCGCAGTTGGGGAGACCTGCATCGCGTTGATCACGAAACAGTACGGCTCAAGAAAGCCGCACTCCTGGACGGACAGGGCAATGAGACCAGCACGTTCCAAGCCGGTCAGGAAGCGACGTTACACATCAAGTTCGAGGTGCTGGAATCACTCGAGAACGCCGCTGTCGCGTTTGTGGTGAAACGCCAGGACGGCATGAATGTATTCGACTCGCACAGTCAGATTACCGCGCACAAAGGCTACACGCTCAGCGCCGGACAGGATAAGCACATCGAAATCTCATTCCGAAACGCTCTGCCGGAAGGCCTGTACTATGCAGGCGTCTACCTGCAAACAGATGCGTCAAAGATACATTATTATGACGATGAGCTGCTCCAGTTTCACGTGATTGCACCAAAGCTTTCCGGCACAAGTTATACCTATCTTGAGCCGCACTGGAAATAATCCGTACTATGACAAACGACATCCGTAAGGAATTCCTTGTGTTCGGTTCGCCCCGTATCGAAGAAGACGAAATCGCGGAAGTTGTTGAGACCCTGCGTTCGCGCTGGCTTGGTACCGGCCCGAAGGTCAAGAAATTTGAGGACATGATCAGGGAATATAAGGGGGCGGCTTTCGCCGTGGCCGTGAACTCATGTACCGCGGCGCTGCACCTTGCCATGCTCGCGATTGGAATAAAACCCGGCGATGAAGTTATCGTCCCGACGATGACCTTTGCAGCCACCGCCAACGCGGTCATTCATGCAGGGGGAGTACCGGTATTCGCTGACTGCAACCGTGCCACCATGAATCTCGATCCCGCTGATCTGAAGCGTAAGATCACGCCGAAGACCCGTGCGGTCATACCGGTGCATTTTGCCGGCCGCGCCTGCGACATGGACGCTATAACTGCTATTGCGCGCACTCACGGCCTGAAAATTATCGAGGATTGCGCACACGCCATCGAAACTGAATATCATGGGAAAAAAGCGGGGAGATTCGGCGATTTCGGATGCTTCAGTTTCTACGTAACCAAGAACATCGTAACCGCAGAGGGAGGCATGGTTATTACGGATAGCGAAACCGGCGCCGATCAGATCAAGGTTTTGGCATTACATGGTATGAGTAAGGACGCCTGGAAACGATTCAGCGACGAAGGTTATAAACATTATCAGATCGTTTACCCGGGATTCAAGTACAATATGACCGACCTGCAGGCCTCTCTGGGTATTCATCAGATGAAGCGCATCGATGCATACTGGCGGCGCCGGCGCGCGATTTGGGAGCGCTACAATCAGGCATTCCGAGACCTGCCTTTGACGGTGCCTGAACCGGTCGAGCAGAATACCAGACATGCATATCACCTGTATACGATACTACTCGATACGGATCGGGGACCTGCCGCACGGGACGCTTTCCTCGATAAGATGACAAAACAAAATATCGGAGTCGGAGTTCACTACATTGCCCTGCACCTGCAGCCGTATTATCGGGAAGCCTACGGGTATAAACCTGGCGACTTTCCCAACGCTGAATATATTTCGGAGCGCACCGTATCATTGCCGCTCTCTGCCGCGCTGACAGACGATGATGTAGCCGACGTCATTGACGCAGTCACAAGGATCCTTGCATGAATGTGCTGATTACTGATGCCGATTATAAACAAAGTCTCTCGATGGCACGCTCGCTGGCGTCGAAGGGGATTCGCGTGACCCTGGCAACCCATGATCCCAAGGCACCGGCACTCTATTCTCGGTTCTGCAGCCGGAAGCTTATACTCCCTGATCCTCTGGTTCGGAAAGAGGATTATATCAGCGCCCTTCTCAGTGATCTGAAACAGCATACACAGGATCTTCTGATCACCCTGCGCGATGAAACTACGGAATACCTTTCCGAGAGCAGGGCATCATTTGCCCAGCTCACGAAATTCTGTCTTCCTTCAGCAGATGTCGTCCGCATGTGCCTGAATAAACATGAGATGTTTCGTTTCGCCTTGGAGCGCGGTATTCCGATACCTCAAACCCGTTTTGTAAACAGCGAAGAAGAGATTGACGCTGCGCTGCGCGATTTTACGTTTCCTGTAGTTGTCAAGTTCCCGAGGGGCGGGGCGGGGAGCGGTAACCGCTACTGCGGTACCAGCGATGAAGTTCATGAGGCATATCGCAGCCTGATACGAGAAAACAGCACGTCTTCTTTGAAACCCATGATCCAACAGTTTATTCAAGGCAGGCATCTGGATTTTCACGCAGTGTGTTGCAACGGAGAGATCCTGGAATTTTTCCAATTTACGAAAATCCGCGCCTATCCGATCTCCGGGGGCAACGGGGCAAAATGCATCTCAATCTATCTTCCGCAATTGCTCGATGTGTGCAGGCGCATCTGCCGAGAAATCAACTACCACGGCGTCGTCAATATTGACCTCATGGAGGACGCCCATACCAAAGAAATTTACCTTCTTGAAGTGAATCCCCGCTTCGGCGGCCTCACGCCGATGGCGATTCGAGCGGGAGCAGATACGCCCTTTGCCCTCTGGAAAATGGCGGTCAGCGGGGAACAGCTTGAACCGTCACGATATAAAGAAGGCATGGTTTTCAGATCCCTCTTTTATGATGAGCTGCGCTATGCGCTTGACGCTCCGCGATCGATCCCGCGTCTCCTGGCTGAATTCTTGGATTGGCGGATAACCTACGATGTGGTTTTCAGTGACCTGTGCCCGCTTTATCGCCAGCTTAGAGAGTCCTGGCGTATCATTCTGCAAAAGCTGATGTCTCACCGAGCACAGCCTGCCGGTCCCACGGTGAGTGTGATTATGCGTTCGTTCAACCATGCCGGATATATATCGCATGCGATTGACAGCGTCCTCAACCAAACGATCACCGATCTCGAGCTGATCATTGTGGATGACGCTTCTCGCGACCGCTCGCAGGAAATTATCCGCGCAATTGGAAACCGTGACAACCGCATCAAAACCATCTTGCATTCCTCCAACAGGGGAATGGCCGCCGGCATGAATGAAGGGATGGCTGCCTCAACGGGAAAATTCATTGCCTTCATCGACTCGGACGACATCTGGGAACGGGATAAACTGGAGAAACAACTGGAGTATCTGAATAGACAGACTGACTGTGCCGCGGTCTGGACTGAAGGCAGGATAATCAACGAACAGGGCGTGCCGACAGGGGAAACCTTTACCGATATTCGCTGGGGGAAGAAAAGACAGAAAAACGGAGATTTGCTCCATGAGCTGGTTAACGGGAACTTCATTCTGTTGTCGAGTTTTCTCGGAAAGGCCAAGGCCGTCAAAGCGCATCCCTTTTGGACGGAATTGCGTTATTTTAACGACTGGGCGTTTCACTTTGAAATGTCCCTGAAGCACCGCTACGCCTTTATACCCGAACCGCTGACGCGGTATCGCGTTCACGCACAGAGTACCCAGCAGGACGCAAACGGATATCGCAACGACTGGATCAAAACGCACGCTCTCTTTCTGAGGAAATTCGCGCGGCAATTGAGCACGTGTCAGCGTTCATACCTATACTTCAAGATGGGAGAGCTCTCCAGAGAAAAAGGCTGCTGGTTTCGTTCGTGCCGATACATGCTCACAGCGTATCGCGTCGACCGCTCCAACAGCGATGCGCTCTATTGTCTCTCGACAACGATTAAGAGCCGGTTTCCTGTGCTTTATCGGATTGCTCGCATACTGATGCGTCGGGGAGCTTCATCATGAATACGAAGGCGCGCCTCATTGCTTTCTATTTGCCGCAATTTCATCCTATTCCGGAAAACAACCTCTGGTGGGGGGAGGGTTTCACGGAGTGGACGAACGTTGCCAAGGCCCGGCCCCTGTTCAAGGGGCACTACCAGCCGCACCTGCCTGCTGACCTCGGCTTCTATGACCTCAGGGTCCGCGAGACCCGTCTGCACCAGGCAGAGCTGGCAATGCGCTACGGCATAGAAGGATTCTGCTACTGGCATTACTGGTTTGCGGGTAGGCGGATACTGGAACGCCCCTTTACCGAGGTCCTCGATTCCCGGCAACCTGATTTTCCCTTTTGCCTTGCCTGGGCAAACCAGACCTGGTCGGGTATCTGGCACGGTTCGCCTAACAGGATCCTTATCGAACAAACCTATCCCGGTATCGATGATTATGAAAAACATTTTTATGCGTTATTGCCCGCATTCTCCGATCCACGATACATGAACGTTGGCGGCAGGAAAATCTTTATTGTCTATAATCTGAGAAATTTCCCCGGTTTGGGTGATTTCATTGCATGCTGGAGAAAACTGGCATCCAAGAACGGACTGGGAGGTCTGTACCTTGTCGGAGTCAAGGACGCTCCCTGGAACAAAGAACCGCAGGGTTTCGACGCTTTTACCAATAATTTTACCGTCCAGCTGCTTGAGCGCAGGCAGAACAAAATCGTACGAAGGGGGAGGGATTTCCTCAACCGGCTGAAACGCAGACCGTCCGTCTATTCCTATGAGTCGTTTATCGATACAATCTTTCCGCAGGAAACCAGAAAGAAAAATTATCTGCCCTGCGTCATCCCAAACTGGGACAATACGCCGCGTTCGGGATCTAGGGGTGTGGTTCTGCATAACGCGACGCCGGAACTGTATCAGAGGCATTTACGTGAAGCGCTTGATATAGTCGATGAGAAACAGGCGGACGAGAAAATCGTTTTCGTGAAATCCTGGAATGAATGGGCGGAAGGCAATTATCTTGAACCGGATCAACGCTGGGGTCATCGGTATCTTGAGACGACAGCTGAAGCCATACACATATCATGAAAATACTTGTTCTTGATACGGCTATCCCGTTTCCATTGTCATCAGGGAACAGAATCCGCAGCTATTCATTTCTCAAGGCGCTGGCGAAGAAACACCGGGTCAGTTTGCTCTGTTTTGCAAACCGCCGTAATTCTGAGGAATCAGTGCAGCGTTTGCGCTCGTTCTGCGAACAAATCTGGGTGATAGATGATTCACGAGCCGGCTACCGGCAATCGAGCGGACGCATCAGACGCCTGGGACATTTCCTGCAGGGGATTCCCTGGGAGATTGCCTCAGCCTATTCTCCTGCCTTTGACAGGCAATTCCGCGAGGTATGCCGTGATTTTGACGTCATTCTGGCGCGATATGTCAAAACCGGGCAATACCTCCTTACATATAGGGGCGTCTACCGGGGCAAAGCTCTCGTCGATTTTGACGACCTCGACTTTATCAAATCCCTGCGAGACTGGGACGAGCAGGGGTATACCGGCGCGTACGACCGCTATCGCAAGCGCATCAATAATAGCCTGCTGCGGAATTACTACAGACGTTTTCGTCTCCTGAGCGCAGGCATCGTCTGTTCAGAGCATGACCGCGAAGTTCTTAATACGCAGAAGATTATGTGCAACATAGAGGTTATCCCGAATTCGATTGACGTTGCCGGGTATACGGCAGTCAAGGGGTATGACCAGTCAATAGTCAAAATGAAGACACTCCTTTTTTGCGGTAATCTCAATTACCCTCCGAATCTTGAAGGAATCCGCTGGTTCATGCAGCACGTCTGGCCGCTGCTGCAAAAACAGGAAAACACATCGCGATTGCAGATCGTGGGCTTGAGTTCAAAAGACGACCTGTTGAGCAGTATCATCGGGGATTCGGTATCTGTCGCATTAAACGCACCAAGCGTACTGCCGTATTACGACAGTAGTTCATTGGTCATTGTGCCGATCAGGGTGGGGGGAGGCACGCGCATCAAGCTCCTGGAAGCCTTTGCCTGCCGCAGGCCGGTTGTTTCGACGACTATCGGCGCTGAAGGCATCGATGCGCGCGCTGGCGAGCATCTTTTCCTGGCTGACAGCCCTCAGGAATTCGCAGACGCCTGTATCAAGGCGCTCAATGATTATCCGCTGTGCAGGCAGATGACGGAAAAAAGCCTGGACCTGGTCAGGGAACGCTACGACACCTCAGTGGTCGCGGCGCGTATCGGAGAATTGTTTTCATGACCGGAACACTTGCACGCCGGATAGGGTTCACGTTATTCGCCTTAGCAGCAGGCGCCGTGCTCTCGATCGCGCCCACGCAAAAGATCGCGCGCACGGCCAAAGATGCATTTCCCGTGCTCGCGGATATCCAGGACAGCGTGAGTGTCGCGGTAGGCAGGCCCGTCTCCTACGCAGACATCCAGGATTATGCGCACATGCCTTTTTTTGCCGCGCTGACATACCTCATACTTAAGGTTCTCACGGCAGAAAAAAACGTGTCCCTGTGGTTGGCGGTTGTATTGAGTTTTCTAACCGTTACCGTTGCATCCGTAATTTTTGAAAGCGTGCAAGGTTTTGTTCCCGGCAGGCACCTGTCTTTGTCTGACGCGGTGCTGAATCTGAAAGGCTGGTTAGCGGGAGTTGTATTCTTTTCATTCCTATGGCTGTCGAAATCAGAGAAATAGTCTCGTACGAGGCGTTTGCCGGGCTTCAAAGTTCATGGAATGCGCTCCTTGAGTCTACAGGAAGCGAATCTCCCTTTTTAAGACACGAGTGGTTCGACTGCTGGTGGCAAGCATTCGGCGCATCGCGCAAGCTGTACGTACTATGCGCATATGACTCAGGCGCTCTTCGAGCCATAGCGCCGCTTATGAAAACAGAGGAACGGACCATTGAGTTTATACAGGATTCGAACTCTCCGCGCTGCGACTTTCTCATTGCGCACGATGACCGCGCTGCACTTTCGTGTATCATCGGACATCTGGCACGCGAAACAGCAACAACAGGATATCTCTGCCGCTTGTCGAATATTCCTGCTGATTCCTGGACGGCGAACGCGCTTTCTTGCTGTGCGCGGGAACACCGGATGCTCGCGGGAACGCTCCCCGGATTGCGGTCGCCGGTTATCCCGATTGAGGGCGGTTGGGACGCGTTTATCGAAACAAAATCCCTGCGGTTTAAGAAGACGGTGCGATACTGCATGAATAAGGCCCAGCGCATGGGGAAACTTGAATACCGGGAGATTACGAATACGGGGGAATTTCCCGGATTAATAGACGCGCTTTCTGATATTTCCCGGCGCAGCTGGAAAAAGGTACGCGCGGGCGATTTGGCGCGTTCTGCTGAAAACAAGCGCTTTTTCGAAAAACTCACTGACGCGGCTTCTTCACGCGGGTGGCTTTCAGTCTGGTTGCTCAGCCTAGCAGAGGGGGCGAAACCGGTTGCCTACGAATATCACCTGCGCTATAAAGACCAAGAATACGCGCTACGGGCGGATTTTGACATGCGCTACGCGCAATTCTCGCCCGGGTCTGCGCTTGAAGCGCACATCATCCGTCAGGTATTGACCAACGGACATATACACGTGTACGACTTGTGCGGCAACGACTACGCCTACAAAATGCGCTGGACTGACCGCATCCGCGCGCACGCGACGATTGAACTGTATCCGCGCACGGGACGCGCGAAACTTTTGTTTTTCATCCGCCACAGATTAAAACCTCTGGCACGCAGACTGGGCGTTGCTAAACTGAAACGCATTCTGTTTGCCCGAAAGGGAGAATGATGAATCTCTTCATCCGCGCATGGCATGTGCTGGGAACCGTAACCCGTTCACTCTATAAAATCATGCGCAAAGAAATCAATTACCTGCGCTTCAAGCCGACGCACGCGCTTTTTTTCATCACCTACCGCTGCACCTGCCGCTGCAAAAGCTGTACCATGTGGCAGCGTCAAGGCAAAACGGAAGAAGAGCTGTCTCTTGATGAATGGAAGAAAGTCGTGGACGCGATCGCCGAACGCGGGCTCCAGGATATCGAACTGTTCGGAGGAGACGCGCTGCTGCGCATGGATGTGCTCATCCCGTTGATCCGGTATATCGACGCGAAGGGAATACACACGAATATAACGGTAAACGGCTCGCTCCTTGATAAACCGACTGCGGTAGCGCTGGTTGAATCCGGCCTCGATGATTTCAATATCTCGGTCGATGCCATCGGAGCGCTCCATGACTCTTTGCGCGGCGTCGACGGCCTCTTCGAAAAGGCCAAGCAGGGGATAGCATATGTCGTCGAGGCACGCGGTAAGCGCGTAAAGCCGGAAATCGCGCTCAACGCCACGATTTCTGCGGCCAACTTCGACCAGATCGACGGCCTGATTGAAGCCGCCCGCTCATGGGGCATGGACACGGTGAACCTTGAGCCCTACGGCGCCATTCCCGAGGAGAGTGTCGCCGAATCTTGCCTGGACGGCAGAAAACCCCAGCCGTATTTCCTTCCTGCTGAGAAGCCGATGTATTTCACCCGTGAACAGGCCGTAGCCTTAAAAGCAAAGCTTGCCGACATAAAAACCAATCCCGGATACAAGGGAATATACATTACTTCGGATAATATAGATGTGTTAAGCGTTGATCAGCTGGTCAGCGGGATTTTCCCCAACAAACGCTGCTACATCTGTCGTTACCTGATCTTCATCGACCCGTATGGAAACGTGCTGCCGTGTTCTTTTTTCGATTCCTACATTCTCGGTAACATACGTCAGGAGAATTTCCGGAAAATATGGGCGAACCGCAGGCACCGTCAATTCGTGACAAAGCAGAATGCCGGAGAGCTCCCGATGTGCCGGCATTGCGTCTTCGGGGTCCAGCGAAACAGAACTTTGGGACAAGCCTTGACCGGATTGTACCTGTCAATTACCAAGAAAGCCCGCTAAGCCCCATGCACACACGGGATATGATCGAAATTATGGATTCGCCGGACAGGCTTCCGGACCTCGAAAACGAATGGCGGGAGATGTTCGAACGGGATCCTGCGGCGCGCTTTTATTCTTCCTATGACTTTGTTTCGCTGGCCTGGAAACATTACTGCGGAGAGCGTGACCGCCTGTTCATTCTCCTGCGCAGAGAGAACGACATGGTTACGGGTATCGCTCCGTTCAGGCTGACCGCTGAGAAGGTTTTCGGGGTGATACCGTTCCGGATTATCCGTTTTATTGCGGAGTGGGGTAACGGCGATTGTCCGGGCATCGTGTGCAAGGGAGCACATGAGGGCTTCTGGCGTGCCATATGCCGTTTCCTGGCATCGTGCACTAACCAATGGGAAGGGATTGAACTCGCGGAACAGCCCCGGGAGTCTGTGAGAGTGTTGTGCAACGGGTTTGACCGCAAGCGGTTCGCGATCCGCCGGTACCAGGCGTCTGTCTCGTATGCAACCTCTCTTCAGGGATCCTGGAACGATTATTGCAGCCGTCTTGGCAGCGGTACCAGGGATAATCTCAGGAAATCCCTGCACCGGCTGGAGAAAAAGGGAGGGAGCGCGGTACTCGAACGCTGCGACCAGCCGCACGACATGCAAACGGCCTTGGAACGTTTTATAACGATAGAACAGAAAGGGTGGAAAAAAAACAAATCCTTCAGCATAGGTGGCACAACCGCATCGCGGAATTTCCATCTTGACCTCCTTCGTCAACTCTCGCAGCGAGGCATGACAGCACTGTATTTTCTTAAACATGACGCACATGATATCGCCGCGTCCATTGTCTATCGCGCCAAGGATACCGTCTACAGCGCCTGTGTCGCCTATGACCCAGTGTACGCGCGCTATTCGCCGGGCATGCTCTTACG
>CAZDUF010000014.1:17983-19391 GCA_964508555.1 uncultured Planctomycetales bacterium
CCTTGGTTATCTAAATTCTGCAAGCAACCAGGCCGGAAAAAAAGAGTGGGCAACTGAATCGCAGGAGCGGTTCCACGTGAACGTTTACAGACAGACGTTCCCCGCGACGTGCTACCGCGCCCAACTCCTCATCAGGGATACCGCCGGACATCTGTTCCAGAAGGGAAAATAACGTGGCAGGACGACCGGTCATAAAGAAAATCACGGATAGAATTATCCAGAACCGCAGCGCCTATCTCTTGATGAAGGATATCTCGGCAGACAGCGCACCCGTTAATGCCACATTACCGATCGTCATCCGACAGCTTACCGAATCGGACGTTCCCGCGCTCAAACGTATGAAGCAGGAAGCAAACGGCGCGCGGTTTTACCGGCGCATGCGCGATTCAAAGCTGGGATTCGTAGCGGAGCATAACGGCAGAATCCTCCATTATTCTTGGGTCAGTCTTGCGGACGAATTCGAAAGCTGGTCCGGCAGATGGGTGCGCCTTGGCGCGAACGAAGCCTACGTGTACGACGGATTCACCTCACCCGACGCACGCGGCAGGGGAATTTATCCTGCGGTACTGCGAGGAATAGAGACCCGGCTATCCGAAAAAGGGATACGCCGGCTTTGGATTATCATCGGCAGGAACAACGCGCCGTCGCTCAGAGCTGCCGCGCGCGCCGGGTTCGTTCCCGTGAAACTCTATCTTAATCTTCGCATTCTGGGATTGCACATGAGACTCATAACCGTATCCATACGCCGTTAATACGATGAAAACAGCCAGAAGATTCCTCTATATGATCATTTCCGCGAGCGGTTTGGTGTATTTCTTCCGCTGGCTCTTCCGCGCGCGGTTTGGAAAACCGGTGCAGATTTTCTACACGCACCGGATCATCGACACGGACGAGCCCCTCTATGACTTCCTCAAAATACTCGGGTTTCCCACTGTCGAAGAGTATGAGCGCAAGATCGCCTATCTGAGCAGGCACTATAAGGTACGGGAACTCCATGAGACCCTGTCCCGGCTCGCTGACAACAGCCAGGCCCCGAATACGATCTGCCTGACGTTTGACGACGGGTATAGATGCATTTATACCCGCGTCTTTCCTTTGCTCAAGAAATACCGCGTGCCTGTCACCGTGTTTCTGTCCACGGACATGATCGAACACCGCACATTACCGTGGCATGACCGTCTTATGTATATCATCGGTAAGACACAACAGCAGGAACTTCATTTCCCCGAATTGTCAGAGCGTCCGTTGCCGCTGCGGTCGATTGAGGAAAAGAAGCACGCTCTGCGCGCGGTGAACAGGTTTCTCAAGAAACTCGACAATGATAAAAAAGAATCCCTGACTGGACAGTTAGCCAGGACGCTTGGGGTCTCCGATACCCAGCTTCGGGATCCTGATATCCTGCTCACTT
>CAZDUF010000015.1:0-9657 GCA_964508555.1 uncultured Planctomycetales bacterium
TGCAGGCAGGAGGGAGTGGAGCTTGTCAGGTTCGATTCCCGGCGCTGGCGCGGCGCGTTTCCGATGACAACCTGGCTCGACACCTGTAACCATGTGGTCAACGTCCCGAAATTCAAGACGCACGACCTGACGCTTTTAACCGGCGCGGTCAAGAATCTCTTCGGCCTGGTGTCGGGCACGTTTAAGACCGAACTGCACAAGACATACTTCAAGAAGGAGGAGTTTGCCAAGATCCTGGTCGATATTTATGAGCTCGTCAAACCTTCGCTCACTGTTGTCGACGCGATTCTCGCTCTGGAAGGAGAAGGCCCGGGGAGTTCAGGCACGCCGCGCCCGGTCGGCGCGGTCCTGGCAGGGAAAGATTGCGTTGCTGTGGACGCGGTGCTTGCGATGATCATGGGGGTGGAGCCGCGCGACGTGCTCACGACGCAGATCGCGAGCCGGCGGCAGCTCGGCGAGGCACGCCCGCAGGACATCACCGTGCACGGGGAGCGGCTTGAGAGCGTCACCGGCAGGCCGTTTGTCCTGCCGACGACCTCAGGTCTTAGGAAGAAACTGCCGCCGTTTGTGATCGATATCGCCCGGCAACTGATCAAATATTTTCCGGCAGTCGACCACGCCCGCTGCACCCGCTGCGCGGCGTGCGTCGATGCCTGCCCGATGAAGGTCATTTCCCTGAAACGCGATTTCATAACGTTCGATTATTCGGGATGTATCGCCTGTTTCTGCTGCCAGGAGGCGTGTCCTTTGTCGGCGATCCGGGTGAAGAAGAGCCTGTTCGCGAGAATGGTCGGTTTGTAAGGAGGCATGGTTTGTATGGGTTATTTGAAGATGCTGCGGTTACGGCTCGATGACGCGATTACCTACGGGACCAAGAAGGAAGCGCTTATGATTGCCCGCGAGGGAGTGCGCAGGTCGCGCGCGCTCGGTCTGGCCGCGGAGAAAGAATATTTCAAGGGGCAGGTTGATATCCTTTTCGGCAGGTTTGACGCAGCGATCGGGCATTTTGACGCGGCGATAGCGCAGAACCCTTCCGACGGAGCCGCCTACAACGACCGGGCGCTCTGCATGGTTGAGCAGGGCGTTATTGACGCAGCGCTTGAGTATTTTGACAAGGGGATCGCGGTTGAATCAGATTTTGCGACGATCCACCACAATAAGGGATGGCTGCTCAACAATATCGGCCAGTATACGCAGGCAGTGGCGTGTTTCCGCACGGCGCTCGAACTGGAACCTGACCGCGCGGTGACGTACGACAATCTCGCGGACGCGCTGTATAATCTCGCCGACTACCGCGGCGCGCTTGAAGCATACGAACGCGTGCTGGAGCTGCTCAAACCCGGTTGCTGCCGCTCGATCCGTTCCGAGATACGCAAACGCATGCGCCAGATCAAAAGGGAGATGAGCGTATGAAGATCCGCACCGTTGACTGGAAGAACGGGGCAATCGTGATCATCGACCAGACGCGCCTGCCGGCACGGCTCGTCCACGAGCGCATCAGGACCCTTCCGGGTTTGGTCGAGGCGGTCAAGCTCCTGAAAGTCCGCGGCGCGCCTGCGATCGGCGCTGCCGGCGCGCTCGGGGTTTGTCTTGCTGCGCGGCAATTCCGGGGAGAGGACATGCAGAAGATGCTCGTCTGCCTGGAAAAGGCGATCGCGTATATCGCGTCGTCGCGGCCGACTGCCCGGAACCTGTTCTGGGCGCTGGAACGGATGCATGCCGCGGCGCGCTCCTCTACGGCGACTGCGCCGTCAGGTATGCGGCAGGTTCTGGAGCGGGAGGCGCTGAAGATTATTGAGGAGGACAGGCAGTCCTGCAGATCGATCGGCAGGCACGGTTCGCGGCTCATTGCAAGCGGCGATTCTGTCCTGACGATTTGCAATGCCGGCGCGCTTGCCACCGTCGATTACGGCACCGCACTCGGAGTTCTGTATGACGCGCACGCGCGCGGAAAGAAACTGAAAGTGTACGCCTGTGAGACAAGGCCTCTGTTGCAGGGGGCGCGCCTGACGGCGTGGGAGCTTTCCGCTGCCGGTATCGACGTGACGGTTGTGTGCGACAATATGGCGGCGGCGCTGATGAGCCAGGGAAAAGTTGATATGGTGGTTACCGGCGCCGATCGCATCGCGGCAAACGGCGACACGGCGAACAAGATCGGTACGTATAACCTCGCGGTATTGTGCCGCTACCACGCGATTCCGTTCTATGTCGCGGCGCCTGTCTCGACTTTCGATCTCTCGAAGAAATCGGGGAAAGAGATCGTGATCGAGGAACGTTCGCCGGATGAAGTGACTTCGCTGTATTTCAGGAAGCCGGTCGTCCGCCGCGGGGTGAAGGTCTTTAATCCCGCGTTCGACGTGACGCCGCACGAGTTGATCACGGCGTTCATTACCGAGCGGGGCATTATGAGGTCTCCCTACCGGCAATCGTTCGCCAAAAACATGGGACGGCATGAAAAAAACGCTTGCTTCCTGGGGTGAGTTCGGCTTGATCGAGCGCATCAGGAAGAGATGCGCGTGCCCGGCGTCGGTCGTCAAAGGGCCGGGAGACGATTGCGCCGTTGTCGCGCGCGATGCCAGGAGTTATCAGCTGTTCACCTGCGACATGCTGGTCGAGGGGGTCGATTTCACCTCACGCGACGATCCCTACCTCGTCGGGCGCAAGGCGGTGGCCGTGTCGTTAAGCGATATCGCGGCCTGCGCCGGCGTGCCCCGGTATTGTCTGGTGTCTGCGGGTATCCCCGCGAAACTCCCTCCGCGGCGCCTGATGCGGCTCTTCGACGGTATGCGCGCGTGTCTGGCGCAGTTCGGTGCCGCGCTGATAGGCGGAGACCTGAGCCGCGCTCCTGTCCTCGTGCTCGACGTTTCGATGGTCGGCGAGGTCGAGAAGAAGAATCTCGTGCTGCGCTCGGGCGCGCTGCCGGGAGACCTGATTTTCGTGACCGGTCCGCTCGGCGGCACCATCTCGGGCAAACATCTTGATTTTACGCCGCGCGTTCGCGAAGCGCGTTCGCTGCGAAAATCCTACCGTCTTCATGCCATGATCGATATTTCTGACGGACTCTGCCAGGATCTCGGGCACATTATGAAAGAGTCGGGCGTGGGCGCTGTCGTTTACGAGCGTCTTTTACCGGTGCGTCCGCAGGCCCGGAGTCTGGATGACGCGCTTTGCGCAGGGGAAGATTTCGAACTCCTGTTTACGGTATCGCGTCGTGACGCCAGGCGGTTATCCCGCGAGCGTCCGCGGCGTGCCTGGTGCGTGGGCGAGATCACGTCCGCGTCACGGGGACTGCGCCTGATCGAGCGCGGCGGCAGAGAGCGCAGAATTACCCCGCGGGGTTTTCGTCATTTCTAACCGGTACAACGCATGCGCGTACGCACACGTTCAGCAGGTCAGACCAGGGCTGTGGCCCGCAAACTCTCGCCGCTTCTGGAAGCGGGCGATATCGTCTGCCTTTTCGGTGACCTGGGCGCGGGGAAGACCGTGTTTGCCAAGGGCCTGGCAGCGGGACTCGGCATCGCCGCTGGAGGCGTGACCAGCCCTTCGTTCGTGCTGATGCATGTCCATGCCGGAGGCAGACTGCCGTTGTATCACTTCGATTTTTACCGCCTGAACGCCGACTGCCAGATCGCTGAAACGGGGTATGAGGAATTCATGTACGCAGACGGAGTCGCTGCAATCGAGTGGCCCCAGCGCCTGGACACGTTGATGCCGCGGGAATATCTTGAAGTGCGTCTGACCGCGGAACACGGGTCGCGGCGAGCGATTCATTTCGCGGCGCACGGCGCGCGGTATGCGCGTCTTTTGAAACTGTTCGGAGCCTCGTTATGAATATTCTTGCGTTTGACACGTCGACTCAGTATCTGTGCGTCGGCCTGGCCGCCGGCAAAGCGGTTTTCGGATTTCAGCTCGCCGCAGGCAGGGCCCTTTCGGAGCTCATGGCGGCGACGCTTGAACGGATCATGGAAGCGGCGGGTCTGGAATTCGGCGCGCTCGATTACATCGCCTGCGGCGCGGGGCCGGGGTCGTTCACCGGCGTACGCATCGGCATGTCGTGCGCCAAGGCGCTCAGCTTTTGTCACCGCACGCCCGTGGTCCCGGTGCGGTCCCTCGATATCCTGGCGCGCGGCGCAGGCGGCGTGTCAGCCGCGGCGATAATCCCGGTGATCGATGCCAGGCGCGGCATGGTGTACTGGTCCGTGTACAGACGTGCCGGCGCGAAGATACGCAGGGTGAGTCCGTATGCGCTCGGACCGGTCACAGAGGCAGTCGCGCGTGCGCCAAGGGGAAGCGTGTTTACGGGAGACGGACTCGGTATCTATCGCGGTGAGATCGCGCGCAGGGCGAGAGCGCCGGTGTTTCTGGAGAAAGATTTCTGGTATCCGCAGCCGCATCTGGTCCTCGCGTGCGCCCGGGAGGCCGCGGCCGGGCGCTCTGTGAAATCGGCGTTCGACGTGCGGCCGGAATACCTGTACCCCATGGATTGTCAGGTGAGAATTCTGGAGAAGAGGCGTGCGCGACCCGCATAGACAACGTGGTTACCGGCCGACCTGGGCCGAGATTGACTTGGGCAACCTGCGGTTCAATTACCGCGCTCTGCGGTCGAGGGTTCCTGCGCATGTCAAAATGCTGTGCGTGGTCAAGGCAGACGCTTACGGCCACGGACTCATTCCCGTTGCGCGGACGCTTGTTTCCTCAGGCGCGGGGTACTTCGGCGTCGCTTCTATCGATGAAGGCATAACGCTGCGCCAGGCCGGGATACGCCAGCCGATCCTCGTCCTGGGCCTGATACTCGCATCCGACGCCGATCCCCTCGTGCGCCACGGTTTGACCGCGACGGTGTGCGATCTCACGTGCGCGCGGGAGCTTGACCGCTCGGCTCGCCTGCGGCGTACGGTCGTCAGCGTTCACGTCAAAGTCGACACCGGCATGGGCAGGATCGGCGTCTTTGCGCAGGATACATTGCCGTTATTGCGCGCGCTGCAAAAGTTTTCCTCCCTCAGGGTGGAAGGGATATTCACCCATTTCCCGTCGGCAGACACAAATTCTTCGTATACGAGAACTCAGACTGCAGTTTTCGAGTCGCTGGTGGACGGCATCGCCAAGGAAGGCATGACGATTCCGCTGGTGCACGCTGCCAACAGCATGGCAACCGTCTGTTTCCCGAAGAGCAGGTTTACCATGGTGCGGCCCGGGCTGGCTCTGTACGGCCTGTATCCCCGGAGCAGGTTCGGGCTGCGGCTCAAGCCCGTATTGAGCCTGAAAAGCACCGTGGTTTTTAGTAAGAGAGTGGGGAAAGGTTTTTCCGTCAGTTACGGCAGTACCTATACGACCGGAAAGCCTGCTACGATCATCACCATTCCCATCGGTTACGGAGACGGGTATCCCCGCAATCTCAGCGGCAAGGCGCAGGTGCTTCTGCACGGAAAGAGATTCCCGATCGCGGGCAGGATATGCATGGATCAGATCATGTGCGATGTCGGGAACGAGCGGGCGCGCGTTGGAGACGAGGTGGTGCTGATCGGGTCGCAGGCGCGGGAGCGGATTACCGCAGAGGAGCTGGCTCGTCTCGCCGGTACTATTCCGTATGAAATCGTCTGCGGCCTGGGGAGCCGTATTCCCAGGGTGTATATTGAAACGTAACATGTGGGTTTTGTTTGCTGGTTCGCGGGTTTTCGGGTTAAACCGGCAAACCGCAAACTCACTAACCCGCTAACTATTACGGAATCGCTCCCAACATCCAGACGCTCAGCGAGAGCGCGATAATATGGCTCATCGACGCTCCGACAAGGGGAGGAACCGCTCCGCCTTTGCCGAGCGCGACGCAGACCGCGTCGAGGATGAAATAGGCGAAGGCAACGAGGATCGACACTCCGAATGAGGACAAGCCGACCGCCTTCCTGCGGATGCGCAGGGCGAACGGTATCCCCAGGAGGATGATGATGAAGCTCGCGAACGGCTGGGTCATGCGCTGGTAGAGGTCGACGCGCAGGTTCCGCACCACCGACGGGGCGCCGCTCTTGGACACCCTCCAGATATAATCGTCAAGCTGGGCTATATCCATATATTCCGGACGCTGACGCTGATTCAGGAAATCTTTCGGCGTCTCCGGTATGGGAATCGTTTCTTCTTCCTCGTAGCGGGGCTCTCCCCGCATTCCTCCCGCCTCATCGAAATCATACGTGTTGCATTCGTAGAACGTCCAGGAGTCCTTCTCGTACACCGCTTTGGTCGCCACGATCTTGCGCACCAGGTTCTGCAGATGGTCGTGTTCGAGGATAACCACGCCGCTTAAGGTATTGGTTTTGGTAAAGAATTTATTGATGAAGAAAAGGCGGTTCTTGAGCCCGTACATCGAAAGATTCGTGATCACCGTCGCCTGCGGGCGTTTGGAGGATCCTGAGTCCATGGCGTACTTGATTTCCTGATGGCGCGCAAGCGCCGCCGGCAGGACGCGGTCCGATATCCAGAAGACGGTCAGGCTCACGATAATCCCGAACACCAGCGCCGTCTGGATGACCTGCAGGATGCTTAATCCCGACGCGCGCATGGCAACGATTTCGTTGGTGTGGTTGAGCGAGTTGAAGGTATAGAGCACGCTCAGGAGCGCGGCGAACGGAGCCATCTGGACGACGATGAGAGGAAGGTAGGAGAGGTAATAGTCCATGATGAAGGACGCGCTGAGGCCCAGCCGCAGGATGTCGTCGAGGTGGGAGAGGACGTCGATGATCACGAACAGGAATACGAAGATGAAGACGCACCAGATGAAGACGGTGATGATTGGCCTTAAGGTATAGCGGTCTAGTATACGCATACGCGGGCGAATAAAGCGCTGCCGGCGGCGCCGATGAGCAGGTTCGGGATCCACATCGCCAGGTACGGATCGACGTGCCCCTGGATGCCCAGCGCCTTGCAACCGACGAACAGCGGGTAATACACCAGGATTACCATCAGGGCGATCCCGATGTTGATCGATTTCTCCCGTCGCCTGGTCATGATGCCCAGGGCCGTTCCGATCAGGATGAACACGAAACAGGAAAAGGCCAGGGCCAGCTTCTCGTTGAGCTCCGTGATCAGCGGCGCAGGGTTGATGCCTTCCGAGCGCAGTTTCTGGATTTCGGCGCGCAGTTCCTCGAAACTCATATCTTTCGGTTTTTTCTCGATAGGTTTGCCGTCTGAGCCCTCCACGAGGTTCAGGTTCATGAAATAATTCTTGAAGTTCAGCTTGTAGAAATTGCGCGGGTTGTCCGGATCGGGCTCATCAGAGGTCCCGTCGATCAGCTTGAGCTTGACCGTCTTTTTGACCGGGTCGGTGATGAACTCGCCGCTTCTTGCCACGATGGTCCTGGTCGGTTTGTCGTCGCCCTGCGGCTCGTAGATGCGGATGTTCGACAGGGAGTTCGTGGACTGGTCGACGCGGTAAATGAAGATGATGTATTTTTCGAATGAGTTGATGAAGACCCCTTCCTCGAACGCGGCAGTGGGGTTGCGCACGCCGATGTCGATCAGCGTCTTGCGGTACTGGAAGTGCGCGTAGGAGGCGGCGCGGTCGTTGAAGATCACCAGAGCCAGGCTCAGGATGAATCCGGTGAAGAGGTAGGGGGTGAGGACCGCGGCAATATTGATCCCGCAGGAACGCACGGCGACGACCTCGTTGTCGCTGGAAAGCCTGCCGAGCGCCAGGAGCACCGCGATGAGCACCGATATCGGCAGGGCATAGGTCACGATGTACGGGGTCATCAGCATGAAGAGCTGGAGCACGCTGAAGGGGTCGACGCCTTTGTTGATGACGAAGTCGGCGACTTTCTTGAGGTTGCCCACGACGACCATCACGAAACTGATCACGCCGACGGAGAGCGCCAGGGGGCCGAGAAATTCCCGGAGGAAATAACTGCGCAGTGTTTTCATAGGTTATGAGGCAATGGTCAGCACCAGGCAGTACGCGCTGCCCGCTTCTTTGAGCGCACGGCTCACAGCGCCTGCGGTTGAGCCCGTGGTCAGGACGTCGTCCACGATCAACAGGCGTTTGCCGCGCACCGCGGCCGGCTCATGTACGCGGAAGGCGCCGCGCACATTCTCCCTGCGGCCGGCAGGAGGGAGATCGGTTTGTCGCGCGGTCTGCTTCGTCCGCGCGAGCGCTTTCGCCAGGAGAGGGATGGCGTGCGCGCGGGATATCCCGGCGGCAAGCAGCTCGGCCTGGTTGAATTCGCGTTCGCGCAGGCGGCCCGGATACAGAGGCACCGGAACGATTCCGTCGATTTCTCCCATGGGCAGCCGGTAGTCTCTGATGAAATCGAGCAGCAGCGAGCACAACGGCTGCCAGAGGTAATCCTTGCCGCCGTACTTGAATTCGTGTATGAGCTTTTTCAGCGTTCCGTCGTACACGCACGGGCTGAATGCTCTGTCAAACTCCGGACGGCTCAAACGGCACTTTTCGCAGAGCACGTCAGGCGATGTCTCTCGCAGGTGCCTGCCGCAGGCCGCGCAGAACGGAGGAGTGTTGAACGCAATCGATTGCCAGCAGTCGCGGCAGATGTCGAAGGCAAGATACGCGACGCCGCGCGAGCTGCGCTTGCAGGCAGGGCACCTGCGGGGATACACGAGATCGACGATGGAGCGCGCCCAGCTGCGAAACATGGAGATTATGATAACATGATTTGACGGTCGAGGCAATTAATAGTAAAATGACAGTCATGCAGACGTATGAGACCGCGGAAACGCTTAAGAAAAGACTCAAAGAATTACTCGGAGTCGAGGCGCTCAAAAAGGGAACGTTTATCCTTTCGTCGGGGAAGGAAAGCCCGTATTATCTGGACGGGCGCGTGATTACACTGACGCCGGAAGGAGCGTATCTGGTCGGGTCGCTGGTTTTGAAAATGACCGAGGGCCTGCGCATTGACGCCATCGGCGGGCCGACGCTCGGCGCCGATCCCATCGTGGGAGCCGTCGCCGCTTTAAGTCATATCAACGGCGTGCCGCTGAAGACGTTTATCGTCCGCAAGGCAGCCAAAGGGCACGGCACCCAAAAACAGATCGAGGGCCCGCGCCTTGCCCGGGGGGCATCGGTCGTCATCGTCGATGACGTGGCCACGACCGGCAAAGCCCTGATCGAGGCAAAGGCCGCCCTTGACGCCGAGGGCCTTCGTATCATCAAGGCGGTTGTCATCGTTGACCGGCTCGAAGGAGCACAAGAAAACCTCGCTTCCTGCGGCGTTCCCCTGGAATCGATCTTCACGATCAGAGATTTCGGACTCTAGCGCCGATGAAGATCGTCGTCATAGGCGCCGGCCCCGCCGGCATGATGGCAGCTATCAGCGCCGCGCAGACCGGCGCCAGCGTCACTCTCGTCGAAAAAAATCCTTCTCCCGGAAAGAAACTGTTATTGTGCGGCAAGGGCAGGTGCAACCTCACGAATGCCTGCTCTCCGGAAGACTGTCTGGGCAGGTTTTCGCGCGGCGCAGAATTCCTGCGCGACGCCTTCAAAGCTTTTTTTTATAAAGACCTGATCGCATTTTTCGAGAGGCGCGGCGTGCGTTGCGAGGTCCAACGGCAGAGCCGCGTGTTTCCCGAGAGCGGATCGTCGCACGACGTGCTGCGCGCGCTCCGTACCGAGCTTGAGGCGTCGAACGTTCAGCTCCTGACCCAAACGGCAGTTGA
>CAZDUF010000015.1:9667-18148 GCA_964508555.1 uncultured Planctomycetales bacterium
TCTGGTGCATGACACGACGGTCAGCGGCGTGCGTATGGACGGCAGGTTTCTGCCTGCCGAGCGCGTCATTCTGGCGACCGGCGGGCTTGCCTATCCGGGCACCGGTTCTACCGGAGACGGGTTCGCCATGGCACAGCGTCTTGGCCACACCGTCGTTCAACCCCGTCCGGGGCTCGTGCCGCTGGATACCGTCGATAAAACGCCCGCTCTCCTGGAGGGGTTGACTCTCAGGAATATCAGACTGACTTTCGCCGCGGGAAAGCACGCGCTTCGTTCCGAGATCGGGGAACTGGTGTTTACCGCAACCGGCGTGTCAGGGCCGCTGGTTTTGACATTGAGCGGCGCGGTCGTGGATATGCTCAGCACAGAGAGCCCGGTCTATCTGTACATTGATGTGAAGCCTGCTCTTTCCCGCGATGAACTTGACCGCAGGTTACAGCGGGAATGCGCCCGTTCCGGGACCCGGATCATCAAAACGGTCATGGAAGAGCTCCTGCCGCGGCGCATGGTAGGAGTGATGCTTGATGCCTGCGGCGTCGCAGGTACGTGCAGGGCGGCGGCACTGCCCCGAGGACAGCGGCTCGCTATCGTCAGCGCCCTGAAAGCGTTTCGTCTCACGGTCAGGGCGTCGCGTTCTTTTCGCGAAGCCATGATTACGCGCGGAGGGATCAGTCTCAAAGAGATCGATCCGCGCACCATGCAGTCGCGGCTGGTCAAGGGGTTGTATTTCTGCGGCGAGATTATCGACGTCGACGCCGATACCGGCGGGTTTAATCTGCAGGCGGCGTTTTCTACCGGTTATCTGGCGGGGACGAGTGCCGGTTCGCTCGGCCGGGCGGCCGAGCTGCCAAGGCGCACACCCAGCCATCCGACTTGTCCCCGCCAGGAAATAGGTCGGGGTGCAACATCATGAAAAAGATTTATCTGGCCAGTCAATCGCAGGCGCGGCAGAAACTGCTCAGGAATTTGGGGATTCCTTTCCGCGTGGTGCGTGTCGACGCGAGAGAGAAACGCCACTGCACCGGAGAGTCCTATGCGCGTCTGGTGCGCGAAAACGCCTTGAGGAAAGCGCGAGCCGCGGCGGCGCGAGTCAGGGGTGTCATCGTGGCGGCTGATACGGTGGTTGTTCAAGGGGGCAGGGTTTTTGGCAAGCCACGCACCCGGGCCCAGGCCTTCTCGATGCTGAAACGGTTCTCCGGCAGGGCTCAAGACGTGTACACGGGCGTTGCGGTGATTGATACCGCGTCGGCGCAAGAGTCCGTGCATGTCGAACGCTCGCGGATTCACATGGATTCCCTTTCGCAGAAAGAGATCGAACGTTATTTCGCGCATGAGGACCCGCGCACGATGGCAGGCAGTTTCGATGTGCAGGGTAAAGGCGCCTTCTTTGTGCGCAGGGTCGAGGGATGTTTCTATAACGTGGTGGGACTGCCGGTGCGCGTTCTCTACCGCATGCTGAAAAGTGCGGGAGTCGTTCTTCTGGCGGCGTTGTTCGTTACGGGGATAACCGGGTGCACGACGGAATATAATAAAGTCACGGGTCAGACAGAGACGTTTTACTACAGCGAGGAGCAGGAATTGAAGATGGGCGCGGCGATTGCGCGCGCCGTGGAAAAGGAGTACCGTCTGGCGGAGGATCCTCTGATACAGGAGCGGGTCCGTTCGATCGGCGCCCGCGTGGCAGCGGTCTGCGACCGCAAAGACATCTCGTACCGATTCGCGGTGATCGCTGAGAAAGACGTCAATGCCGTGTCGCTGCCCGGAGGATACGTCTATGTGTTTCAGGGGTTAATCGACAGGGTAGCGAGCGACGACGAGCTCGCAGGGGTACTGGCGCATGAAGTCGGCCACATCGTGGCGCGGCACTCGATCAAGAAACTGCAGGCCATGCAGGGATATTCGCTGGCGCGGTTAATTCTTGCGGTATCGGCGCAGTCCGGTGCGGTATCGACTGCCGCGGACGCGGCGTTTGGAGAGCTCCTCATGGGATACTCGCGCGACGACGAGCTTCTCGCAGACAGGCTGGGCGCGCGTTACTCACGACTGGCCGGATACGACCCGCAGGCGATGATATCTTTTCTCAAGACCCTGCATGACGTCAACAGGAAAAAACCCATGCAGCCGGTTTCTTATTACCGCACGCATCCGTTCGTGCCTGACCGCATCCGCGTCACCAAGCAGGAGATCGGCGAGTCGATGGATTTTACGGATTATATCAATATGCAGGAGAGAACGGACGGGGTTCGGTGAGGCAACGTCATTGTGTGAAGGTGAGTTGTGTGTCGTGGGTCGGGCTTACAACTCACTACCCATCCCTACAACAGGTACGCCGGTCCGGCTCTCGAATTTTCGGAAACTGATGCTTTTTAGGACATTCTTATCAGTATTTTTTGTTACAGCTATGATATTCCAAGCGGCAACAGCGATGGAACCGGCGCCCGGACGGAAAGCTTCTCAGGAACGCGCCTGTATTGAAAAAGAGCTCGCGCAGAAGAATCCCTTCGCCGTGTTGTCGTTCCTGGCGTGGGACCATCCGTGGAACGGGAATATGTACGGACAGCGCAGGGATATCGAGCGCGCGGCCGATCTCATGAGGGAGGCAGGCGTCGGATTCGTGCGCGTTGATTTCTACTGGCAGGATATCGAGCCGGCCAGGGGAGATTTCCGTTTCGGGCGTTATGATGCCATCGTGGATACGCTGCGCTCGCGCGGCATCAATGTGCTTGGCATACTCCATTACAGCGCGGACTGGGCGTCCTCTTGCGGTGCGTGGAACTGCGCGCCGCGGGACAACGCCGATTTTACCTCCTATGCCACGGCGGTGATGACGCGTTATAAAGGTAAGGTCGGGTATTGGGAGGTATGGAACGAGCCGGATTCGCGTATTTACTGGGAGCCGCAGGACGGATTACAAAGGTACGTGACGCTGCTCAAGGACGTGTACATCGCGGCGAAACGCGTCGATCCCGGGATCAAGATTCTGAACGGAGGGCTTGCCGGCGGTCTGGCTGCGGTGAACCGTCTCTACGATGCCGGCGCTGGAGGGTACTTTGACATCATGAACATCCACGTCTTCGAGGCCCCGGTACACAAGGGCGCGATTCATGCCGTCTGCGCGTACGCGCGCCTGACGCATAGAGTCATGACGCGTAAAGGCGACGGGGACAAGAAAATCTGGATCACGGAGATCGGCTGTCCGGGTGTGCCCTTCGGCACGACGAAGAGCGCAAAATTGAAAAACTGGTGGGCAGGGCGCAATCCTTCCGAGAAAGATCAGGCGCTCTGGGTCAGGAGCGTCTATACGGAGGTGCTCAAAGATCCCCACGTCGAGAGGGTGTTCTGGGCGTTCTTCCAGGATACCCGCAACCACTGGAACGACGGCACGGATTATTTCGGCTTGGTCCGCAAGGATTTTTCCCGCAAGCCGGCATTCTTTTCTTTCCGGAAACTTCACCGTGCCTGGCGTGCGCAGACCCGTGCGCAAGCGCGCAGACAATGGAAGCAGTCATGCGTCAGACGATAGGGCTGATTCTTTTCTTCGCGTTTCTTTCGGTCATTTTTGTTGAGCCGGTGCGGGATTCGTTGAACAACTGGTTTCGCAGGCACGAGATTGCCGAGGAGCGCGTGCTCGGCGAGGCGATTCCCTACAAACAGCATATCAAGAATATCCAGCTGACGCTCTCAAAGAGCGGTTTCGATGCCGGCTCACCCGACGGGACCATGGGCGAGAAAACGCGCGATGCCCTGCGCCTGTTCCAGCGGCAGCGCGGCTTGAAAGTCACCGGATGGCTCGATGTCCCGACCCTGGAGGCGATCGAAAAGGATGCGCGCGTCCACAAAGAGCTGGCCCGGAAAGAACTGTATCGTCAGATTCACGCGCAATTCGCTCCGGTTCCCGGTGCGCAGGAACCTGTTCAACCCGAGGGGGTAAATGTATCGGTTCAGGCTCCGGTTGAGCCTGAGAAGAGGGGTACATCTCTTGTCGAGCCCAAAGAAACACAGCCGAGGAAGCCGTCGTATGATACGAAGCAGATCCAGGCGGCGCTCACGAAGGCCGGTCTTTACAAGGGAAAGCTGGATGGTAAAATAGGGAAGCAGACACGCAGCGCCATCAAGGCATTCCAGAAGAAAAATAAACTGAAAATCGACGGAGTGGTGGGAGAAAAGACGTGGACCATGCTCAAGAAATACCTGTAGCGGACGCGCCGCTGTACGGGGCGCCGCAGAGGCGTTCCTGGATCAGGAGACATCTGTCTCCTCTCATTGCGGCTGTTGTGGTTATGTCTTACGCGGTCTGGGCGGGCACGACGCTCTGGCGCGCAGAAGCCCGGCGCAGGGAGTTGCTCAGGCAGCGGCAGGCGCGCTGGCTTACGCTCGGCAGGACCCTGGAGCAGGAGGTAAAGAGGTTCCGCGGCACCTCCGGGATTATCGTGAAAGACCTGAGCATGGGATGGGAGTTGACCTATCAGAAAGACAAGATGTTTCCCGCGGCGAGCCTGGTCAAGCTTCCGGTGATGATGGCGGTGTATGAGACGGTCAACCAGGGGAAGATGCGTCTTGATGAGACCGTGGTGCTCAAGGGCGCGGATAAGACCGGAGGTTCCGGGATTCTGAAGGGAGTTCCGTCGGGCAGGACATTCACGGTCGGGCAACTCGTCGAATTGATGGTCGCGGCGAGCGACAATACCGCTACCAACATCCTGATCAAGAAACTCGATATGGGTCAGCTCAATGCCTGGTTCAAGGCGTTCGGTCTGCGCAGGACCAATCTCGCGCGGTTGATGATGGATTTCAGGCGGCGCTCGCGCGGCTACGAGAATTACACCTGCGCGGACGATATGAGTTATGCCCTGGAACGTCTGTACCGCCAGGATTTTCTCCCCGGGGAATTCTCGCGGCGATGCCTCGATATCCTTAAAAAGCAAAAGGTCAAGGATAGATTGCCGCGGTATCTCCCGAAAGACACGGTGGTCGCACACAAGACCGGATTGGAGCGTAACGTCTGCCACGACGCCGGGATCATCTATACGCCGCACGGCGATTACCTGGTCTGTGTCATGACGAAAAACGCCCCGAACCACGGAACAGCCAAAGAGTTCATCGCGAAGATCGCGTCGCGCGTGTACGGGTACGCAACGCACGCGCCGAGCGTCCCTGATCCGGGTTGGCTGTTCAGGAAAGCCGAGGCCAGCCCGTGAGTCCGCGTATTCCATCGAGGGAGGAGGGTGTTCATGTTCGTTGCCGCTAATTTTCTCCAGGCGCTGGCTGCCATCATCAACTGGCTGCTGACGATCCTCTGGTGGTTGATACTGGTGAGGGCGCTTTTGAGTTGGGTGAACCCCGATCCGTACAACCCCATCGTGCAGTTCCTCTACAAGACGACTGAGCCGATCCTGGAACCGCTGCGCAGGATACTGCCCATAGGTTTCCGGTTCGGTCTGGACCTTTCTCCGCTGATCGCTTTTGCGATCATCTATTTTTTGCGCCTGTTTCTGGTTCCGACGCTCATGCAGTTGAGTTTCCGCTTGAGCGGATAAGACAAGGGTCAGAGCCATGCAGTATGTGTTCGACCATTGGGATGAGATCGCGCGGTCGCTCAAGGAGAGGCCGTGTGTCTTTTTTCTCGACTACGACGGCACGTTGAGCCGCATCGTGGACGATCCCGATGCGGCCGTGATGACGCCGCGCATGCGCAGTATACTCGCGGATATGGTCGCGGCGGGGCAGGATGTCGCGGTTGTCAGCGGCAGGGAGTTGCGGGATGTGGCGCAGCGTGTTGGCGTCAGGGGAATCACCTATGTCGGATCGCACGGCCTTGACGTTTCGGGGCCCGGTATTTCGTATCATAAGCCGCTGCCTGCGTCATATCGTAAGGCGCTCGACGATATCCTGTCCGTGCTTCGGATACGCTGCCGCGGCATTTCCGGTGCGATCGTCGAGGATAAAGGCAACGTCGTGACCCTGCACTTCAGGAAAGTGCGCAGGGAGCAGGAACAGGACCTCAGAATCGCGTTCCATGAGGCAACGGTCCGGCACCTGGTGCGTGAAACGGTCCGCGTCGCGTCCGGGAAAAAGGTGCTTGAAGTCAGGCCGGCGTTTGTCTGGGATAAGGGAAAAATCGTTCTCTGGCTCCTGGCCCGGTACCGTTTTGGGGGCAAGGAACGCGGCGTGCCGCTGTATATCGGTGACGACCAGACCGACGAAGACGCCTTCACCGCCCTGAACGGCAAGGGTTTTACCATCCACGTGGGCAACAGGGGGCGTTCGGCGGCACAGTATTTCCTGCTCGATACGTCGGATGTGTATCGCTTTCTGCGCAGGCAGCATAAGGAGCGGCAATGATTGAAGGATCAGTCGCGGGCACGCCTTTTCGCTTTTTCACGCGCTTGCATCTGACAGAATTGACCGGTATGCGCGCGTCGACGCTCATGCAGCTTGCCAAGCTGATACGGACCGTGCCCGGTTCCTCCATCTATCACCACACCCATCGTTTTCTCCAGCAGCATCAGTATCTCTCTCCGGAACCCCCGAACGATTTTGCGTACTGGATAACCGAGATTCTCGGCGAACGTGAGCTCGGCGAACAGCTGGCAAGCCTGGATACCGTCGGTTTCTCGAATATCCGCAGCCTGCGCGACGCGATCGAGACGACGATTTCCCGGTATCTTATCAGGCATCCTATGGCGCGGCTTAAATTCGTCCGGCACAACGACGCCTTTCATTTCATCAAATCGGTGAGCTTTGTGCTGCCGACGGCGTTTCAGGCCGAGACGCTCGCAGAGTTCGGCGAGGCGCTCAGGAAAGTCACGGTTGATTCGTTGTATTACCATATATTCGAGGCGCGCCTGCGACTCGAGAAACCGACCAACGATTTTTCGGTCTGGATCGAGGGAACGCTCAAGAACCGCCGCCTTGCCGAGCGTATCGCGGGCATGGACCCCTACACCATGACCCTTGAACACCTGCGCTCGACAATCCTGCGCATGATAGAGGAGGCTTTGTAGCGATGCAGCAGATTCCGCTCGATGCGTATGCGGTTGTCGCCGGGGGGCCGGTGATCGACGACCTGAAGCTGCTTGCCGGGAAGCTTAAAGGCAGGCGTATCCAGCATATTAATTCTACAGCCGTCGGGGGCGGCGTGGCCGAGATCCTCAACCGCATGGTGCCGCTTTTGAACGAGCTCGGGGTGAACACCAGCTGGGACGTGATCAAGGGATCGAACGCCTTCTTCGACGTCACCAAGAAATTCCACAATCTCCTGCACGGCACACGAGAGCCGCTCACGTTTCGCGATCTGAAAGTATTCCTCGAGACAAGCCGCCATAACATCTCGGCAGTCGACACCTACGGCGACATCGTCTTCGTGCACGACCCGCAGCCGATCGTGCTCATCGAGAAGAAGAAAGACAACAAGTGGATATGGCGCTGCCACGTGGACGTTTCGAACCCTGCGCGCAACGTCTGGGATTTTCTCATGCGCTATATTGTCCGCTACGACGCCGCGGTATTTTCGCATCCCGCGTTCTCGCAGCGGCTGCCTATCCGGCAGTTTCTGATTTCTCCGTCGATCGATCCCTTAAGCGAGAAAAACAGAGAGTTGTCTCCCGAAGAGATCGACGGGGTTTTCCGGCGGTACGGCATACCGCGCGATAAGCCGGTGGTGACGCAGATTTCGCGATTCGACCGCCTCAAGGATCCGCTCGGCGTGATCGAGGCGTTCCTCAAAGTACGCACCTATATCGACTGCCGCCTGGTTCTGGCGGGAGGCACGGCAGTCGACGACCCTGAAGGCATGCAGGTGTATCAGGAGGCGCTTGAGAAGGCGAACAAGCATCCGGATATCCATCTCCTGCTTATGAAACACAGCGATTTTGACGTCAATGCCCTGCAGCGCGGTTCGGATATCATCGTGCAGAAATCGCTCAAAGAAGGGTTCGGCCTGACGGTGTCGGAGGCGCTTTGGAAGGCAAAGCCCGTTGTGGCGTCGAACGTGGGCGGGATTCCGCTGCAGGTCAAGCACAAATTCTCGGGACTCCTGTGTCATTCTGTCGACGGCGCGGCGTTCGCCATCAAGCAGCTCTTGGGCAGTCCCGCGTACGCGCGCAGGCTCGGCGAGAACGGCAGGGAGCACGTGCGCAATAATTTCCTGCTCACGCGGCACCTGAAGGAGTACATGCTGTTGTTCCTGTCGTTGTTTCATTCCGGGGATGTCATCTACTTGTAAAAACCACGCACGCTTGCCTATGCGGCGAAGCCATCCGCAAGATAACAGGAAGCATTTGATCATAGAAATGAGGAGTCCTGAGGCGTATGATGAAAAGTACAGTATATTTCGCGGCGGTTAACGATATCGGAGATGTTCCTGCAACGTTAAAGAAACTTGACGTGCTCATCGGGAAAAGCGATGTGCTCACGGATATCCGGGCAGGGTGGAAGGTAGCGGTAAAAACTCACTTTGGGGAAGAAGGTAATACCGGATTC
>CAZDUF010000016.1:0-17556 GCA_964508555.1 uncultured Planctomycetales bacterium
AATTAACATTTTCGCTTAGTAATTATTATTAACATTTTGGCATAGTAACATCACGAGCGCGCTTACCAGTTGAGTTTTTAAACAAACGGCAGTATACTAAAAAGATTCATTGGCGCATGGTCCTGCGTCACAGGGACTTTTAACCCAGGTGGAGGTTTGTATGAGCGACGCTATTCAGGCCCTTCTTGAAAAGATTCATCGCGAAGGGGTTCAGGCGGCAGAGGAACGCGCGTCCGTCATCGAAGAAAAGGCGCGCACCGAAGCGCAGCAGATCGTAATGCAGGCACAGGAGCAGGCGCGGCAGATGATCCGGGCGGCCGAGGAGGATATCCGCAGGGAACAGGAACGGTCGCGCGCGTCGCTCGCGCACGCAGGCAGGGATATGATATTGCTGCTGCGTTCTCAGATCGAGAGGATGCTCGCCGCCCTGGCGCAGTCTGCGGCCGCGGCTGCGTTCGAGCCGGCACAGGCGGCTCGTGTTATCGCCGACCTGATTACCAGAACGGTGTCCGCTGCCGACGGCGCCGAGGTCTTTCTGCCGGAGAAGGATATTGAACAGACACGCGTTGCGCTCTTGAGCATGCTGGCCAAGGAGGTCAGGAAGGGGATTGTTGTCAAGTCTGACAAGGACATGTCTGCGGGATTTGCTATCAGCTTTGATGCCGGCAAATCCCGGTTTGATTTTTCTGACCGCGCTCTCGCCGATTATCTCGGCCGCTTGGTTAACCCGGAACTGGCGCGTCTGGTGAGCCAGGCAGTGGATAGCACGACGTGAGTTTCTACCCATATTTTATTCCAAGCCTGCCGGCATTACAGTTTGGGGGCAAGGCCCCGTTTTCCTACGAGCGGCTGTGCGCTCTGTCGGAGGGCGTGCTTTCATCAGCGGACCGCGTGCTGCTTACGGAATTACCCAATGTCCTTTCCGGGACGTATTCCGGCAGCGATCCTGTGGTTGCCGGGTGGCTGGCGTTTGACACGGCCTTGCGTAATGAGCTCGTAAGAATCCGCGCTGCGCGCAGGCATAAGGACCCGGCTTTGTTTGTGCGCCCGGGCACTTTCTCCGATATCTCGCAGGCGCAGACAGCGATGCAGGCGTGGCGGTCTCCCCATGTCCTTGAGATGGAGCGGGCGCTTGACCGCGCGCGCTGGGAGTTTCTTGACGAAAGCATGCGCGGCCATTTTTTTGACCGCCAGATGCTGTTCGCCTATGGCATGCAGCTGCTCATAGCCCTGCGCTGGGAACGCCTTCGTTCTCAGGACGCGCGCGCACGCCTGGAAGATGCATTGCAGGCAACGAAAGAGAGGAAATAGACGGTATGGCAGTATCGATACGGCGCGGTACAATCGCCAGGATAAACGGCAATATGGTGACCGTTGCCTCCGGCGGCACGGTTATTCAGAACGAAGTCGCTTTTATCGTACACGGGGACCGGCAGTTGAAGTCCGAGATCATCCGCGTGCGCGGGAATCTGGCTGAAGTCCAGGTGTATGAAGATACCAGCGGTTTGAAGGTCGGCGATGCGGTTGAGTTTTCGGGAGATCTTTTGTCCGTCGAACTCGGGCCGGGACTGCTCGGACAGATCTACGACGGATTGCAGAATCCCCTGCCGCAGCTTGCCGAGGAATGCGGTTTTTTCTTAAAGCGCGGCGTCTACAAACAGCCGCTTGCCGGCGATTCGCTCTGGCATTTTACGCCGCTCGTCAAACCCGGCGATACCGTGTACGCGGGCATGTCTTTGGGCACGGTGCCGGAAAAGATATTCCGTCACCGCATTATGGTGCCGTTTCGCTTGTCCGGCCCCTTAACCGTGACGCGGATTTCCGGAGAGGGCACGTATGCGTTGTCCGACACAATCGCCCTGCTCAAAGATTCCTCTGGCGCGCACCACGAATGTTCCCTGGCGCAGTTCTGGCCGGTCAAGATTCCCATCCGCGCCTATGCCGAGAAACTCAAGCCATCGCAGCCGCTGGTTACCAAGATGCGCATTATCGACTCCCTGTTTCCCGTCTGCCAGGGAGGCACGTATTGTATACCCGGGCCGTTCGGCGCTGGAAAGACCGTGCTGCAGCAGTTGACCAGCCGCCATGCCGACGTCGACGTGGTTATTATTGCTGCCTGCGGCGAACGCGCCGGCGAAGTTGTCGAAACGTTAAAAACTTTCCCTGAGATCATCGACCCGCGGACAGGCAAACCATTAAGCGACCGCACGGTGATTATCTGCAACACCAGCTCCATGCCTGTCGCCGCCCGTGAATCCAGCGTCTATACCGCGGTTACCATCGCGGAATATTATCGTCAGATGGGGTTGAAAGTGCTCTTGCTTGCGGATTCGACGTCGCGCTGGGCCCAGGCGATGCGCGAGATGTCGGGCAGGCTTGAAGAGATCCCGGGAGAAGAGGCGTTCCCCGCGTATCTTGAATCCCGCATCGCTTCCTTTTACGAGCGTGCCGGCATCGTTCGCCTGCATGACGGTTCGACGGGATCCGTGACCATCGGCGGCACGGTGTCTCCCGCCGGAGGGAATCTCGAGGAGCCGGTAACGCAGGCCACGCTCAAAGTCGTGGGCGCGTTTCACGGCCTCTCGCGCGAGCGCTCAGATGCGCGCAAGTATCCCGCGATCGATCCGTTGATGAGCTGGTCGAAGTATTCCAGTTTTATCCCCGCCGGCCAGATGGCGTCTGCATACGCGGCGCTGAAGATAAGCGCAGACGTCGCCCAGATGATGAAGGTTATCGGCGAGGAAGGCACCTCTATGGAAGATTTTGTCGCCTACCTCAAGGGGGATTTTCTCGATTTCGTGTATCTGCAGCAGAATGCGTTTGATGAGGTTGATGAGGCGACCTCGCAGGAGCGGCAGCTGTATGTGTTTGATTTTCTCTCCGGCATTCTGCAGATACCGTTTAGCTTCGCCGATAAGGAGGCAGCGCGGTCGTTTTTCCTGAAACTGCGCCAGATGTTCCGCAGCTACAACAGCGCGGCGTGGCAATCGGACGAATTCAAACGCATCGAAACGGCGATCCGTGAGGCGCTCGCGCAGGCCGCCGAAGGGGGGGACAGTTCACGTGCATAAGGTGTATACCAGCATTACCCAGATAGCAGGCGACGTCATTACGGTTGAGGCAGACAATGTCGGATATCGGGAGATCGCCCAGATTCAGACGCAACGGGGCACATCGTTGGCGCAGGTCATACGCCTGGATCACACACGCGTGTCATTACAGGTTTTTGCCGGCAGCCGCGGTATTTCTACCGGCGACAAGGTGCGTTTTCTCGGGCACACCATGCGTATTTCCAGCGGTGAAAATCTGCTCGGCAGAATATTTAACGGCAGCGGCGCGCCGCTTGACGCAGGGCCGGCTCTGGCCGATAACCTCATCGAGATCGGCGGGCCGCCGGTGAATCCGGTCAAGCGCGTTATCCCTCGCCGCATGATTCGTACCGGCATCCCGATGATCGACGTATTCAATTCCCTGGTCGAATCCCAAAAGCTGCCCATATTTTCCATTCCCGGCGAACCGTATAACGATCTGTTGGCGCGTATCGCCGTACAGGCGGAAGTCGACCTGATTATCCTCGGCGGCATGGGACTCAAATACGACGATTACCTGTTCTTCAGGGAAATCCTCGAGAAAAGCGGGTCGCTCTCCCGTTCGATTTTCTTTATCCATACGGCTGCGGATCCGACGGTCGAATGCCTGCTCGTTCCCGATATCAGCCTGGCAGTCGCTGAAAACTTCGCGCTCGCCGGCAAACGGGTGCTTGTTTTGTTGACGGACATGACCAATTTCGCGGACGCCTTGCGCGAGATTGCCATCACCATGGAGCAGGTCCCGTCCAACCGGGGCTATCCGGGTGACCTGTACAGCCAGCTCGCGGCGCGCTACGAGAAGGCGGTCGATTTCGAGGGCGCGGGTTCAATTACCATCCTTGCGGTTACTACCATGCCCGGAGACGACGTCACGCATCCCGTGCCGGACAATACCGGATATATTACCGAAGGCCAGTTTTATCTCAAGAACAGGGTGGTTGAGCCGTTCGGATCTTTAAGCCGGCTCAAGCAGCAGGTCAACGGCTCGACGCGGGACGATCACCGAGCGGTCATGGACACGATGATCCAGCTGTTTGCCAGTTACCGCGAGACGCTCGAGAAAAGGGCCATGGGGTTCCAGATGAGCGCCTGGGACAAGAAGCTCCTGGCATACGGCGAGCTGTTCGAAAAAGAAATGATGTCTCTGGCGGTGAACATCCCTCTTGAGCAGGCGCTCGATCAGGGATGGCGCATCATGCGTCGGTGTTTTCTGCCAGAGGAGACCGGGATCAAACAGCAGTTGATCGACCGCTTCTGGCCGAAAGAGCATGCCCAAAATTAAATTTACCAAGGGCGAATTAAAACGCCAGCGCGATGCGCTCCGGCAGTACGAACGGTACCTTCCGACGCTGCAGTTGAAAAAACAGCAGCTGCAGATAGAGATCGTGCGCCAGAACGGACTCCTGGCGCAGAAAGAGGCGCAGCGCGAGCGCGAGGTACATCAGGCAATGCCCTGGGCTGCGCTGCTTGCCGAGGGGCGGCTGGAGCCGGGCTGGATTGTGCCGGAGGCAGTGCGCACGTCGGTAAGAAATATCGCGGGCGTGGTAATTCCCGTGTTCGAATCGGCGTCGTTTGCCGAGGCTTCGTATGATTTATTTCTTGAGCCTGCGTGGCTCGATCACGCGCTTGATGCCGTCAGAGAATTGCGTTCTCTCGTTGAAGAGATCGCGGTGATTCGGCGGGGCATCGGTTTGCTGAAGAAAGAGCTGCTGGTGACCACGCAGCGGGTTAACCTTTTCGAGAAAGTGAAGATCCCGGAGGCAAAAGAGACTATCCGCAGGATCAAGATTACGCTCGGAGATCAGATGGCGAATGCGGTAGGACGCTCTAAAATCGCGAAACGCAAGATCGAGGCCTTTGTCGCGGCCCAGATGCCCGTATGATTGTGCCGATGAAGAAAGTGACGGTTGTGGTCCGGGAATCCGATGCCCGTGCGGCAGTCCAATCGCTCAGGAAGACCGGGGTCGTGCACGTCGAGCATCACCGCGCTCCGCAGGGCGACGATATCGCGAATCTACAAGAAAGAGCAGGGCTTGTCGCAGGGGCGCTGGCCGTCCTCAAGGCGCATGTTCCCCAGCAGCGGCAGGCTGCCCAGGCAGGACCGCTTGACCCTGGATGGGAATCTAAGGCCAGGCATATCGTGGATCTCGGGAAACGCGCAGAACAACTCGAGTCGTTTGCGCGCGCGCTGCAGGCGCAGGTTGATGCCTGGGCACCCTGGGGTGATTTCAGCCTCCGGACAATCGGGGAGCTTCGCGGCCGGGGGGTGCGGGTCAAGCTGTACAAACTTACCCGTCGGCAGATGTATGCATTCGGCGAGGGAGTCGCGCTGCGGGTTGTCAACACAGAAGGCGGCTTCTTATATTGCGTTGCTCTCGCCGCGCATGATTTTACGGGACCCGTTAAAGAAATCGCCTTGCCGACGCAGGATCCTCAAACGATGCGCGCGCGCATACGGGAAGACGCTGCGCTTTTAGAGAACATCCGCGGCCAGCTGAAGTCTTCGGCAGCGCTTTTTGCCGAATTTCTTGCCGCTGCCGCGATGATAGAAAAACAACTGGCATTCGCGCGCGTCTTGGCTGGCATGGGGATGACGCGCGGGCTGGCGTATGTCACCGGGTATGTCCCGCAACCCAGCGTTGCGGAACTCCAGACTCTGGCCGCACAGGAGCAGTGGGCGCTCAGGGTCGAAGAACCGGGAGAGCATGATGCCGTGCCCACCCTGCTGAAGAATCCCCGCTGGGTAGACCTGATCAGCCCTGTATTCAAGCTGCTCGAGATCTTCCCCGGCTACCGGGAATTTGACATTAGCCCCGTTTTCTTGATATTTTTGAGCCTGTTCTTCGGGATGATTATCGGCGATGCCGGATACGGCGCGGTTTATTTCGCGCTCACGTTCTTTTTTCACAGAAAGTTTGCCTCCAAGAAGACGGATGCGCGAGTTTTTTATCTGTTTTATCTTTTCAGTTCCTGCGCGATCCTGTGGGGGATATTAACCGGCACGGTGTTCGGCCAGGAATGGTATCTCGAGGCAGGCCTGCGTCCGCTGATCCCGGCGCTCAACGACACGAAAGTTCTCCAGACATTTTGTTTCTTTGTCGGCGCTTTTCATCTGACGCTGGCGCAGGCCTGGCAGGGCGCACGCAAGCTTCCTTCATGGTCGGCGCTTTCCGATGCCGGCTGGATTGCCGTGCTCTGGGCCGCATTTTTCATTGCCCGGACGCTGATCCTTGATGCGCCGTTTCCGCCGGCAGGGAAGCCGCTGCTTGTCGCCGGTATCAGCCTGGTTATTGTATTTACCAGCCCGCAAAAGAATCTGCTCAAGGCAGTCGGCGCCGGGCTGGGCGCTGTCGCGCTGAACCTAATGAATAATTTCACCGACGTCGTGTCGTACGTGCGTCTTTTTGCCGTGGGTCTCGCCGGCGTGGCGATCGCCGACACCGTCAATTCCCTGGCTGCGGGATTCGGTTCGAACGCAGTGGTCGCGGCAGTCATCGTGTGCATCGGGCATACGATTAATATCATTCTCGGCCCTATGTCCGTGCTGGTGCATGGCATCAGGCTGAACGTGCTTGAATTCTCTGGGCATGCCGGGCTGGCGTGGAGCGGAGTGGCGTATAAGCCGCTCAAAGAATAACAAGGGAGGAGCATATATGGATCAGGGGTTCATTGTTCAATTTAAGGATTTAGGGGCGATTATGGTACTCGGCTTGGCGGCATTCGGTTCGGCCGCAGGCGCGGGAACCGCGGGCATGAGCGCAATCGGCGCCTGGAAGAAAAATTTCATGCAGAATAAGAACGCGTCGTTTCTTCTGGTCGCTTTGACTGCCGCGCCGCTGACGCAGACGATTTACGGGTTCATTACCATGAACCGTATGTTGAGTCTCACGCTTCAGGGGCAGTATCTGTGGGGGATCGGATTGCTCTCCGGCTCCGCGATCGGGATGTCCGCCTACTGGCAGGGAAAGTGCGCGGCTGTTGCCTGCGACGCTATGGGAGAAACGGGCAAGGGTTTCGGAAATTATCTGGTCGTGCTCGGCATGACGGAGACCGTGGCGCTTTTAGTGATGGTGTTTACGATCGTTGCGCTTGGCCGGTTCGCTCCGGCGTAATGCGGAGAAGCGCATGAAGAAACCCGCTATTGTATTGGCGCTCGCTGTTATGTTATGCGGCGAGCTGCGGCAGGCTGGTGCAGAGACGCTGAAAAGCAAGCCGCCGCATCCGGCGCTGGAGGCGGTAAAAAAGAAAAAAGGCGAACGTAATCTGAAGAGGCTGGAACAGTTGACCGCCGATCTCAATCTGAGCCTTGAACAGCAGAATGCGCTCGCGGAGATCCTCGCGAAGGACGATGAAGCAAAGTACGCGGTGATCAAAGACGCCGCGGACAGGATGGATGAGTTAAGCGCGCAGACCGAGGCGCGCATTGTCGCGGTTCTCGATGAAGAGCAGAAGGCGAAATACACCGGCATTACCGCAAGCGTCAGTAAAGAGGATGAAGACGGTCTGCTCAAGGTTTTCAGATAACAGGTTCCCAAGCGTGCAGGCGCGGTTGGTTTCGGGCGGTTAGTTCAGCTGGTTAGAACGTCTCTCTTACACAGAGAAGGTCAGGGGTCCGAGTCCTCTACCGCCCATTTTTTAGGGGAGCTATGCGAGAGCTGGATTCCCAAGAATAAATGTGGTACAATTGTCGAATCTCAAGGGGTCGTAGTGTAGCCTGGTTCAACACGTCGCCCTGTCACGGCGAAGACCGCGGGTTCAAATCCCGTCGACCCCGCCAGTAATCACTCTCTTATTCTTGATATTGAGAGCATGAAGCTCTGATTGGCCTAACCCATCAGAGCTTTTTCTTTACCTACGAAACAGGCCAACTAATCTCCGGCAGGGGAGCACTATTGCAGGAGGTCCATCGGTTGCATCATAATGAGCGACTTTCGAGCACCTTTATCCGATATCTTGCTTTTGTATTCCTTTATAATTACACTTCAGGGATTGAGAGTCACTTATCTTTACTGATTGCTTGTACGCATAGAATCGATTTGTCCGTCTCAGGTATTTATGTGTTATTTGGGAAATTTCTTGAAATAATAGGGTATCGCGACTATAATACCCGTGTGCGGATTAGAGATATTTTGCCGTAGTGATACGGCCAACGGTTGCCAGTATGGCAGACAGCACATACGAAAAGACCGCGGCATTCCTTGCCGCGGTCTTTTTTGTCGTTGGTGCGGTATCGTACGCACAGGAAGGAGAGAGTATGCAGATCACGTCTGCGGCATTCAGGCATAACTCACCCATCCCCGCACGATACACCTGTGAGGGTGAGGATATCAATCCTCCTCTGGCCGTCGGCAATATTCCGGCACACGCCGTTTCGTGCGTATTGATCATGGATGATCCTGACGCGCCGGCACGGACATGGGATCATTGGATCGTTTTTAATATTCCGGTCAGCGGCAGTACGCTGGCCGTCAAAGAAGACAGCGTTCCCGGCGTCCAGGGATGGAACAGCTTCGGCAGAGTCGGCTACGGAGGCCCGTGCCCTCCGTCGGGAGAACACCGGTATTTTTTCAAGTGGTACGCATTAGACATCATGCTCCCCCTGGCAGAGGGGGCGCGTCCGGGCGAAGTCAAGCGGGCGATGGAAGGACATGTTCTTGCCGAGGCAGAGATGATCGGTTTGTATAGAAAAAGCGCGCGATGAGATACGGTCTCGTGTTTGTCCTCGCTTTCGTCTGGACAGCACCGGCATCCGGCATGACCCTTTCCGTATCAGACGGATATCGGTATTACCTGAACGTCTATTCCCGTCTCGACGCCGTGAGCATGAAAAACGCGGTTGATCTTGACTCCGGAAACTCCGACGACACGACATCGTATCTCGGACTCGATTACAGTTTGGGGTTGGGTGCGGAATCTCAAGAGGGAGGACTTTCCTGGTTTGTGAAAGCCGAGCGCAACGGTCCCTGGGATTACGACGCTCCCCTGTGGGTGCACAACGCATTGACGACGTCATCCGGCAGGGTAGAAGGCTACCGTCAGGACGAGCTTCTTCCCGGTATCGAGGAATTCTGGCTTGACGCCCCGCTTATCGGCACAACGCGCTGCAAGGCAGGTTTGTTTACCTACGCAGTCGGCAACGAGTTCAGCCTCAACGGCTCCTATGAAAACTACGGCTTGCTCCTCTGGGGTACACGCGATGCGTCCCTGTGGCGGTTGTATTATTGCCGTCCGGATCTGGTGTATGAATACCGCCTGGGCCCGCGCATCCGCCAGGATGAAGAGGCAGGGCAGGCGTACAACCATAATGCGGCAAATTTCTTTGCGGCGGATGTTACCGTAACACATGACGCATGGTCTCTGCAGCCTTATGTCGGCCTGCTCGCCGATTATACCAAATCGGAGAGCAGGAACAGCATGTTTGCCACGCCGGTCGAGCGGGACCTTTTAGGGACGGCGGGGTTAGCCGTGAGCGCCGACGGTGAGCGCGTGAGCGCGAAATTCGAGGCGGCGCGCAATTTCGGTGAGGCCGTTTCAGCCGATCCCTCCCTCGAGAATATCGAGCATGCCGGATATCTGGTTTTCTCCGAGACCCGGCTGCATGCCGGCAGGTGCACGCCGGTCATGCAATGCGTGCTTGCCTCGGGCAACGAAGCGACGACGGATGCGGCCCTGGCGCAGGAGGAGACCATTGCCGGCAGCAGGAACAGGGCATTCAGCACCTACTCTCCCCTGAATCTCAACCTGAGCGATTCAGTCAGCGGAAACAATTCTGAAATGCGCCCCGTGGTTGCCGGCGGAGCGGGATTCGGCCTGCAATACGGCGTAGCGCGCCCGTCTACGGGGTCCGCGTCGGATTTCGACAACGTGGTGATTCCCGCGCTCGGAGTCGATATCGAGATCGGCGATCGCGGGAAATTGAGCGTGTTCGGATATTATCTGCGCGCGCTCGAACGGGGCGTCGGCACGTATCTGGGAGAGGCGAGAAAATTGTCTCCCGACCTCGGCAGGGAAATCGACGTGTTCTACGATCACCGCGTGAACGAGAATACGCTGGTGAGTATTGTTGCCGGATGTTTTTTCCCCGGCGAATACTATAAGGAAGAGCGGGACGATGCCGCGGGCAGCCTGTTAAGCCCGCTGGTACGCGGATCAGGCGATGCAGATGTTGCGTACCAGCTGGAAGTTGCCCTCGAGCTTACCTTTTAGGAGGCGAGGATGCTTACTATCGAAGAGTTCAGGAAGATGGAGTTGAAGATCGGACAGATCGCCGAGGTGCAGGATCACCCTGACGCGGAAAGATTGTTTGTGCTCAAGGTTGACGTGGGCGGCGAGGTGAAACAACTGGTTGCGGGAATCAAAAAATCGTATAATAAAGAGGATCTGGTCGGCCGTCGCGTGGTCGTGGTCTGTAACCTGCAGCCGGCGCTCCTGCGCGGTGTCGAGAGCCAGGGCATGGTTCTTGCCGCTTCAGATGAGGCCGGCGTGTGTCTGGTGTCTCCGGACAGGCAAATTGCGGCAGGCAGTATCGTCAAATAACTTCCCGCATGATCGCACAAATACTCGATTCGGCAACGTGTCTGGCCTGTCAAGGCTGCTGTAGGTTTAGTGCCCGGGATTCCGTCTGGTCGCCCCTGCTTTTGAAGGAGGAGATGAGCGCGGGCGTTATCCCTGCGGATATGATCGGTATCAACAGGCGCATCCGTCTTGTCGCCGATACCCTGGACCGCTGTTTTGTCTGCCCGCTGCTGAACGTTAAGGACGATACCTGCAGCGTGTATGACAGGCGTCCGTTTGAATGCAGGCTCTATCCCTTTGTCCTGGCTGCGACAAACGACGGCGTATGGCTTGCCGTTGATCCGCACTGTCCGTTTGTCGAGCAGCACGCGCACGAGCCGGATTTTAAGGAGTATGCGGCCGGGCTCGCGGCATTTTTCGAGAGCGCGCAGGGGCGGGGTCTTTTAGAAGCCAACAGCCATCTGGCGCAGGAATACACGGGAGTGCTTTTATTGACCCGTCTCATCCCTCCACAGAAGTCTGACGCGTCGCCGCACCCGGGTCCGCATGCAGCTTAACGAACTCAGTCCCGCAGACAGACCGATGTTTGAGAGCGCGCTCAGATCGCGCGAGCACGAATTGAGCGCGTACGCATTCGAGAATATTGCGCTCTGGCAGAGCCTATATGCTGTTCTTTGGACGCATCTGGCCGGGAATTTATGCGTCTTTCTGAGGGATGAGCTTGGGATTTTTCTCTATCTGCCGCCATTAGGCGCATCAGTTTCTCCGCAGGCCCTTGAACAGGCATATATGCTGATGGAGGAGGCTAACCGCGGCTCTCGCGCTTCGCGCATCGAGAATATCGAAGAATCAGACCGGCCGTTTTTCGAGCAGGCCGGCTTTGAGTGCACCTCCAAGACCGGGGAGTATCTGTGTTCCCGCAGCGCGTTGAGTCATCTGCGCGGCAACGCCTACAAATCAAAACGCTGGTCGGTGAACGTTTTTCTTCGCGGCGGTACTCCCGTGTTCGGTCATATGACGCCCGACGACGCAGCGGAGTGTCTTTCCCTCTATGACCGCTGGCGGTCAGCGCTTCTGCAGAAGCCGCGGGATGCGGTATTCACGGGAATGCTCGAGGATATGCGGCGCTGTTTACCCGCGGCGATCGCACAGATCGGCGTGTCTGCATGGACAGGCAGGTGCGTGCGCGCCGAGGGTCGTCTGCTGGCATATACTCTCGGGTATCCGGTGAGCGAACGCACATTTTGTGTCTTCTATGAAATTGCCGACCCGGATGCGGCCGGGTCGGCGCAGTATATCTTCCAGCGTTTCTGCGCAGACCTTGCTTCGTACGAAACCATCAACATTATGGATGATTGCGGGCTTCCCCATCTGACACGGGTGAAACAATCGTATCGCCCTGTGCGCTGTGCGCCGAATTATACGGCGACGAGAAAGTAGGGTTCCGTGCGAAAAAGAACAGTGATCCTCCGGTATGTGGTGTGTGTTGTCGCTGCGGTACTGTCGGGGTGCTCGCCCTCCAGCCCTCCCGCGGATAAATATGCGGCATTGTCAGAGCGGTATTTTCAGGAGGCTGTTGACGCGTATCGCGCGAGCATCAGCCGCAACGATAACGCCGCCCAGGCGTACTACCGGCTTGGAGTTCTTTATTACGGCCGCGGCGCATTCAACGAGGCCCGCGACGCATTTGTCGCATCCGGAGCGGAGGAGGCGCGCAAATTTGTGCCCCTGTGTCTGTACGCACTCGGCGAATATGCGCAGGCACTGAAATTCTTTGACGAATACGACTGCGACGATGACGAGTACCGGTATGTCCACGGTCTGACTGCGGAGAAACTGAACCTGTACGAGCGCGCCCTGAAGCAGTATGCGGTAATCACGGCCGGGCCGTGGGTAGACAAGGCGCGCGCGAGGATCGACGCAATCGACCGGCGCGAGGGAGGCGGGGATATTGCGCGTCTGGATCCCGCACTCGCCAGCCGCATCGATGCCGCGCCCGGGCAAGAGGCGTATCCGCAGGCAGGCGCCCTGGTACTTTCGTGCGATGAGCATATCGAGATCACTCCCGAAGCGACAGAAATCAGCACGCTGCGCTATACGGTGAAGATCCTCAACGAACGGGGCAAGGAGAGTTTTGCCGAAACGGCAATTTCCTACGATTCGACGTTCGAGCGCGTTGAGGTCCTCTGGGCCCGCACGATCAAGCCCGACGGCGCGGTCGTGGATGTCGGAAGCCGTCATATCCGCGATGTGTCCAAGTACATGAATTTCCCCCTGTACAGCAACGCGCGCGCGCGCATCATTTCATTCCCCGAGGTCGTCGACGGCGCGGTTATCGATTACGCGGTTAAGGTCCACAATAACGAACTGATCGACAAAAAGCATTTTGTCATCGGATATCCGCTGCAGTCGTCGGAGCCGATTCTCGACGCGCGTTTTACCGTGAGCGCGCCGCTGGACCGCACCATCCGTTTCAAAAATTTGAACGCGCACTATAATACCTTTGCGTCGCTGGATCCTTTGCGCGAAGAGAAGGACGGAATGCAGATATACCGCTGGCAGTGGAAAAACATTCCCCAGGTCATTCCCGAACCGCAGATGCCGCCGGATTGCGAAATCAACCCCACGATCCTTTTGTCGTCATTCGCTTCCTGGGAGGAGATATACGCGTGGTGGTGGAATCTTGCCCGTGATAAGATGGCGGCGGACGACGCTATCTGCGCGCAGGTTCGTGAGCTCATTGCGCAGGCCAAGGGGCCGGAGGAAAAGGCGCGCGCGATCTACGAATTCTGCGCCCGGGATATCCGCTATGTCGCGGTCGAATACGGCCAGGCAGGCTATGAACCGCATCACGCCGCTGACATCCTGAGGAATAAGTACGGCGACTGCAAAGATCAGGCGATTCTCCTGGTCACGATGCTCGCCGAAGCGGGTATCGAGGCGTGGCCGGTGCTCATTGCCACCAGGGATTATTACGACCTGGATCCGGAGTTCCCGTCCATGCTCTTTAATCACTGTATCGCAGCGGCAGAGATCGGCGGTACAACCGTATACATGGATCCGACTGCCGAAACCTGTTCGTTCGGAGACCTTCCCGCGCAGGATCAGGGCAGGAAGGTGCTGATGTGCATGCGTGATGGGTATCGCATCGAGAGTATCCCGATGCTTCCCGCCTCAGGGAACGTTGCTCGGCAGTCGATGAGCATCGCGCTGGGGAGCGACGAGTCAGTGCAGGGCACCAAGACCGTCGAGACAACGGGCGTCTATGATCAGGCGCAGCGGTATTGGCTGTTATATACGCAGCCGGAGATTATCGAGCAGGTACTTCAGGGGAAGGTGCAGGAGATTACCGTGGGGGGGAAGCTTCTTTCCTGGAAGGTGAAGCATTTAGACGATCTGCGCGTCCCGATTGTGTTGCGCTATGAGTTTCGCGGGCCGGAATATTTGACCGCGGCAGGCGATTTGCGTTTGTGCCCGCGCCTTGCGTTTTTTGACGCCGCGCTCGCCGCGCAGGATACGCGCCGCTATCCCCTGTCGTTTAGCGCGCTTGACACAAAAGAAAACGTGTTTCATATCGATCTGCCTCCGGGATTCTCCGTGCGCTATATCCCCGCAGACGTCAGGGAAGACAACGAATGGTTTTCGTTTTCGGTTGATTACGTGCGCGCCGGACAGGGGTTAAGCTGCAGACAGGTTTTCTCGCTCAAGCGCGCCGACGTGCCGGTTACGGCATACCCGGATTTTAAACGCGCCTGCGAACGTCTCGCCAGGGAAGTCAAACAATCCGTGGTGCTCGAGAAAAAACGCTGACCATGACGCGGGGGAAGAACTCTCAACGCACGCTCCGCAGATGGTATGCCGTGCTGCTGAAGAAGTTCGGGAGGCAGCGCTGGTGGCCTGCCCGGACGCCGTTTGAAGTGATGGTCGGCGCGATCCTGACCCAGAACACGAGCTGGGCGAACGTCGAGAAGACAATCGCAATTTTACGCCGGGCCGGTGCGCTGAACCCCCACACCATGCGCGAGCTGCCTGCGCACACGCTGGCCGGTTTGATCAGGCCTGCCGGGTACTACAACGTGAAAGCTTCCCGGCTGCGGGAATTCCTGCGTTATTATTGCGGTTCATACGGAGCGGATCATCGTCGGATGGCGCGGCGTACGTCCGGCGATCTTCGTGCGGAATTGCTGCGGGTTAAAGGCATCGGCAAGGAAACCGCCGATTCCATGCTGCTCTATGCCCTGCAGAAACCGGTATTTGTCGTCGATGCGTATACGAAAAGGGTCTTCGCGCGGCACGGATTGATCGCGGACGATGCTTCGTACGAAGAGGTACAGGCATTGTGCATGTCATCTATACAACCGGACGTCCTTGTGTATAATGAATACCATGCGCTTTTAGTGCGTCTGGCAAAGGAATATTGTCGTAAATCCGCCCCGCGTTGCCGGGGCTGTCCGCTGGAGGAGAAGGCATGAGACCGATTGCATGGATAGTGGCACTGGGGATAGCGGCATATGCCATAGGCACAGCCGCGGCCGGAGCCGCGGCAGCGCCGTGTTACGGCACCCGCATGCCGGGGAAGCACCGGCTTGTTGCCGGATTAGAGACGTATATCATCGCTGACCGGGACCTTGAGGGGACGTTCGGCGAGGTGCGCAGTTCCCAGCAGTTTCTGACCATGTCGTTCGGGATTTTTGATTGGTTGAGCATTGATTTAAAAGGCGGCGCAGGCAACATCAAACACCACCCCCAGGGAAGCGACGAGATCGATTACGACACCGGATTCGCCGGCGGGTACGGATATCGTATCAAGGTGCTCGATTCCGAGAAGTGCGACGCGGTGTTTGGATTCCAGCATATCAGCGTGCACCCCCGGACCGAGCGTACCGGCGCCGGAGGAGATGTCAGCAACAAGGCGGTGCTCGATGACTGGCAGTATTCGCTGCTGGTGTCGTATGCCGCAGGCAGGTGGACTCCGTATCTGGGAACGCGCTGGTCGCGCACTGATCTTATTCACCGCGTCGAGGGTGATCGCAAACGGAAAATGTCCGACGGGACGGAAAGCGTCGGCCTCATCGCCGGTGTCGACGTTTCCCTTGCGTCGTCTGTATGGCTGAACGCCGAAGTGCAGGCTCTCGACGCCGAGGCTGCTTCTTTGAGCATCAACTGGGCTTTTTAGGACATCACAATACGGATGAAAGACGAGCACGTACTGCAATTGACGCGGAAGCTGATCAGGATCGATTCCAGCAATCCTCCCGGCAGGGAGCGGGAGATCGCCCTTTTCTGCCGGGATTATCTGAGGCGTGCCGGCATCGCTAGCAGGATTGTGTCGTTTGCGCGCGGTCGGGACAATATCATCGCGGCGATGGGCTCCGGTCCCCGGTGCCTGCTGATTACCCCGCATCTGGATACGGTTCCGGCGGGAGAGGGATGGAGCGTGCCTCCGTTTGCTGGCCGCGTCCGCGGCTCCAGGCTCTACGGTCTCGGAGCAACCGACTGTAAATGTAACCTCGCCTGCGCGCTGGCTGCGATGGCCCGGCTTTCCCGGAAACGGGTACGGTTGCCGTACCGGCTCATGTTTGCGGCAACCGCTGACGAAGAGACAGGGTCGGCGCTGGGGTTGATACCGCTTTTGAAAAAAGGGATGCTGGATGTTGACGCCGCGCTCGTACTCGACGCCGATGATTTCGATATTATCGTCGCGCAAAAGGGATTGATGCATCTGAAAACACGGTTTGCCGGCACACGCGCGCACGCCGCCTATCCCTGGCTTGGCATCAACGCGATCGATAGGGCTCTGGCTGCGGTTGGGGCGGTGAAGCAGGCGATTGCCGGTACGGGGCGGCATGCATATCTGCGGCCGGCAACCGTCAATACCGGGACCATCAGGGGCGGCGACAAGGTCAATATCGTCGCGGATTGGTGCGAAGTCGAGATGGATATCCGCTTCCTTCCCGGGGAGCGGGGCAGCGATCTCCTGGCGCGCGTCAAGCGCATCATCGCGCGCTCGGCGGCATGTCCCGTGCGTTTTGAGGCGGCGAGCGTGCAGGAACCGTATGAGATCTCTGTGCGGCATCCCCTGGTTCGCGTGCTGCGTCAGGCGATGAAGCGCGCAGGGATGTCCGGCAGATGCGCCGGTTCAGAAGGGGCGACAGTCATAACTTTTTTCCAGCATCGCGGGATACCCGCGGTAGCGACCGGATTCGGTGCGCGCGGTAAGGCGCATGTGACCGATGAATTCGCGCGCATACCCGATATCGGGAAGGGGGCGCACATCCTCGAGGAATTTTTGACGGGGTTTACGTTCGAAGGAGTCTAGGTATGGACCAGGTGCGGATGTTGAAAAGGCCGCGGCTCAGGAAGCCGTATCTGATTGCTGCGTGGCCGGGCATGGGAGAAGTGGCGTTTAAGGCAGTCGCGTATATGGTCGAGAAGCTCGGCGCGGAACCTTTTGCGGAGATCCCGCCGGAAGAGTTTTTCTATCTCACGGGCAGCACGGTGAAGGAGGGGATTCTCGACGTCCCCGCGCTTCCGCAGAGTATGTTTTATTACTGGAAACACCCGGAAGCGCGTAAACGCGGGTCAGACGCGCACGACCTGATCTTTTTCTTGAGTAATGCGCAGCCGGACCTTGCCGATGCCGACGAGTATGCGCACCGGATCCTTGAACTTGCCAGGCACCATGCGGTCGAGTACGTGATATCGCTTGCGTCTTTACCGCAGCCTATCGATCATCTGCAGCAGCCGGGCATCTGGATTGCGGCAACGTCGGAGGAGGTGAAAAACGAATTCAGACATCCTCAGCTGAATGCTCTCACTGAGGGGCAGATCAGCGGCATGAACGGTTTATTCCTCGGCATGGCGAAACAGGAGGGATTCGCTGGATTTTGTCTGCTCGGGGAAATTCCCCTGTATACGATTCAGATCGAGAACCCGAAGGCGGCGCTGGCCC
>CAZDUF010000017.1:0-8528 GCA_964508555.1 uncultured Planctomycetales bacterium
CGCCGGGAGACACTCTTTCAGCAAACCCCGGCCGTATCGCTTCCATGCAATGCGAACCGAGTTCGCGCGCGTCCGTCGACACGAGATATTTCGCCGAAATAATATCGTCGGTATTAATATCGTCGCCGAGTTTATGTACTTTACCTTTGATAATCATTGCATGTTTGCGGGTTCGCGGGTTTACGGGTTTGCGGGTTCAAACCCGCGAACTCGCGAACCCGGTAACCCGCTAACCCTTTCTGACGATCTCTTTCGGGTGCGTGATCCTGCCCGTGACCGCAGATGCCGCCGCAACTGCGGGATTAGAAAGATAAACCCGGGACTTGGGACTCCCCATCCTGCCGAGAAAATTGCGGTTGGTGGTCGCCAGGCACGTCTCGCCTTCCGTCAATATGCCGACGTGGCCTCCCAGACACGGCCCGCAGGTCGGTGTCGAGAAAATCCCGCCCGCCGAAACAAAGATATCGGCAAGCCCCTCTGTGACGGCTTCCAGATATATCTTCTGCGTCGCGGGAATGACAATCAGGCGCACTCCCGGTGCGACTTTCTTTCCCTTCAGCACCTTCGCGGCAACACGCAGATCGCTGATCCTGCCGTTCGTGCATGACCCGATAACCACCTGGTCGAGCTTGACATCACCGAGCTGTGACGCCGGCTTGACATTACTGGGCAGATGGGGACAGGCAACCTGCGGTTCGAGCCCGGAAACATCCCAGTTGAATTCCTTCTCATAAACGGCATCGGGATCGCTGCGATACGAAACAAACGTTCGCGGTGAAGGCCGGCAATACGCGAGCGTCTTGGCATCCGGCGCGATCAGACCGACGCGGGCGCCTGCCTCGATCGCCATGTTTGACATGGAAAAACGGTCATCCATGGAAAGCGCGCTGATCACGGGGCCGGTGAACTCCATCGCCTTGTACAACGCTCCGTCGACGCCGATCGAACCGATGGTAAAAAGTATCAGATCTTTGCCCCCAACCCACGGAGCCAGTTTGCCGCGATAAACGAATTTGTAGCTTGCCGGGACCTTGAACCAACATTTCCCGTCTATGAATGCGCGCGCAAGATCTGTGGATCCGACGCCGCTTGCGTACGCGCCGAGCGCCCCGTAGGTACAGGTATGAGAATCGGCGCCGATAACCAGATCTCCCGGAAGGACGATCTTCTGCTCCGGCAGGAGCGCATGCTCGATTCCCATGCACCCGACTTCGAAATAATTCCTGATCTTCTGTTCCTTCGCGAAATCTGCCAGGATCTTGCACTGATTGGCGCTGCGCTGATCTTTCGCAGGCGCAAAATGATCCGGCACTAGAACTATTTTCCTGCTAGAAAAGACCTTCGCTGCGCCGGATTTGCGGAATTCTTCGATCGCCAGAGGCGCGGTAATGTCATTACCGAGCGCCAAATCGACAGACGCCTCAATGAAATCACCTGGCTTCATGCTCTTGAGGTCGGTATGGGCGAGAAGTATTTTTTCTGCTAATGTGTAACCCATGAAAATCAGTGGCGAGTGGCTCTACTACCCTTTGAATTTTCTAACAACCAGCGTGGCATTATGGCCTCCGAAACCGAGAGAGTTCGACATGCAGACCGCGATCTTTTTTTCCCTGGCTGTATTCGGGACATAATCGAGATCGCATTCGGGATCGGGATGCTCATAATTGATCGTAGGCGGGACGACGCCGTGCTCGAGCGTGAGACAGCAGGCGATGAACTCAACGCCGCCGGCGGCTCCGAGCAGGTGACCAGTCATGGATTTCGTGGACGATACCATCACCGAGCGGGCATGATCTCCCAGGGCGCGTTTTATGGCGAGCGTTTCAATTTTATCGTTCAATTTCGTCGAGGTCCCGTGCGCGTTGATATAGCCCACCTCGTCAGGGTTGATACCGGCGTCTTTAAGCGCCAGCTGCATCGCCCGCATGCCTCCCTCGCCGTCCGGATCGGGAGCGGTGATATGGTAGGCGTCACAGGTCATGCCGTATCCGCTTATCTGACCGTAGATCCTGGCATTGCGCTTTCTGGCGTGTTCCAGGGATTCCAGTATCACAACACCGCAGCCCTCGGACATGACAAACCCGTCGCGCTCGGCGTCGAAAGGACGACTCGCCTTCTCGGGGGCGTCGTTGCGGGTGGAGAGACTCTTCAACGCGCAAAAGCCGCCGACCCCCATATAGGTAATACAGCTTTCCGTGCCGCCCGCTACCATCACATCGGCATCGCCGCGTTCGATAATCTTGAAGGCGTCTCCGATGGCATGGGAACCGGTTGCGCAGGCTGTGGCAACGCAGGAGTTGGGCCCCTTGAAACCGAAAGTAATAGCTACATGACCGCTGGCCTCGTTCACGATAAGCATGGGAATGAGAAACGGCGTGATACGACTTGCCCCCTTCTCCAGATACGACTTGTACCCGTCTTCGATCACTTTCAGGCTGCCGATACCGGATCCGATGAGCACGCCGATACGGTGTTTGTCCTCGCCTTCAAGATCAAGCCCCGCGTCCCGCACGGCCTGCGTCGACGCCGCAATGGCGTACTGCACGAATTTATCCATGCGTTTGGTGTCTTTCGAACTCATGCCGTAAGCGGCGGGGTCAAAACCTTTGACTTCTCCGGCGATTCTCGAATCAAAATCGGAACAATCAAATGTCTTGAGCGGACCCACGCCGCTTATTCCTTCCGTAAGAGACTTCCAGAAGGAGGCGACATCGTTGCCGACCGGAGAAATGACCCCTAATCCTGTAATAACGACCGTATGTTCTTGCATAGAATAAAATTACCCCGCCGCTTGCGTTATCGGCGGGGTAATCTGATATGTCTTTTGGGCAACCGGCATATCCTGCTATTTATTACCGGTTTTGTCTTCTATGTATTTCACCGCATCACCGACGGTGGTGATCTTTTCCGCGTCCTCATCCGGAATCTCGATACCGAACTCTTCCTCGAGCGCCATGACAAGCTCGACGGTATCAAGGGAATCCGCACCCAAATCGTCGACAAACGAAGCTTCGGGCGTGACCTCTTCAGGCTTAACTCCCAGTTGTTCCGCGATGATTGACTTGACTTTCTCCTGAACTGCCATGATTTTCCTCCTCGTGAAAGGTTTACGCCATGACCATCCCGCCGTCAACCACGATCGTCTGTCCCGTGATGTACGCGGACTCTTCCGATGCCAGAAACAGACACACAGAAGCGACGTCTTCAGGAGAGCCCATCCTGTTGAGCGGAACAAGAGCAAGCATTTTTTCCTTCTGCTCCGCAGTCAGCTTATCCGTCATGTGGGTCTGTATGAACCCCGGGGCAATTGCGTTCACGTTGATTCCCCGGGAGGCTAATTCTTTTGCCGCTGTCTTGGTAAGAGCGATAACGCCTGCTTTGGAAGCCGAGTAATTCGCCTGGCCGGCGTTTCCGATAATCCCGATAATTGACGCTATGTTGATAATTCGACCGTTGCGGGCTTTAATCATCGGCCGGGATGCGGCTTTGAGGCAGTTAAACGCCCCTTTCAAATTCACGTTAAGCACTGCATCCCAGTCTGTTTCGGACATGCGCAAGAGAAGCGTGTCCCTGGTAATTCCTGCGTTGTTAACTAATATATCAACCTTTGTATATTTGTCAAGAATTTTGTTCACCGCTTCTTCGGCGCTTTCCGGTTTTGTCACGTCGAGAGCCAGAGACAAACACTTCCTGCCGAGAGACTCGATGTCGGCGCCGGTTTTCTGCATTTCCTCGGCATTGACGTCCCCCAGAGCGATATCCGCTCCCTCCCGTGCGAATGCCAAAGCGATAGCCTTGCCGATTCCGCGGGCGCCGCCGGTAATAAATGCAACCTTCCCCAGTAAGCGCATAAAACCTCCTTAAAGCAGTAGCTAGTGTGGTTAGTGGCTGATGGCTAGATTCGTCGAGCCACTCGCCGCTAGCCACTCAATTAAGAATATCCTCTTTCTTCTCTATCGAAACAACCTCGACAGCGCTATCAATCCTTCGCATGAGCCCCTTCAGCACCTTACCCGGCCCGAATTCATAGTATTTTTTGATTCCCTGCTCCAGCATGAAGCGCATCGAATCTTCCCAGCGCACGCTCCCGGACACCTGTTTCCTGAGGTTTTCTTTAATCAGGGCAGCATCAGTAGCCACGGCCGCGGTTACGTTCGCCACAACAGGCATAGCTGCAGCATGGAATCTCACCTTCTCAAGCTCGGCAGACAAGCGGTCACCTGCCTCCTTCATAAAGGAAGAATGGAACGCTCCGCTGACTTCCAGGATGACGGCAAGTTTGGCGCCTTTTTCTTTGGCTAGTGCCTGCGCCTGACGGATACCGTCCACACTGCCTGAGACAACAGTCTGTCCCGGACAATTAAGATTCGCTATTTCGATTCCGGTCCGTGAACAGATATCCCTTACCGCAATGACATCCAACCCGATAATCGACAGCATCCCGCCCGGACGCCGGCCTGCCGCCTCTTCCATGAATTCCCCGCGCCTGCGTACCAGCCGCACCGCATCCTGAAAATCTATCGCTCCCGCCGCCACCAACGCCGAGTACTCTCCCAAGCTTAACCCTGCAGCGCACGAGCGCGTACCGGCCATTCCGACTTGGCCGGGTGCAGCGCACGAGCGCGTACCTGTGACTTTGTGACCCGGTGACTTTGTGACCTTAAATGCTTCCCACGCCGCAATACTGACCGTCACAATAGCCGGCTGGCAATTATCGGTCTTGCGTAAATCAGTCTCCGGCCCTTCAAAACATAACCGGGATAAGGGAAACCCGAGTGCGGCGTCCGCTGCGTCAAAGATTCTGCGGCTTTCAGGGAAAGACTCGTAGAGATCCTTCCCCATGCCCACGTACTGACTGCCTTGTCCTGCGAATAAATATCCGACCATTGATTATTATACGGGAGTTCCGTGGGACGTGGGATATCCGCTCGCCGCCTGCTCCGCAGGCGTACTCGCTTGGACGTGGGACGTCAATACGTATATGACACATCCCACATCCCAGTGGTGAGCCCCTGACAGGGGGCGAACGGACGTCCTACGTCCCACAGAACTTACCATTTAATAACCACCGCTCCCCACACCAGGCCCGCTCCGAAGGCGTCGAGAAGCACGATATCACCTTTGCGTATCCGTCCTGCCTGCACGGCCTCGCAGAGCGCTGTCACCGTGGAAGCTGACGACATATTTCCGTACCGCTCGATATTCAGGAAAATCTTTTCTTGGGGAAGATTGAGTTTCTTTGCCATGGCCATGATGATCCTGATATTCGCCTGGTGCGGAATGACCAGATCGATATCGGAACATTCCAGGCCCGCCTTTTTCAACGCGACCTGAGCCGCATCGGCCATGATGGTAACGGCGAGCTTAAAGAGCTCGTTTCCCTGCATCTTCACGTAATGCTGTCTGGCCTCGATGGTGTGAACGCTCGCCGGTTTACGCGACCCGCCGGCGGGAACCTGCAGGATATCTGCCTTTGATCCGTCGCTGCCCAGATAGGAAGCAAGGATGCCTCCGGAGGGTACTTCCCCCAGTACGACCGCACCCGCGCCGTCGCCGAACAGGACGCAGGTGTTGCGGTCCTTCCAGTCGGTGACGCTCGACATCACTTCAGTGCCAACGACCAGGGCGTTTTTATACATTCCCGCGGCGATGAACTGCTGGGCGGCGGTCAACGCGTAGACGAACCCGGCGCAGGCGGCGGACACGTCGAAACAAGCTGCCTTCCGCGCGGCAATGGCATTCTGGAGCAGGCACGCGACAGAAGGAAAACACATATCGGGCGTCACCGTGGCGACGATTATCAGATCGACGTCGGCCGGCGCGAGATTCGCGCTCTTCAGAGCCTTTTTCGCGGCTTCGTATGCTAAGTCGCTTGATGCCTCATTTTTGGCGGCGATGCGGCGTTCCCTGATACCGGTGCGCGTGGTGATCCACTCATCGGAAGTATCTACCATGCGCTCCAGGTCGGCGTTCGTCAACACCTTCTCCGGGAGATACTCTCCGACACCGATGATCCCGACTCGTTTCATGCGCATCCTTGCACGTTACGCCTTGATGGCGTCAATAATCTTGTTGGTAAAGTCACGCTCAACTTCTTCTTTCGCGACCCTGATCGCGTTCTTGATCGCGCGCATGTTCGACCGCCCATGCCCGATAATGACCTCGCCGTTAATACCCAGAAGCGGCGCGCCGCCGTATTCCGCGTAGTCGAGGTCCTTTTTGAGCCGCTTTAAACTCGGCGCCAGGAATAACAGGCCGAGCTTGCCGAGCGGGTTCCCCAGGAGATTGCGTTTCATGAACACCATCATTGCCTCGACCGCGCTCTCCGAAACCTTCAGCGCGACATTGCCCACAAAACCGTCGCATACGATGATATCGCTCGTGCCCGAGAATAAATCCTTGCCTTCGACGTTCCCGATGAAATTGAGATGGCTTTTCTGCAGGAGATCGTGCGTCTCCTTGGTGAAATCAGTCCCCTTCATCTCCTCTTCGCCGACGCTGAGCAACCCGACGGTAGGATTCTTTTTGTGCAGGATGTGTTCTGCGTATGCCGCTCCCATAATCGCATACTGCAGGAGCTGGCGGGGTTTGGGATCGATGTTCGCGCCGACATCGATAATCAGGGATATACCTTTGAGCGTGGGCGTGACGATCGCGATCCCGGGTCGCTCGATGTCAGGCAGAAGCCCCAACCCGAGAGTCGCGGCGCAGACAACAGCACCGGTATTGCCGGCGGAAAAGAACGCGTCGCCTTTGCCCTCTTTGACGAGATTGACGCCGATGACGATGGAGGAATTGCGTTTCTTGCGGATACTGGCTGCGGCGTGCTCGGACATCTCGATCACGTCGGGAGCGTGATGGATGCTGATACGGTCGCCGCGATAGGCGGATTTGGCCAGCAGCGGTTTGATTTCATCCTCCCTGCCGACCAGGACAACATGGACATCATATTCCTTGACCGCAGCGATTGTCCCTTCCACGACCACCCGGGGAGCAAAATCACCTCCCATTGCATCGACAACTATTCTCATAGGGGATATCCCGTGGTTGCTTACTGTTTCTTCTTTTTCTTGGTCTTGACTTTGACCTCGACCACCTGTTTACCGTCGTACGTACCGCAGACCGAACACACCTGATGTGAAAGTTTCGGCTGCTTACACTGCGGGCACGTCGAGAGCGCGGGGCTTGAAAGCTTCCAGTGGGTGCGGCGTTTGCGTCCGCGGGTTTTCGAATGTCGTCTCTTCGGTAGAGCCATAGTTCCTCCTAAAAAAGGTAAAAGTACATTCGCATTTCACGTACTTTCGCAGCCGCACGGGCCTGCGTTCAGATTCGCTCCGCAGCGCGGACACAATCCCTTGCACTCCGCGCAACACAGCGGGTTCAGCGGATACTCGAGAATAATCTCCTCACGGATGTCATCGTCAAGCAGCAGTATCGGATTATCCCTGTCCAGCGGATAATTCAGCTTCAGCTTTTTCTGAAAATCCCGTTCGATGGGCTCAAGACACCGGCTGCATGCCGTCGCCAGATGCCCGTCGATCGTCATGTCCACGGTCACGGCGTTGGTGATCCTGGAAAACGCGGCAGTCACCTTAACCGGCTTGCGCAGCTCGACGGTACCCGTGGACAGGTCGAGTTTCTGAGCAGGTATTTCCACCCGCAGCGTCATCCCCTCGGGAGGAATCTGACGCGCGTCTATCCTCACCCTGCGCCCCGCAACTTGCGTTTGAGCGCCTTCTCGACAAAATCAGGCACAAACCCCGATAGATCGGCTCCCAGAGCAGCCGCTTCCTTCAAAAGCCGGCTCGAGATGTAGCTGTACGACTCATGAGGCATGAGAAAAATCGTCTCGATATCCTTCGCCAGCTTGCGATTCGCCAGCGCCATCTGAAATTCATATTCGAAGTCCGACAACATGCGCACGCCCCTGACGAGCACGCGCGACTCCTGTTTCCTGGCGTAGTCCACAACCAAACCGTCAAAGGCTTCAACCTTGACGCCGGAGATGCCGCGTGTCGCCTCCAACAGCATGGAGCGCCGTTCTTCAAGCGAGAACAACGGGTTTTTATGGGGATTTACGGCAACAGCTACTACTACTTCCGAAAATATCTCCCGTGCCCTTGTGACTAAATCTATATGCCCGAATGTTACAGGATCGAATGTTCCCGGATAAATGGCTATCTGGCACATAAATAAGTATGCCGGTTGGCTGGTACGCCGGTTACTATCCGGCTACCAGCTAACCGGCCAACTTGCGCCTGGCCGCCTGGAAGGGCTGCCGAGGCACACACCGACAAATCCAATATAGCCTGGTGCACGCTAACTGACTGACTATATTGAAGTTATGGTCCTTGATAAATTGAAAGCGCCGTTTCACCGTAGCGCTTCTGCCTGACAACCGTCAGATTGGCTGTCTTTTCAGGAAGCACTTCCTTTTGAGAATGCTGGATGACCACAAAACCAGCGCGGGCTACTATATCATAGGCCTCCATGGTTTTCAAGCAATTTTTTGCCTCATCCCGGTGATA
>CAZDUF010000017.1:8538-16661 GCA_964508555.1 uncultured Planctomycetales bacterium
ATCCAGAAAAACGATGTCGAACTTCTTACCTGCAGCGCTTAACAGGCGGAGGGCGCGCGCGGCATCCTGATGCATGACCAGGCAGCGTTCCCGGACGGCGAACAAACGGATAGTATCCTGTATAGCGCTGACCGACTCAGAGCGGGAATCGACGAAAACAACGGTTCCGGCTCCGCGGGACAGCGCCTCGAATCCGACAGCTCCTGAACCGGCGAATAACTCAAGGAAAGAACAACCTGCGACGTCTCCCAGGATATTGAACAAGGCCTTTTTGACGATATCCTGTGTCGGCCGTATCCGCGGCGGGACCTTCACCACCCTGCCCCGGTACGCACCGGCAGTCACCCTCATCGCGCGACTCCTGATTCCATACGGCCGCGCATGTATCCGAGATTTTTCATCATGCGGCCGGACGCCTTTCCCTGCTGCTTGAGTGTCTCTAAGATGCTGACGGCTTCCTGAACGTCTCCCTGCCTGAAAAGCGCATTCGCCAGGTTGGAAAGCGCAACCGGCGACCCCGGGATGATATCCAGCGCCCTGGCGCACGTGCGCACCGCCAGGGCATACTCACCCTTGTCGCAATATACCGTGCATAAATTGTTGAGTACCCGGAAATTATCCGGGGTAAACTGGAGCGACCGCTCGTAGAGACGCTGCTCGTCCTTCCAGAAATACCCCTGCCTGATGGTCAGCCCGGCGAAGACGACACTCATCAGCGCACACAGCCCCGTTGCAAGGACTTTCGGCCTCAGCATGCGCATCCAGTAGACGAGCACGCAGGATGCGCCCATCGAAGAGAGATAGAACCAGTGTTCCATCATGTAGGACTGGTTCAGATACACGACCAGGTTCGCGTGGAAAACCAGACCGACGGCGTACACGCCGGCGCCGACGGCCGCAAGCGTCGCTCTCGGCCGGCCTGCCAGATACCGCGCGCACAGCGCCGCGACTATGATTCCCGCCAGAACGCGCGCGTCGAGCCAGGCAAAAAAATGCTTTCCGTAATCCATGTGCAGGCCTGCGGGAAGAAAATACAGCCTCGTGTACTCAAAGACCGCGGCAAAAAAACCCGGCAGTCGCCGCGCGAGAAGCGGCACGGACAGGCCTTTCTCGTCGAACATCTCTACCGACGCCATGCGCGCCGCTCCGTACACAATGAACACCGCGATCAGGGATATTGACAAATCCGTACGCGGCCGTCTGCGGAATATCCAATGATATCCCGCCAGCAGAACGGGAATGACCGTACCGAGTTCCTTGCTCAAAAGAGCGGCCAGAGACGAAACGATGAAACCGGCGACGAGCAGGAACCGCGGCGCGCTCGGCCGTTCATCGAGGGCCTTCGTGTACAGGATACATGAGACAAGCACGAAAAACGCGCAGAGACAGTCGGCGAGACAAGAAATGTAGTATACCGCTTCGGAGTTTACCGGATGGACCGCAAACACCAGCGCCGGCCAGAACGCCGCGGCAGGATCGCGCAGAAGCAAAAGGAGCAGGACAAAAAGCATGCCGGCGGCAAGCGCGTGCGCCGTTATATTCAGCAGACGGTATGCGGCAGGAATGAGTCCCCATGCACGGTACACCAGCGTATACGCGGCGATCTGCAGCGGACGGTAGAAATTATAGGTCTGGCCCGAACCGCGGCCGTAATCCTGCGTAAAGAGCGCCGGCACCGAACTAAGAGACCTTATCGCGCTATTCTCAACGATCAGATGGTAATCGTCCCAGACAAAATCGTTCGTCGCCGACGGCAGATACACCGCCAGCGCCGCGATCACGATGATCCCGCCGAGCAGGACGCGGTTATCCCACGGAAAGAAATTTTTCATATTCGGGAAACCTCTGCAGCAGTCTCTGGCGCAGAGCCGCATGACCGGGAGCGCCCAGAGCCGGGTCGCCTGATACCAGGCGTATCGCCTCTTCGCGCGCTTTTTTTAACAGATGCAACTGTGCCAGCGGATTACCCACTCTCAGCTCGGTCAACCCGTGCTGACGGGAACCGAAAAACTGTCCCGGACCCCGTATCTTCAAATCTTCTTCGGCGATACGAAAACCGTCTGTGTACTGCACCATCGCCTGGACGCGCTTCCGGGCCTCCTCGGTATCCATATCCGTCACCAGCACGCACACTGACGGCGCCTCCCCCCGGCCGATACGGCCGCGCAGCTGGTGCAGCTGGCTCAAACCGAAGCGCTCGGCATTCTCGATAACCATGCAGGTAGCCGCGGGAACGTCGATACCCACTTCGAGGATCGTTGTGGCGACAAGAATCTTAATCCGCCCCGCGGCAAAATCCCGCATCACCTTCTGCTGGCGCGCGTCGGACAGACGCGCATGGATCAATCCCATGGGATATCCGCGGCACTCACCCGACGACAATTCCCGGAACATATTCTGGGCGCCGGCGATCTCCCGCTCAGGAGTCTCCTCTATCACCGGATATATAATATACGCCTGGTTCCCGTGCCCGGCTTCGCGGCGCACCAAGGCATAGGCCTCATGCCGGCGCTCATGCGGCACGTGCATCGTCAGCGGCGGCGTCCTCCCCCGCGGCATCCCGAGAATGACCGAGGTATCGAGATCTCCGTAGAGAGTAATGGCAAGCGTGCGCGGAATGGGAGTCGCTGTCATGATCAAGACGTCGGGATGCGCGCCCTTTTGCGGCAGCAGAGCGCGCTGCCCGACTCCGAACTTGTGCTGTTCGTCGATAATCACCAGGCTCAGGCGTTTGAAACGCACATCCTCCTGCAACAGCGCGTGCGTGCCGATCACGATATCATACTCCCCGGCGGCGATCCCCTGACAGAGCAGAACTTTTTCTTTGGCCGCCAGACTCCCCGTCAATACACATATCCGCGCCTTGACCGCGCTTCGCAACTGGGCGGTCAATGCGGCATAATGCTGCTGCGCGAGGATTTCCGTGGGCACCATGAACGCCGCCTGATACCCGTTCTCAACGGCAATCAGAGCCGCGCAGGCTGCGACCACGGTTTTTCCGGATCCCACGTCACCCTGCAGCAGCCGCTGCATGGGCTTCGGACTCATCATATCGGCTGTGATTTCCTCAAGGGCTTTTTTCTGTCCGGGGGTGAGCGCAAACGGAAGTTGGCGGAGAAAAACACCGACCGAGTCCGCATGCTCGTGCGCGATGCCTTTCTTGGAAGAACGGCGAAGCTTCCTGAGCGCAAGGGGTATCTGGAAAAGGAGAAATTCTTCGAACGACAGCCGCTCATAGGCGCGTTCCTGAGCCAGGGCATTCTCGGGAAAATGGATCATGCGTAACGCGTATGCGGCGTCGGCAAGATGCCCGGATGCGCGGATCTCTTCAGGGAGGATGTCCGGGACCTGCGCCGCGTACAGGGAAACGACGTTATACAGAAACTTGCGCATCGAGCGCCCGGAAATGCCCTGGACGCGCGGATAGACAGGCACGATCCTGCCGACATCGAGTGAGGGCGCCCGATCGTCGCTGGCTTTCCCGTCATCATCGGAAACAATCTCGAACTCAGGAGAGACAAACTGTATTCTGCCGTTATACACCTGCACCTTGCCGTGCGCGACCACGCTGGAGCCGACTCTCAGATATGACGCGATATACGGCTGATTGAACCACGTGCACATGATCCGGCCGCTTGCGTCGCCGAGAGAAGCTTCCGTGATGCTGAATCCCTTGCGCCGCACGGAACGGCGCACGTTGCGCGCCAGTACCTGCGCGCGCACGGTGACGACTTCTCCGGGGCGCACCTTCGCGAGCGGCACAAAACTAGTCCGGTCTTCGTAGCGGGAAGGGAAAAAATACAGGAGATCTTCGACGGTGGTAATATCTTTTGCTGCGAGGGATTCTGCCCGGCGGGGGCCGACGCCTTTTACGTAGCGGGCGGGAATGGTTGCGGGGTTCGTCATGAATGCGCTAAGAAAAATTGCAGGGGTTACCGAGCCACCAGGTCACCGTGTACCGGGTCACCAACCTCTGAGTGACCCGGTGTCTCGGTGTCACGGTATCCTTGCTTTTCAACGAACAATGTGGCATACTATTGGTACACTGCAGTGATACAGCAGGAGTTCTCAAAGATAGCGAAAGCTGCTTCAGGCTTATCACCTGCAAAAAATCCCGACTTTTCGTTCGGGATTTTTTGGGGCCAGAAAGGCCCACACCGGCCAATCCTTTATGGCCAGGTGTTTGGGTCAGAAAGACCACTCCAAACCATCCTTTAGGTTTGAGGGTTGGCCTGGAAATCCTTCCCCTTACAACACGTCGCCGCGGATCTTGGTAATGTCCCAGAGTTTCTGCGAAATCAGACGCTGCGACCTTTTTTCGTCCTCAACCTGTTCCAGGAGTCGTTCCGAGCTTTTTTACAATTCTCCGTACTGCGCCTTCAAACCCTCGTATAATTTATCCTTTAAACCGAGATCCTGCGTCAAACGCTGCACTTCCTCTTTGAGTTTCTCGACTTCATCCCGCAGCGCCGCATGCTCGCGCTGCAACGCGGGTTCCTGTTTCGGGATGCGCTGAAGCTCATCGATCTTTCTCTTGTACTCCTCTTCCCTTTCCTGCGATTTCGCCACTACCTCCGAGAACGACTGATTCATCTTCCTGATAAGCTCATCATTGGAACGAATCATCTGCTGTTCCTTCTGCACCCAGAGGGCGACCACCGCGTAGGCGCACGCCACCATGAGAATGAGCATGCTGAAAAAAACAACGGGTTCAAAGACAAAGGGAAGTATGATCATAGGGTCTCCTATAGAATGTACTTCTCGTCCTTGCGCAGCGGATTATTCCTGATTTCTCTGGTTACATCATCGCGTAATCCTTCTTTACCCAGCTTGTAATACATATACTGCTTATAGCCCTCCACGCCCGGCTGGTCAAAAGCGTTGACATCGAGCAATTCGCCCTCATACGCAGTCGCCATTTCGAAAAAATACAGCAATCCTCCCCAGTGCGCCGGGGTGACCTGCGGCAGGCGGATGGTACAGTTCGGGCGCTCTTCGCGCACCAGGGCCCATTCTGTTGCCTCCTGCGCGATCCCCATCAGTTCGGAGAACTTCTTCCCGGCTAGTAGCCCTCCGTCCGGACCCACCGACAACTCTTTCCTGAACCGTTCGACGCGGATGAACGTAATCACTTTATTATTCTCTCCCTCGACATGATTCTGCTGAACGGAATGCAGGTCGCTGGTGCCGCGGGTCGCGATAGGCGTGCGGCCGACGTGCATAACGCGGCCGGTATCGTGCTCCCACCGCTCTGTCGGACCGTCGCGGCGAATGGTTCTGCCGAATTTCTTGCCCAGACTCTCCGCAAGGAGCTGGATATACCAGTCGGCGGTGGAGCGCAGGGTCTCGGAGAACGGCATCAGAACGGCCACGGGCTTGTTTTTCTGACGGTACAGGATCGTGTGCAGCGCCGCATACATGAGCGCAGGGTTACGGCGCACGTCAGGCCCGAAACAGCGGCGCGACATCTCGCGCGCTCCGGCAAGGACATCGCGGATGCTGACGCCGATAACAGCCAGATGCAGCAGGCCCATGTTGAATTCGGAAAATCTCCCTCCCACGCCGGCGAGAAGAGGCAGATTCCTGAACGACTGGTCGTCACTTCCTTGAGCCTCATCCACCATGCGGCGCAGGCTTCCCGTTGAAGGATCAGTAACGGCAAAAACCTGTCTCCCGTATACGGGACCGACAGACTCCTTGAGCCAGCTCGCCACCGTACAAAACGCAGCCTTGGTCTCGGTCGTCTCTCCCGATTTGGAAATGACGACCACCGACGTCTTCTTCGGATCAAGACGCTCAAGAAGAGTCGACAATGTATCGGGATCAAGATTATTCCCTTCGAAATAGACGCGCGGGTACCCGCTGCGGACTGCGGGGAAATCGTTGTAATATGGTTGTGCCAGGGCGTCCTGGGCGGCCTTTAAACCCAGATACGAACCGCCGATACCCAGGAAAAGCACGTTGTCAAAACCCTCCCGGACGGCGCGGGCCATCGACTCGATTCCTGCAAGAGTCGTATCATCCTGCAGCGGCAGTTGCGTCCATTCCAGAGAGAGCGCGATGCGCGTGTTCCTGTCGCCGAGGACAGATTCCAGATGCCGGTGCGCCTGTTCGCAGGCTGCGGACAACGCCTCGACTTCACGCTCTTCGACGCCGTGCGTACTGCCCACGGAAGAACTGAACATGTTATTAAAATCAAAAAGGATATCTGACATCCGGCTCTTACCCCCAGAACGCCTTCACCGTCGTATGCTCTCCGTCCTGCCACGGCCACAGCATCACACATATATATTTCTCGCCCGACCGGCAGCAGTACAGGGTTTGCCCGGACATTAACCCTCCGAACCGGCCGATGAGCGCGGTTACCGCCTCGGGTTCGCCGTCAAGGGAACTCACCGCGCCTCCGAAAAAACGTTTCAGGCATAGATGAAGCTTTGCGCGCTCCCCGGCCGCGACAACGCCTTCCATAACCGCGTCCTCGTCGCAGCGCAGCGGATCGAAGCGCAGGCCGCGCAATTCCTGTTTCAACTCCCCGAAATCTTTATTGAGTGTCTCGATCGTCATTGGAATCACACCCCGTGAAACGCCTGCTGAATTCCGGCGCGATCAACCGAAGGTCGAACCGTTTGCTCAGCCGATACAGAAGAAAATAAAATTTCAAGCCTCCGCGCTGGGCGTTGTCGATTCCCAGATGCATGGCAAGGCTCGCAAAAAATAGATACGCAGCGTAACGGCCAAGCAGGACGCTCGCCAGGAGCCCGGCAGCGATGATTTCCCATGAATGGAGAAACAGATATACTTTCCCCGATTTCATGAACGTCCCGCGCACCAGATGCAGCACCGTGAACTTCTCGAGGTACAGAAAATAATCGATCAGATGGTCGAGATCGATCAACAATCCGCCGATAACCACGATACACGCGTATCCCGCCGAGCGCGTCGCCGCATAGACGGCCGCCGCGAATATAGCCGTACTGAGCACATGGTAGGAAAGGTCCTTGACGATATCGGACAGTTTGTTCATGCGCCCTTCGGCCGAGCGAGTCTATCGGGACAATGCGATAGAGATATAAAAAGCGCCTGCGATCAGGAGGACCGTCACCAGCCGCACCACTTCCAGATCGAACGGATAGTCGAATTTCAGGAACAAAGAATACAGGAGCGTCCCGATGAACGGCGAGATGAGAACGATCCCCGCGATCAGGAGGCAGAAAAACATGGATCTGCCTGCTTTCCATGCCTTCAGCGAGACGAGAAACAATGCCAGAAGAAGCTCCCAGAACAGCGGATCGGCGTAAAAGCGCGCGGCATGTTTAATGTGCAGGGGATTCTGCTGGAGCTCCTCATGCAGTTGAGCCTCGCTCTCTGCTTTGCGCAGATCAGCGTAATATTTGTCCCGCAGCATCTTCTGGACATCCAACGGCATAGGCCTTATTTCACGACTGCTTCGAGGATCCGTACCGGCTCAACGGGCCGGTCGCGCCCGTCGGTTTCACTCTGCTCGATCTCTTCGACCACCTCATATCCGGAGATGACCTCGCCGAATATGGTGTGTTTGCGGTTTAACCACGGAGTCGGAGCGGTCGTAATGAAAAACTGGCTCTTGTTTGTATCCGGTCCGGCGTTCGCCATTGCCAAAAGGCCTTCGCGGTCGAACGTCACGCTGGCGTCAATCTCGTCCCTGAAGGGTTTATTCCCCCAGATCGTCTTTCCTCCCCGTCCGGTGCCGCTGGGATCGCCCCCCTGAATCATAAAATCCCGAATCACCCGGTGGAATATCGTATCATTGTAATACCCCTCTTTCACCAGACCGATGAAGTTTTCGCACGCCTTGGGCGCGACATCGGGATACAGCTCAAGCTCAATCTCGCCGGCGCTGGTCTTGAGAATAACATATTGCGGCTTCGGTTGCGCCGAACACCCGGACACGCAACACATCGAAAATACCAGACAAGATACAAGTGCTATACACTGACGCATACGCACCCTCCTCGTCAAGACACGCGCTCTCATTATGGCGTTATTATATCCTGTATGTATATATAAGTCAACCGGATCAAACCCTGAGGGTAGTATACTGAATCTTGTGTAAATTGATGCGCGGGCCGGCAGGGCCTGCCCTG
>CAZDUF010000018.1:0-2142 GCA_964508555.1 uncultured Planctomycetales bacterium
TATCGACAATCGCGCAAGCTCGAGCAGACGCGCGCGCTGCTCACGAGAAAGCATACCGGTATCTTTTTTTACCGCAACATAACTGGCATAACCCACAGTCCAGGTCCCTTTTTGTTTCCTCCCAGTCACCTGCGCGGAGTCGGTGTGCATGAGTCGCTTCCAGGAGAATTTTTCAGGCGGAGCAAGATACATCGCCATGACTGCCGGTATGCCGCCGCACATCTGGCATTCATCTTTCCTGAGGGCATCGTACAAAGCATCCGGATTCCCCTGTTCGAACATTTCCAGGGTTTTCCCGTCAACGACGCGCGCCTCCTCAAAATCGTTGCCGTGATACAGGTCAGTTGAAATCACCACGAGGACATCCTCACGCGTGCCAATAGCATCTTTGATGAGCTGTGCCAGGCTCCTGCATACCTGGAGCGGACAGTCTCCCATGATAATGGGGACAATCTGAAACGATTCCAGCGAACGCTGCAAAAAGGGGATCTGCACTTCCAGGGCATGCTCCTTGTCGAACACGCGGGGTTCATCGACGATCGCGCGGTCTTTCCCGAGAAGCTTTGCCGCGAACTCCTCATCAACCGCAACCCTGCCCAGCGGCGTTTCAAACGCGCCTCTCTTCCAGACGCTCGCTCCGGCAAACGGGAAATGGTGGCTGGGAGCGACTACAACCACGGTACGGTACGGTTTTCCCTTGATACGCGCGTAACTTTGAGCAGCGACGCTGCCCGAATATTCGTAGCCCGCGTGCGGCACCAGGATAACGGAAATTAAACCGCCTTCAGTTGCCGGCACGGCAGACGACAGCATCTCATCCACATAGGTGCTCAGTTCACGCTCGTTTCCCGGATAAAAAGAACCTGCAACATTCGGCTTTTTAATCATTTCATCCCCCCACGACAACGAGGCACAGCATACCACAACGCAGGCCATGATCAGCGTACGAATCTCTTTCATTCCCAAACACCGCAGATGCTCTTGTGGCATGAGGGACACCTCCCCTGGTTAATCCTGTTCTCAACCACGAAATTCCCCTTGCGGTCAATGAGCAGCGCCCCGCAGAACGGACACACGGTATCTTCTCCCGTATGGCCGGCGACATTGCCGACGTACACATAGCGCAAACCCGCGGCGCGGGCAATCTGCACTGCCCTTTCAACGGATTCTACCGGAGTCGGCTGCAGCTTCAGGAGCTTGTACATCGGGAAGAACCGGGAAAAATGCAGCGGCACGTCGGACCCGAGATTTTCTCTGATCCAGTCGCAGAGTTTTTTAACAGACTCTGCGTCATCGTTATAGCCGGGCACGAGCAGATTCGTGATCTCCGTATGCACCCCCTCCTCCTTCAGGATTGTAAGCGAACGCAGCACCGGCTCTAAACTCCCCTGAGCAAGAGACGCGTAATACTCGTCGCTGCAGCCTTTCAAATCGATATTCGCGGCATCAAGGTATTTGGCGAGCCTGCGCAGCGGCTCTTCGTTGATGTATCCGTTTGAATGCATGACGTTCTTTAAACCTTTTTCCCTGGCGAGCATCGCGGTCTCAAGCATGTACTCGTAGAATATCGTCGGCTCGGTATACGTGTACGCAATGGATGCGGAACCCGCCTGCTGAGCCTGTGCGACGAGCTCTTCCGGAGCCACATACGGGGTGTTAACCTCCTCCGGCCTTGCCTGGGATATCTCCCAATTCTGACAGAAGGAACATTTCATGTTACAACCGGCAGTGGCAAGAGAAAACGAGGTGGTACCGGGAAGGACATGGTAGAGCGGTTTTTTCTCGATGGGATCGACATGCAGCGCAACCGGCCTGCCGTACACAAGGCTGTAAAGGGTACCACCCCTATTCTCACGCGCCTGGCAATACCCGCGCTTGCCATCGGGAATCAGGCACATACGCGGACAGAGCCTGCATTGCGCTCTCCTCTCATCGGCCTTGTCGTAAAAGAGCGCTTCTTTCAACGCGGGCGCGGCATGGAGTAGCGCACAAGCGCCCCATAAGGCAATGAGAATGACGGGGGAAACAATCCGCCGGCAGAATTTCAACATAGAATTATTGTATCACGGGGAGAAAGTGAGTTCAACCCCGGGGGTTGAACTTGGCGGGATCGAGTGGTGTGGCGCCACTGCTCGCTGCCTC
>CAZDUF010000018.1:2242-16517 GCA_964508555.1 uncultured Planctomycetales bacterium
GCTTGTCGCTCGGCTACGCTCGCAGTGGCATCCACAAAATTTTCCCTTGTCGGGATTTAGTGGTGTGGCGCCACTGCTCGCTGCCTCGCTTGTCGCTCGGCTACGCTCGCAGTGGCATCCACAAAATTTTCCCTTGTCGGGAAAATTTTGTGGAGCAGATGGGATTCGAACCCACGGCCTTCGCGATGCGAACGCGACGCTCTCCCAACTGAGCTACTGCCCCAAAAGGAAAAATAGTATAGCATAATCAGGAGGAAAGTGAAAGCTTTGAGAGAAACAAAAAAATGGCTGTCACGAACTTCGTGACAGCCACCTTTTTTGCATTTTGTCGGAATAACCGGTGCGCACTGCTACGCTGGCTGCGCGAATTACGGACACCCGGCCCCTGCATCCGGCTCTCCGTCTGCATCGCTGATAGCGATGAAGAAACTGCGGTTGTTCCCGCCGTTACGCGTTGCCCTGGCGCAGCCGGTTGACCACACCGCATAATTCCAATTCCTGGTAGCAGCGGCATTCAAATCAACTTTAAGATTCGAATTAATTGAGCTGATAGTGTTGACAGAGCCAGCGGACGGATAATAGCTGGTCGCCTCCATCCTATAGACGCGTTCTGCCGCTCGAATAAGCTTGAGATTCGATTTTGCCTCCCTGTCCAGGGCGTTCTCCTTATAGCTGCCAAACTGGACAATGGCAAGCGTGGCAAGCACGCCGACAATGATAATGACAATCAGCATTTCCATCAGGGTAAAACCCTTTATTTCCCGAAACATAGGACAGTCCTTAAGAAAAATCCCTTGCCGCCACGCTCAAAAGAGGCGGCAAGGGATTTAACTATGCACTTTGTAATTAATAACCGCCTGTTCCTCCAACAGTATCCGTACCAGCTGCCAGATCACTGGTTAATACATACGTCGTCGCGGCAGCATTATCAGGAGTCTTTCCACCCGCAGTACATCGTGTTGCGGTAATCGTGAGAGACGATGCACCGGTCACCACAATACCATACCGAAAGTAGTGCGACGTTCTGCACGCGCTCGGGATCTGATCTCCGCTGGCTCCGATATTTGCTAAAGCTGCGGAAAATGCAGGTGATTGAAGCGATCCGTTTTCCATATAATGCGCCATCGCGAACTTACGAATATCCCCGCAGATAGCCCGTGCTTCTGAACCACGTGATCTCTCAACCATCCTGCCGTACTGCGTAAACCCAAGCGTTGCCAGCACGCCGATAATGATGATCACGATGATAATTTCAAGCAGTGTAAACCCTCTTTTCCTTTTACAGCGTTTCATTTTCTCCTCCTTGTTGGTTACCTCGCCATTACTGCACCTGCCGTAGCGTTCGTGTCAGGGCTTCTCTTCTTCGGGAAGCACCTCCTTTCGAAAAGATACTTCCTACCCAATACTATGCCACTCTTTTTCCCCGGTTTCAACGCGTTGTCACGGAAAAAAAGGCTTTCCCGGAAAACGGTTTCTCTTACCGTATCTGGGTAATCTGAAAGATCGGTAAAAACATGCCCACCACCATGATACCAATGACCGCACCCATAAACACAAGCATCAACGGCTCGAACATCGAGGTAAAACGCGTCAAGAATACATCGATATACTCCTGATAAAAGGCGTTCAGGCGCTTGAACATATTGGAGAGCTCTCCGATCTCCTCGCCGATCGTAACCATCTGCACTGCCATGGGATCGAAGAAACCGGAACGCTCCAGGGGATGGCTTAAAGGTTTCCCCTCCCTGACATCCTCCTTGATGTTGCGGATAATCTCACCCAGCACAACATTACCGACAGAATGCTCGGCAATCTCCAGAGAATAAAGAATGGGCACGCCGCTTTCAACCAATGTCGACATTTCCGAGGTAAACCTCTCGATAATGAGAACGCGGAAGAACTCTCCGAACACCGGCGTCTTAAAGAGCAGTTTCTCGTACTGCTTCCTTCCCTGCCTGGTCTTGGTATAATTCTTGAGCAAAAAGAATCCCGCCACGAGGGCCCCTGCTAGAAGTAAAATGAATTTACGTATAAACGCGCTGATCGCGACCAGTATCCGCGTCAATAACGGCAGCTGAATGTTAAACCCGTCGAAGATCTCAACGAATGTCGGAATGATCTTAATGGTCAAAAACAGAAGCGCTCCCATGCCGACCAAAACCAGAATTGCCGGATAGATGAGCGCCGAAACGACCTTGCGCCTGAACGCGGCGTTACGCTCAAGGTAGCCGGCAAGCCGGCTTAACACCATGGAAAGGTTTCCCGACGCCTCGCCGCTTTCTACGAGATTAATCCAGAGCTCGCTGAATACGGTCGGATGCTTTGCCATTGCCTCGTGGAAACTAAAGCCCCCTTCCATATTCCTCTGCAGGTCGCGGATGATCAGAAAGAGCTTACGGCTTGAAACCTGCTGGGAAATGATCTCAAGGCTCTTCAAGATAGTGACGCCCGCGCCGAGAAGCGTGGACAACTGCCGGCAGAAAAGCGTCAGGTCGTCGCTGGTGATGCGGTAATACTTCGGTTTAAAACGCGACTTGGCAGCAACCGAACCGTCAAACCCCTGTGTGCGCTGCTCAGGGGTAATGCTTAAAACAGTCAGCCCTTTCTGCTGCAGCCGGCTGACCAGGTCTTCCTGGCTCACCGCGTCTTCGGAACCGCTCGACTTTGTTCCGGCCTGGTCCCGGGCAATGTAATAATAGCGCATTATTCTACTCCCATAGTCGCGGACAGAGCCTCTTCCAGAGACGTCACTCCGTCCTCGACTTTCTTGATGGCAATGTCGTAAAGCGTCTGCATGCCGCCGGCTTTTGCCGCTTCCCTGATTTTCTGGAACGAAGCCCGCTGGTTAATGAGCTCCCGGATATCGTCGGTGACTACCAAAACCTCGGAAACGCATATCCTCCCCTTATAACCGGTATTATTGCAATGCGCGCAGCCTTTCGGCTTATAAATCAATTCCGCCTTGAGTTTGACGGTCGCATGTTTGGGATCCGGCTCCTGGGCTTCTTTGCAATCCGGACAGAGTTTCCTGATAAGACGCTGTCCGACAATCATCAATAAAGACGGCGCGAGCATAAACGGCTCGATGCCGATGTCAATCAGACGGCTCACTGCCGACGGCGCGTCGTTGGTGTGCAGGGTACTTAACACCACATGACCGGTCAGCGCCGAGCGGATGCAGATCTGGCCGGTTTCAAGATCCCTGACCTCACCCACCAGCATGACATCAGGGTCCTGGCGCAGGAAACTCCTGAGCGCCGCGGCAAAGGTCAATCCGATCTCAGGCTTAACCTGCACCTGGTTCACGCCGTCCAGCTTATATTCTACAGGATCTTCCACCGTAACAATATTCTTGGTCGGGTTCTTGATTTCGTTAAGCATGGCATAGAGCGTCGTCGTCTTTCCGCTTCCTGTCGGCCCGGTAAGAAAGATCAGTCCGTACGGCATGGTTATCACCTTGCGGATAATCTCAAGCTGCTTTGAGGAATACCCGAGCTGTCCCAAATCCAAAGCCACCTGGCTGCGATCCAGGAGACGCAACACGACCTTCTCTCCGTAGATAGTGGGGATGCAGGAAACGCGGATATCGATCGGCCGCTCTTCGATACGCACCAGAAACCCGCCGTCCTGCGGCAGGCGTTTCTCGGCGATATCGAGCTTGGCAAGGATCTTCACGCGCGAGACAATCGGCAGATGCAGGTGTTTTGCCGGAGGAGGAATCTCATAGAGTTTCCCGTCAATGCGGTAACGCAGCGATATCCTGTCCTTAAACGGCTCGACATGGATATCCGATGCGCGCTCGTCGATTGCCTGCCTGATAACCAGATCTACCAGCTTGACAACCGGCGCCTCTTCAGCCCTGGCAATAAGTTTATCCAGGGACAATTCCTGCTCGGTCTCGCTTTCAATTTTAACCCCGCCGGCAGCCGAAAGATCGTAACTTGCTTCAACCGCTTCCCTGAACATCGAAGACTTGCCGTAGAAATCCTCGATTGCCTTCTGGATATCGGACTTGGTGGCAATGACGAGGTTAATCTCGCAGGTGGTGAGCTTCCGCAGGTTGTCGATCAGGATTAAATCCAAAGGATCCGCCATCGCTATCGTCAGGGATTTGAGGGTACGCGACAGCGGCAATACGGAATGCTTGATGGCAAACTCCTGCGGGATGAGCGTGTCAAGCTCCTGGTCCGCGGCAGGCTTGAGCATGCCGGTGCCGAAGGAGAAATACGGGATATTGAGCTGTTTACCGAGGACCGCGACCATCTGGTCCTCTTTGATGAGGTTGAGCTTGACGAGGATCTCGCCGAGACGGCCTCCCTCCTGTCGCTGCACGCTAATTGCTTTTTCAAGCTGATCGGGAGTGAGAAGCCCCTCTTTTACCAGGAACTCGCCGAGGCGTAGGTATTTTTCTCTGGGCATGGAGACGAAGAAAGAGTTCGCTTACCTGCTCTTCGAACCCTCGAATCTGTTGAGGCTTGAGTCGATGAGCGTCTGGCGGTTCTCCTGCAGGATCGTCTGTTCCCGGTCAGGGACAATCGGCTGCACGTCAGGGCTGAGCTTATTCAGGGAAGTATCGTTGTCGCGTATGATACGCGGCGTGATAAAGACAAGCAGCTCACGCTGCTTGTCCTTATCAGGAGCGGTTGCTGTGCCTCCTTTGTGCTTAAATATCCATCCGACAACAGGAAGATCGCCGAAAAACGGGAGTTTGCTCTGCTGCAGGGTATATTCGTTACGGATAAGACCGCCGATAACCACTGTATTGCCGTCCCTGATCCTGACCACGGATTTGGTACTTCTTTCTTCAGGATCGCGATACTGAAATTCATCGCCGTCAGAAGTGAAGGTCGATCCTGCAACTGCCTCGGCGACTTTCGGGTAGATAAACATGGTGATCTCACCCGTATCCGGATTTATCTGGGGTGTTACCCGCAGGATGACACCTGTCTCAGCGCGCTCCGGTTCTGCGGTAGTCGTGGTATCTGTGGTCGTTGTTTTGACACCGATAGCTTCGTTCGTTGCGATGCGGATTTCAGCAGGTTCATTGTTCAGGGTGAGTAGTTTCGGCCGCGCAAGAAATCTGGTATCAGTCTGGCTGCGCAGGAAATCAAGGGTCAACGTGGTGCCTATCACGGTCAGGATAGACGGGCCAAACCTGGTCGCATCCCAGGAGCCGAAATCCCACCCGCCTCCGAAAGCGTTATCATCCGGGTCAAGCGAGCGGCCGCCTCCGTCAGTACCCATCGAGCCGAAGGGAAAAGATGTCTCTCGGCTGCCCGAAACCGTCAGAGAAAGGAGCGTCGCCGGCCAATTCATGCCGAGACGATCCACGGCGTTCTTGCTCACATCGAGCATCTCTACCTCCAGCATCACCTGCTCTGCAGGCTTGTCAAGCGCAGCAATAAGCTCCGCAATAACTTCGATCTGAGCCGGTGTATCGGTAACAATCAGGCTGTTCGTGCGATAATCCTCAATCACAAAACCAATCGGATCTCCCAGTTCGTTCTTACTTAACAGGGCCTTAACCGCAGTGGTAATGCCTGCGCGCTCCTCTGCCTGCCATTTGCCGCCTGAGGCGCTGCTCGATGATGATTCTGCGGTCGACCCGACGGTTTCCTGCGTAGACCCTGACATGACGCGTTGTACTTCTTCTTTCAGAGACGACGTGGACACGGTCGCGTGTTTAAGAGGAAAAACTCTCGTGACCAGCCGTAAGGCCGGCACGCCCAGGTCGCGCACCACGAAAATATTGGCATCCCGGTCAAATTCATACGCAAGGTTATTCGCGGAAAAGAGTTTTTCCATTGCCTTGTCCAGGGGCACCTTGTCAAGATATAAGGTAACCTTCCTCTCTTTCAGCTCGCCGGCAGCGATAAAATTCATGCCGGACTGGACGGAAAATGCCTTGAGCACATCCTTCAAATTAGCGTCTTTAAAATCCATGGAAATCTCAGGCTCGGCATCCATCATGAACGAAGCATCAGCGCCTTGCGCCTGACCGTCACCCGGAATGCCCAGGCACAATGAGCAACATAGAGCGCAGATGCCTGACACATTTCTGAATGTTTTCATGCGTGTGCCTCCTTAAAGTTCCTGAGCCGGTAGGTCATTATGCGCCGGTGACGGAATGTTGAAGTTTTTGTCTTTATAAAGAAAACCGATGCCTTTTTTTTCGATGGAAGTGATCTTCGCGCCGTCCTTGGTGGTATCTCCTACCTTCACCATCTCGTCGTTGATGATCGCAACAGGGATCACGCCTCCCCAGATAACACCCTGCACGGTCATCTGCGGCGGCTTTTCTTCGACGCCGGCAGCGACCTGAACGGTTCCCGCCTTCTCATCCTTGATAATCAGGGTGCGAAACGGATCGCGCTGGTCTCCCGACGTGTACTGAAACTGCGGACGGTCCAGGATCGCAGGTTTTGCGTCCGCCTTCTCCTGGGACTCAAGGGCCTTGATCGCCTTGAACTCTCCCTGGAGAGCGAATGCGCGCGTGAAAACGTCCGCGCACAGCAACGCTGCCGTTAAGAAAACAAAACTCTTTTTCATCTTTATTTTTCCGCCAATGCCACCGTCGCCAGCACAACGTCAGCGACCAGCTCTTTTGAATCCATCGTGCTCGGCCTGATGCTCATCCGGTCGACGACATATAAATCCTGGGAACTCTCCACCCTGCTCACGAACCTGCCGAGAGCATGATAATCCGGCGCGGATACCTCCAGGGAATACGGCGATTTTACATACTCATCATACGGCTGGTCAATCGACGGGCGGAATGACATGATCTTCAAGCCCGTCTCCTGCGCAAGCATGGTAATAGCATTCATCACGGTATTCACGTCCTTACGGGCAAGGGTATTCTTGAAGGTATCGAGTTTTGCCTCCAGTCCGCTGATCTGGGCTAAGAGCTCGTTCTTCTTCTTTTCGTTCTCCTGCTCCAGGCGCAAAGCCTCCATCTTTTTCAAATTGCCCTTATAGAGCTGCAGGGCAACGATAACTCCCGCGAACAGCACGATGAGATTAACTGCTTTATTTTTCGCTTTTAAGGCATCCATGTTATTTCGTCTGTCCGCTTTTACAGGAAATACTGAACTCGGTCACAGCCATCGAATACAGCTGACTGCGGTTAACCGAAGACACGGAAATATTCTTAAAATTTTTGCTGATCTCGGTGGAACTCTTCAGGCTCGATACCATCTGGTACACAGTCTCGAACTCCCGTGCGTTATCTCCCAAATACACGGTCCCGTCCAGGATGAGTTCAGCGCCGCGGTTCTCGTCTTTGGAATACGTGCACCTGGTCAGCCACATGCCTTTCGGGAGAAGTTTCGGGATCGCGTTCAAAGGTTCAATCAAATACAACTGTTTCTTCACTAGTTCATTCAGGGTGTTCAGCTTCTGCGTATACTGGCTGTCAATAGCGGATAACTCTTCGTACGTGGATTCTGCGCTTACCGTCGACACAGCCGGCCGGGCGCGGCGGATGTTGTCGAGTTCGTCTTTCAACGGCTGGGTCTGGTAAAATCCGTAGAGGAAAACGCCCGCGCACAACGCGATTCCTAAACCGACCATGCGCGAATCGACAGTCACACCCTCAAAAAAGGGCGCACCGCTGCCCATGCCGTAGAGACGATCCTTATCCTTGCCCATGCTCAATTCCCGCACCCTTTCCTGAGCGGCGAGAAGATTGATCTTCAACGGATGTTTCACTGCCGGCGACGAAGCAGCGGCAAATGCCTTGACGGCATTCGTCGAGTAGGTGAACGCGCCGCCGATCTGCCTGCTTAAATCCACGCTCTGGAGCGTGAAGCCGAGATCCCGCGCGATGAACTCGCAATCAGGACGGCATTCCGGCTTTGAGATAAGGATGAGTTTCTTGACTGGTTTGGTAGGGTATTTGCGCTCGTAATAATCCAGCGATACCTGTATCTCGGTCTTGAGCTTCTCCGCGATACCGCCTGTCTGCGCGATCGCCGATGCCCCTTCTTCCGGAGCGAGAATAAAATCGCGGCTGAACAGCGGGAATCCGTTTTCCAGCACCAGGAAATTAACCTCATCCTCCCCCTTCATATCGAGGATGAGCACGCCGAACACGCCGCGGGTGTTCGTATGCACCTGCTGCAGGCTGCGCAGGATGCTGAAACCAGCGTATTCGATGCCGGTAACCTTGATGTTGAGCTGTGTCAGGACCGAAAGATACCTGTCGAGCGTTTCTTTCTTGAGACCGACGAAAAGGATGAGATTGGTCTTGGATGCGCGTTCAAAACGCGCCTGAAAATCGGAGATGAGATTCTCCGTCTTGAAAGGGATGTATTTTTCCGCCTCAAACTTGATGGCGTTCTGGAGCTCGTCCTGCGACATGGCAGGCATTTCGAACGAACGCACGAACATGTCCTGCCCGGGCAGACAAAGCGTTGCTTCCTTTGCTTCTATGTTATTCTTGGTGAGCTCGTTCCTGAAGAAGGAGATGCTTTCGGCGAGTTTTATTTCAGCGGGAACTTTTTCTTCCAGGTCTCCCGTCGAGAGAATGGTCTGGGGTAATTCCGCGACATTGGTGACACGCTTGTCTTTGGTCTCGACAAGGGTAATGACTTTCGGTCCGAGATATATGCCTAGATGCTTCATCCGTTCTCTTTCTCCGGGTGAAAATTATCGTTCCCGGACGCGGCTCTGTTTGAGAACTGTCTCCCGAGATGTCACACTGTTACTGCCTGAGCCAGCTGTCTATCTCCTTCCTGTCAAACTTCCACACCCCTCCTGCTTTAACACCCCGCAACTTCATCTGAAGCAACCACGTATATATATTCAACTCTTTCGGTTCCAGATAATCCGCCAGCTCCTCCGCGTGCATCAGCCTGCGCTTACCGCCCGACCGCCTGTTATGAAGCCTGCAGTATTTTATTCTTTTGTACATTACAACATTAAAATATATCTATGTCAACAGCTTTCTCTACGAAACACGATTTGAGAGACCAGCACACATACTCGTATCGTGCGCCGGCGCAAAAAAAAGGATGGCCTTATGGTACACACGGGCCATCCTCCAGTGTCTATCGCGCAAAACCTACCCATTTTTGCGTAAAGAGATCCGATAATCTCCTTCCACGGGATTTACGACGACATGGCCTTCGCGGGCCAGCCATCCGAGGCTCATGAGCGCCGTGTCACGGGGCTTATCGATACCGGAGACAAGCGCCGTGAGGGTTATCTCTCCGTGCTGGTCCAAATAATGCCAGATATCTCCCGCGACAATGCCGATTTCTGTTATCATGACGCCTCCTTTGAATTCATTGTAGTAAGAGAAGAAGGAGATGTCAATATATTTTAGAAAATTGAAGGGTTGTTAGTGGCTAGTGGATAGTGGCGAGTGGGAAGTGAAACAAATCTTTAGGGATTTGGGGCAGAAGGATGCAGGCGCGCTGAGAGCGCATCCAGGCGCTCGCGGGCGATCTTTGCTTCCGGGGTATTGAGGCCGATAAGCCGGTCGTACAAAACAGCCGCCTCGGGAAATTTCTCGACGCTTTCATAGATGCGCGCGGCGCGGAAATACGATTTCACCGCGGTATCCTTCTGCTCCGGGAACAGATACGCGGCCTTCAGATATTCCTCGACAGCCTCCTCCATTCTCTTACCCGATTCAAGGTGCCCGGCTATGGCAAAATGCATATTCGCCTTTTCTTCGGAAGGCACCGCATCCATGTGTTGAGACATGAACGCCGCGGCCTCGACAAAGCGGCTTTTTTTTGCGTATATCTCTCCGATCGCAGCCACGGATTTTGCCGCGATCTGCGACGGCCCCGCCTGGATCACCCGTTTGAAATGGTCGATTGCCTCCTGATGCAGCGACTCCTCTTCCAGACTTACCGCCAGCGCGTAATGCGCCTCGACAGCCAGAGCGCTGGCAGGAAAATCGTCGATCAGCGCGGTAAAATACCGGCAGGCGATATCAGGTTTACCGATACGGAAATAATAGTCACCGAGCCACCAGATGATATCCGCGGTCAGCGAGGTATCGGGATACTTCGCGCGCAGGCGCTTGAACATCGCCAGGGCCTGCTTCTCGTCGGAACCCCGGTAATAGCAATCCGCGATCTGATACTCCGCTTTTAAACAGAGATTCCTGTCAGACTCGTACTCCGCGACGATGGTGGAGAAAACATCGAGCGCTTCCTCGTATCGCTTGACGTTCCGCAGGCTGACGCCCAGGAGGTACAGCGCCTGGGCGCGGAACGGACTCTTCGTGAACGTATCCCTGAATCCTCCGAGCGCATCAGAAGCCTCCTGATACGCCGACTGCTGAAAATACGCCAATCCCAGAGAGTACACCGCTTCATCGACAAGCTCTGATCCGGGCACGTCACGAATCAGACTGTTGAAACTATCCGCGGCCTTGGCGGCATCCCCCTTCCTGAGCAGGAGAATTCCCTGCCGGTAGCGCGCGTAATCGAGATATGCGCTCTTGGGATGCTCGAGTACGATCTTTTCGTATATCTTCTGCGCGCGGTCGAAATCACCCGTATCCTGGTAGGCGTCCGCGACCTGACACAGTGCCGCGGCTTGCACTTCCGGATCGCGGGCATCGCGCGCGATCTTCTCGAATTCTTCGAGCGCCGCGCGGTAATCGCCCTGGCGCAGCCGCGTCCAGGCAAGCCCGTTGAGAATACTGTCCCTGATGCCAGCGCTGTCCGGCGTTCCGCCTGCCCTGCTCAATGCCAGCTCGTATCCTGCCGCGGCCGCCGTATACTCTCCTTTTTCATACAATACCTCCGCGTGTCCCAACGCGCCGTGCGCCGCTATCACAGGATCCGCTGCTTCTCCGGCAACACGCGCGTACATGTCCTGGGCTTCTTGAGTCCTGCCTAAACCGGTATTGATAACAGCCTTTGCCAAAAGCAGTATATCCTGATTCGCCTTCTCGAGATCTGAAGAGACAATGGTATCTGCGACTACCTGCGCCTGCAGATACTCCTTCATCTTGATGCGCGACCACGCCTCTCCGAGCTGCGCCAGCGCCCGCAGGCGCGGATCCCGGGTGACACGGGCGGCATCTGCATACGCGGCGCAGGCCGAAGGAAAATTATCCGTGTAGAATTCAGCCTCTGCCAGATAGAAATAGAGATACGCCTGACGGACCGGGTCATCCGTATACCTGCGCAGGAGCCCCGCGACGCGGGTCTTTAATCCCTGATACTCTTTGAGATAATACAGGCACTCGGCGATTTTGAGCGGCGTGTCAGTGGCAAATGACGAACGGACGCCGGACTCTTCAAGCACCTGCAGCTGCTGCAGAGCCTCGGCGTACTTTCCCAGCGAACATAACGTCCATCCCAGCGAATAACGGGAATCGAGCGCGTATGCTGAATTCGGATGCCGGTCCACGATCTCGCGGTACAACTGTGACGCGCGCGCGAAGTTATTCGCCTTGAAATGTATCTCGGCAAGCCAGTACAGAATCGCGTCGTCGTATCCGGCGTACCCGGGCAGGTCGCGCAATCCCTCGAAATAATCAAGCGCTTCAAGATATTTGTGGCGGTGAAAGAATGTCTGCCCGATCAACAGGCGTGCCTGCGGTACTGACGGGGAGCCGGGATAGGTCTGGATGAAACGGTCAAGGAGATTCGCTGCCTGCTCGTAGGAACCGGCCTTGAACGTTTCGCGGGCCGCTTCGAATGCCCCTTGTTCGGTCCGGATATCCTCGCAGAATGCCCGGCGGGATGGGAATATGACTGCGGATACTATAAGCCCAGCGCATATACTGCGGATTATTGCACGACGATATACCACGATGCTCTTTCCTCTCACGGATGTATGGTGCGGTGTCTCACCCGAGTATAGAATATACCATGCGCCTACCCTGCGCGCAATACCTTCTTCAGGAAACGCCCGGTATGCGACAGCGGCGCTGCCGCGATCTCCTCCGGGCTCCCGCAGGCAACAACCTCTCCGCCCTTATCGCCGCCTTCCGGTCCGAGATCGATGACGTAATCGGCGGATTTGACGACATCGAGATTGTGCTCTATCACGATGACCGTGTTCTGCCGGTCCACCAGCCGTTGCAGGACGCCGAGAAGCTTGTCGACATCGGCGAAGTGCAGGCCGGTCGTGGGCTCATCGAGGATATACAGGGTCTTGCCTGTCGAGCGCTTTGCCAGTTCCGCTGAAAGCTTGATGCGCTGCGCCTCTCCTCCCGACAGCGTCGTTGCGGGCTGACCAAGCTGGATATACCCGAGCCCGACGTCGTAGAGGTACGTCAGGGCGTTCTTGATCGCGGGAACAGCGGCAAAGAGTTCCAGCCCCTCCTCAACCGTCATATCAAGCACCTCGGCGATGGATTTTCCCTTATAGCGGACCTCCAGTGTCGCTTCGTTGAAACGCGCGCCGCCGCACACGTCGCATTTGACGTAGACATCGGGGAGAAAATGCATCTCGATCTTCTTGATGCCGTCTCCGTCGCAGGCTTCGCACCTGCCGCCTTTGACGTTAAAGGAAAACCTTCCGGGCTTATACCCCCGCTGTTTCGATTCGGGGAGCTGGCTGAAAAGCGCGCGGATATGATCGTATACTTTTGTATACGTCGCCGGGTTTGAGCGGGGAGTTCTGCCGATCGGCGCCTGGTCGACGACAATGACCTTGTCCACGCGCTCGATGCCACGCAGCTGCCGGAACCTGCCGGGTTTCTCCTTTGCCTCGTATAAACGCTGCGCAAGCCCGCGATAGACGATGTCTTCGATGAGCGTCGACTTACCCGAACCTGATACTCCGGTAACACAGATAAAGGTGGACAGCGGGAAACACACATCGATATTTTTAAGATTATGTTCCCGGCAGCCTGTAACCTCCAGACACGGCTTGTCCCTCCAGGAACGGCGCTGCGGCACCGGGATCGAGATCTCGCCGCGCAGATAGCGCGCGGTCAAGGAATGCTCATCTTGCAGGAGCGCATCCCGCCCGCCCGCGAACACGATCTGGCCGCCGTTACGCCCCGCGCCCGGTCCGAGGTCAACCACGTAATCCGCTCTGCGGATCGTCTCTTCGTCGTGTTCCACGACCACGAGAGTATTCCCCAAATCGCGCAGCGACGCAAGCGTCGCGAGAAGTTTCTCATTGTCGCGCTGGTGGAGTCCGATGCTGGGTTCATCGAGGATATACAGAACGCCGACCAGCCCCGAACCGACCTGCGTGGCCAGCCTGATCCGCTGGGCCTCTCCTCCCGAGAGCGTCGAGCTTTTCCTGTCGAGCGTGAGATAATCCAGGCCGACATCGATGCAGAATTGCAGCTTCTGGCGGATCTCCTTGAGGACCTGGCTTGCGATCCGGTTCTTGAGCTCTCCCAGGTCGAGCGATGAAAAGAATCCGTGCGCGTCTTTGATGGACAAAAGCACCACGTCGCGGATATTTTTGCCGTTAATCCTGACCGCGAGACTTTCCTTGCGCAAACGCGCCCCCTTGCATGAGGGACAGTCAAGACTCGACATGAAACGCGAGATCTCTTCTTTCAGATAATCGCTGTCGGTATCCCTGAAGAGCCTTTCCAAGTGGGGGATGACGCCTTCAAAGGGTTTGCCGCCTGCCTCAACGTGCGTGCCGTAGAGAATCGCCTGGCGGATGTGCTTGGGAAGCCGGGCAAACGGGGTATCCAGGTCAAAGCCCATCGCGGACGCAAGTTCTCTGAGCAGCCACCGGTAATACAGGATGTATCCCCTGCCGCCTCTTTTCCACGGAGCGAGCGCTCCTGCGTTGAGCGATTTTTCCGGATCGGGAACGACCAGATCGGGATCGAATTCCAGTTTCGTGCCCAGGCCGTTACATTCGGGGCAGGCGCCGTAGGGAGAGTTGAAGGAGAAATTGCGCGGTTCCACTTCGGTATAATTGATGCCGCAGTGCGCGCACGCGTAGTGCTCGCTTAATGTCAATTCGCGCTCATGCTTCATCTGCCGGGCCGCCCCCGGTGAGCCGGCAGTACGCGGCGAAGGGTCAATCCCGGCGTGCATAACGCCCCTGCCGGTTTTGAGCGCTGTCTCGACCGAATCGTTCAAGCGCTTCTCGATACCGGGACGCATGACCAGACGGTCGACCACGGCATCGATATGATGCACGCGGTATTTTGCCAATTTGATCTTCGCGGGAAGATCATAGATGACTCCATCGACACGCGCCCTGATGAAGCCTCCCTTTTGCATCTGGGTGAACAATTCACGATACTCTCCCTTGCGGCCAGCGACCAGCGGCGCGTAGAGATACACGGAAGTTCCTTCGGCAAGCGTTGTGAGGCTCT
>CAZDUF010000019.1:0-15926 GCA_964508555.1 uncultured Planctomycetales bacterium
TCCAAATGGCAAGAAAAACCTTTAACCCAATTTACACAATTTATTTGACACTACCCTTATGCCTGTCTCGCATCTCGCGCGCGAGGATAATCGCCTCGGCGATATCGCGCATGGATTTGCGGGAATCCATGCTCTGCTTCTGGATGAGCCGGTACGCCTCAGCCGGAGACATGTTCGCTTCCTGGGCCAGTATCTCCTTTGCCCGCTCGACGAGCTTCCGAGTGCTCAATGCCTCTTCCGCCGCGCGCGCGCGCACGTCGAGTTCGGCGTTTTCGATGGCAATCGCCGCCTGGTTGGCGAGCGCGCTCAAAACACCAAGCTCATGCTTGGTGAATTCATGTTTCCTGGAAGTGTAACAGTTGAGTACGCCGATGACCCTTCCCTTGACCGCCAAAGGCACGCACGCCAGCGATACCAGCCCCAGCTTCCTGGCGATATCGCGGTTGCGGTACCGCTCGTCGAGACGCACATCCTCAACGACGAGCGTTTTATTCTGAACGGCAGCAATACCGGCAATCCCGTCTCCCAGCTTGATATTGGGTTTTTTATTGTAGGCCTCGGAGATCGACTGCGTGGCGCGCACCACGAGCTCCCTCTTCTCGGAATCAACGAGCATGAGCGAAGAAATTTCCGAATGCATGACCTCGGCGGTCACATGCACCACCAGCCGCAGCAGCTCCTCAAGATACAATCCGGAGGTCAAGAGGTTCGCGATCTTCGCCAAAGCCTCTATCTGATGGATATAGGCCTGATAGTGCCCTTTCGGGGACGGCTTCTTCGTCACGGATTATCCTTTTCCCTTTTTAACAAATCTCCCGATCCTCGCCGCTGCTTCTTGCAGCTGTTCCATCCGCGTCGCATACGACATACGCACGAAACCCTCGCCGCAGGACCCGAACGCGGTACCCGGGACCACGGCAACCTTTTCCTTTTCGAGAAGATTCTTTGAGAAATCGATCGACGACAAACCGGTTTTTTTGACTGACGCGAACGCGTAAAACGCGCCCTCAGGTCTCGCACAGGAAAGGCCGATACGGTTCAGTTCCTTGATAAAGAACTCGCGCCGGCGGCGATATTCCCGTTTCATCTCCTCAACCGATGCGTCTCCCGCAAGCAGCGCCTCGCACGCCGCCATCTGCGAGGTGATGGGAACGCACATGATCGTATACTGGTGGATCTTGGTCATCGCCGCTATTATCTCCCGCGGTCCGCAGGCAAAACCCACTCTCCAGCCGGTCATGGCGTACGATTTGGAAAAACCGCTCAGGTACAGCGTCAGGGGTTTTGCCTTCGGCAGTGTGGCAAACGCGGTATGCTCAAAATCGTAGGTCAAATCCGCATACACTTCATCCGCGATACAGAGGATCTTATGCTCGATGAGGATGCGCGAGAGTTTTTCGAGCTCAGCCCTGCTGTATGAAACGCCGGTCGGATTGGTCGGATAATTCAGGATGATTGCCTTGACTCCCGGCGTGAGATGTTTCTTCAGTTCGCCCGGAGTCAGTTTAAAACGCGTTTTGGTCGTATCAATCAGCACGGGGATACCGCCGGCAAGCTCGGTCATCGGCGCGTAGGAAACGTAGCTCGGTACGGGGATCAAAACCTTGTCCCCGGGATTCAGCAGAGCGCGCAGCGCAAGATCTAACCCCTCACTCACCCCGACGGTAATCAGCATCTCTTCATCGGGAGAATACTCAAGGGCGTATTTGCACTTGAGATACTTCTGGAGTCCCAGGCGCAGTTTGTATAGGCCCTTATTGGAGGTATACGAAGTAAATCCCTGCTCAAGGGAATAAATCCCCGCCTCACGGATCTGCCAGGGAGTGACAAAATCAGGCTCGCCGACACCCAAAGAAATCACGTCTTTCATCCCGAGTACGAGATCGAAAAACGCGCGGATACCTGATGGCTGCATAATCCTTACTTTTTCGGAAATGTTATAATTCATAATTGATTATTAGGCTTTGGAAGACGTCATTGCGAGGAAGGCCTTCTTTCCCTGGCTTCCTGACGAAGCAATCTTAAGTGATGTTGGTCAATCCTTGCTCAGGATTGCTTCGCCCGCCTCGTTGCCTGCCATTGGCAGGCAACGGGCGAGGCTCGCAATGACGATTTGACTAATACGAAATCGCGATTCTCTTATTCTCTTCCCTGTGCTTCAAAATAACCCCGTCTTCCTTATATTTCCTGAGCAGGAAATGCGTCACGGTTCCCCGCACGTGCTCAAGGCAGGACAGTTTCTGCGCCACGAAGTTCGCAACCGAGTGCAGTGTCTTTCCTTCAACCACTACCAGGAGATCATAGGTCCCGGAAATCAGGTAGCAGCTTGAAACCTCGGGAAACTTGTATATCCGCTCCGCGATCCCGTCAAATCCGGCGTCCTTCTGCGGCGTGATCTTGACTTCGATCAAGGCGCGCACTGACGTATCTTTACCCGTATCCTTCATCAGGTCCTTGTTAAGCACCGTTTTATACCCCACGATGATGCCCGCATCCTCGAACTGCCTGATTCTTGCTTTCACCCCAGCAGGTTTTTTCCCGAGCATCTTCGCGATGTCTTCGGCCTTCAGGCGAGCGTCCTTCTCGAGAATATCAAGAATTTCATCCATAGCGTCACTCCTTCGTTGGCGAAAAAATCTGCGGCATGCAACGTTTGTGCGCTGAACGGAGCATCATCTTTTTAACCAGACTGACCTTCGCGGGACGCTGGACCTGCGCAAGCCCCTTGTCTATCCTGTGCAGTATATCGTCAAGCTCGGCATAGGTAATACCCATTTCTCCTTCATCCGTCTGCCCCTTCCAGAGTCCTGCAGACGGCGGCTTGGTTATAATTCTCTCAGGAATAGCCAGAAGACGCGCGAGCGCGACGACATCCCTTTTGTACAGATCAGCAATGGGCAGGATATCGACTGCGCCGTCGCCGTATTTGGTGAAATACCCAACCATCAATTCCGATTTATTGCCCGTGCCGCAGACAAGATAATTGTGTTTGTTCGCGTGATAATACAGCGTTATCATCCTCAGGCGCGGTTTTATGTTCGAACGCGCAAGTCCCTTGCCCTCGGGCAGAATCGACAGGAAGAGATCGAAAACCTTCTCCAAGCCGACGTGCCTGACCCGGATGCCAAGATGCCGCGCCAGCAGTCTGGCATCGGCCGCGTCGGCGGGATCGCTGTGACAGGGCATGATCAGCCCGAGAACGTTCTTCCTGCCCACGGCTTTCACGCAGAGCGCAGCCGCAACGGAAGAGTCGATGCCTCCCGACAAACCGATGACAATCCCGGCGGCGCGCGAATCACGCACTGCCCGGCGGATGGACACAATGATATGGTCGCGGATCCTCTTCATCTGCATAGTATCCCCATCACCTTGTGCCTCTGCGGCTCTGCAACCCTGCGACGTTGTAATAGTTAAGTATATCCCACCCCGACGCACGGGTCAAGGACACTGCCTACTTGAGCTCCTCAGGATGATGCTTCACCACCTTGGCCTCCGCCAGATAGATAACATCTTCAGCGATGTTCGTTGCGTGGTCGCAGATACGCTCGAGATGCCGGGAAATGAGCAAAAGAGGCACCGCCCTGTCCGCGGTGCGCGCGTCCTTCATCATGTAATCATGAATCAGCTCATCATACACGAGATTCCGCAGTTTGTCCGCCGCCGAATCGGACAACACGACCGTTCGGGCAAGCTGGCCGTCGGCATTCACGAATGCGTCAATAGAATCCCTGACCATGTTCTGAGCGATCCCGGAAAGTTTCGGGATATCAATGAGGGGCTTGAGCAGCGGCTTCTCGACCAGTTCTTCGACCCGCTGGGCTATATCCACGGCGAGATCCGCTATCCTCTCCAGTTCCGCATTAATTTTCATCGCCGTGGTCAGGAAACGCAGGTCGCGCGCCATCGGCTGGTACCGCGCGATCAGATCGATGCATTTCTCGTCGATGATAAGCTCAAGGTCATCGACCTTCTTATCGGCACCGATGACTTCCTTTGCCTGCTGTTTATCCCTGTTCTGGAGCGCAGCAATCGATTTATAAATCGCTTCCTGCGCCATGACTCCCATCTTCAAGATATCCTGGTGCAGTTCCTTCAACTCTTCGTCAAAATGACGTTCCATGGTTGTCCCCCTTCTTTTTTAAATAAAAGCTGGGAGTTCCGTGGGACGTCCATTCGTCGTCTGCTTCGCAGGCGACTCATTTGGATGTGGGACGTAAAGAGACGTCCTACGTCCAAGCGCCGCCGAAGGCGGACGCGGACATCCCACGTCCCACGGAACTCCAATGTAACTAACCGTACCTTCCCGTAATATAATCCTCGGTTCGCTTATCGCGCGGCGCGCGGAAAATATCTTGGGTACTACCAAACTCGACGAGCTCTCCCAACAGCATGAAACCGGTATCGTCGGAAACGCGCGCCGCTTGCTGCATATTGTGCGTCACGATGAGTATGGTGTAGTTTGATTTAAGCTCGCGCATGAGTTCCTCGATGCGCGCGGTTGCCTGGGGATCGAGCGTCGAACAAGGCTCATCCATGAGCAGAATATCCGGCTTGACCGCGATTAACCTAGCGATACAAAGCCGCTGCTTTTGCTCCAGTGACAACGAAAGCGCCGACCGGGAAAGTTTATCCTTGAGCTCGTCCCAGAGGAGCACCGAACGCAGACTCTGTTCCACAACCTCATCAGTCTTGAATCTGCTTCTCCCGTTGCCGTGAATCCTCAATCCGAACACGATATTCTCGTACACCGTCAGCGGAAACGGATTCGGTCGCTGGAAGACCATGCCGACCTTCTTGCGCAGCACGACGAGATCGGTCCTGCGGTCGAGGATATCTGTACCTGCGATGTCGATCGAACCTTCGGTGCGCACACCCTCGATGAGATCGTTCATGCGGTTAAAAACCCGCAGCAGCGTCGACTTGCCGCACCCCGACGGGCCGATGATCGCTGTGATCCTGCGCTCGTCGAAGGACACGTTAACGTTCTTCAACGCCTGGAAGTCGGTATACCAGAGGTTCAAGTTCTTAACAACTATCTTAAGCATAACTCCTCATGTCCCGTGGGATGCGGAACGTCCGTTCGCCGCCTCCTTGCGGAAGCGTCTCACTTGGACGTAGGACGTCTCTATGTTTTTGTTATTACGTCCCACGGATCTACCCAAACTCTCCCCGGATATACGCATCCGTCCGCGGATCGCGCGGGGCGGTAAAAATCCTGTCGGTCAGATCCAACTCGATCAGTTCTCCCGACAAAAAGAAAGCGGTCATATCACCGACACGGGCAGCCTGTTTGACGTTATTCGTTACCAAGACGATGGTGTACTCTTTCTTGAGTTTCATCATCGCCTCTTCGACTTTCGCGGTAGAAATCGGATCGAGCCCGGAGCATGGCTCATCGAAAAGGATGACCTCCGGCTCAACCGCCAGGGTACGAGCGATACAGAGGCGCTGCTGCTGCCCGCCGGACAGCTTAAAAGCCGACGTATGCAGGCGATCCTTCACCTCATCCCAGATATAGGCCTGCTGCAAAGCCCGCTCGACAACTCCTGCGAGCGCCTCCGGCCGCATCGGACCCCGCATGCGCACGCCGTAGGCGACGTTGTCGAAAATCGACAGGGGTAACGGAAGCGGCAGAGCAAACACCATACCCACTTTGCGTCTGAGCAACTCCACATCCATGGCACGGATGTCGGCGTTATCCATCAGAATGCCTCCCTGCATCCGGTAGTTGAGATGAAGATCATTGAGGCGGTTAAACGCGCGCAGCAAAGTGGTCTTGCCGCTGTTCGACGGCCCGATAATGCTTAAGATTTGCCGGGCAGAAACCTCCATGCTCACGTCTTTGAGAGCCTGAATCGTCCCGAACGTAATACTGACGCCCTTGACTTCTATCTTGCGCTGGGGAGTTACCATTTCTTTTTCTTCCTGAAACGGTAGCGGATCAGAATAGCGATCAGATTCACCACGAGTACGAGCATCAGCAGGACCAGCGCGGTGCCATAGCGGATCTTCTCATCGACGTTCGGCACCTGCGTGGATATGACGTACAAATGATAGGGAAGCGCCATCGCTTGGTCAAACAGCGACGTGGGAAGCTGCGGCAGATAAAATGCCGCCACGGTAAACAGAATCGGAGCGGTCTCACCCGCAGCCCTGCCGATACCCAGGATTGTCCCGGTCAGGATTCCGGGCACGGCGTTCGGCAGAACGATGTTCCGGATCGTCTGCCATTTGCTCGCTCCGAGCGAAAGACTCACCTCGCGGAACGCCTGCGGCACGCTTTCAAGCGCTTCGCGGGACGACGTGATGATGATCGGCAGAATCATGATCCCCAGCGTCAGCGCACCGGAAAGAATCGAAGCCCCGAATTTGAAAAATACCACGAACAACGATAAGCCGAACAGACCGTACACGACCGACGGCACGCCCGCGAGATTGACGATCGCAAGTTTAATGATCCGGGTAAGCGAGTTATCGCGCGCGTATTCGCTTAAATAGATCGCGGCAAGCACTCCGATCGGCAGGGCGAACGCGACCGCGCCGCCGACCAGGTACACGGTGCCCACGATCGCGGGAAATATCCCTCCGGCGCGCATCCCCTGGCGGGGAATATCCGACAGGAACTGCAAGGATAACGCGGGCAAACCCTTCACCACGATAATCACGATAACCATACCAACCGGCACGACGATGAGAAGCGTCGAAACCAAAAGCAGGCCGAACATGACCGATTGCGTGCGATAGGGGTTTCTCATACAACGGTGGTGAGTGTGGTTAGTGGTTAGTGGTTAGTGGTTAGTGGCGAGAGATGGTTTTTCTACCCACTAGCCACTAGTCACCAGCCACTGTCGTTACGTGCGTTTATGCAGGAACAGGTCGGCAGTTACATTGATCGCGAAACTGATCACGAACAGAACAATCCCGATAGCAAAAAGCGCGTTGTAGTGTTCGCTTCCCACAACCGCCTCGCCCATTTCCGCGGCGATGGTTGCGGTCAAGGTTCTCACCGGCTGCAGGAAACTCGTGGGGATGCGGGCGGCGTTGCCGGTAATCATCATGACCGCCATGGTCTCCCCGATTACCCGGCCGATACCGAGCATGACCGCGGCAAGGATACCCGAAGAGGCCGAGGGAAGCATGACGCGCCGGATAGTCTGCCAGTGAGTTGCCCCTAGGGCAAACGCGCCTTCCTTGTAGGAATACGGCACCGAATACAGGGCGTCTTCGGCAATGGAGACGATAGTCGGCATGGCCATAAACGCGAGCATGATCGAACCGCTTAACGCCGTTAACCCGGTCGGGAGATTGAAAATATGCCGCACCCAGGGAGCGAGCGTCACCATGCCAATAAATCCGAGCACGACGCTCGGAATCGCCGCCAAGAGTTCGATACCCGCCTTCAAAACCTCCTTCACCTTGCCGGGGGCGATCTCTGCGATGTAAACGGCGCAGCCAACGCCGATGGGAACCGATATCACTGCCGCGCCCAGGGTGACCAGGAGCGAGCCGAGGACAAGCGGCAGGATACCGAGCTCCGGCGGTTCTGAAATAGGATACCAGTTCTTGCCCAGAAGGAACTTCCCGGGAGCGACTGCCTTGAAAACCGCTGCCCCTTCTTTGACGAGGAAAAGGAAAATCAGCAGGACGAAGAAAATCGAGGCGATACCGCAGATGAAAATCAGCTTCTCAATGACAAATTCCCGTACCTTGCGCATACCTTATTTCACCGGTACAAAATCCGTCTCGGCCACAATCTGCTGCCCCTCGGACGAAAGGATAAAATCGACGAATACGGCCGTGTCTCCCGCGGGACGGCCGTTGGTATAAATGAAGAGCGGCCGCGACAAAGGATAGGCACCTGAAACCACATTCTCGATAGTCGGCAACACATACTCGGCAGACCCTGTCTGCGCAATGGCAACGGTCTTCTGTCTTGACGAAATGTATCCCATGCCGTAATACCCGACGGCTGCCTTGTTACGCGATACCTCATCGGCGATCGCCTGTGACGACGACAAAAGCAGCGCGCCGGGCGCGAATTCGGTCTTATTAGCCGGATCGGATTTCTGAAGCACATGTTCCTTGAAATAGACATGCGTCCCTGAGTTAACTTCCCGCGAAAGAAGCACGATCTTTGCGTCCTGACCGCCGAGCTCCTTCCAATTGGTTATCTTTCCCGAAAATATATCTCCGAGCTGCTCCATAGTGAGTTTATCAACGGGATTATCGGGATGAACCACCACGGCAAGACCGTCGAGCGCGACCGTCGTCTCCAGCGGTTCTACGCCCTTCGGTTTAGCCAAGGCGCGTTCCTTCTCGGTAATATTTCTCGAACACATGGCGATATCGCAGGTCCCGCTGATGAGCGAAGCAATGCCGGTGCCGGAACCGCCTCCGGTGACCGCAATGAACCCCTGCGCGTTCTTCTCCATATATTTCTCCGCCCAGGACTGCGCCAGATTAACCATGGTATCTGGCCCTTTCATCTGGATGAAATGCTGCTTGCAGAAACCGGATCGGGGAAGCAGGAGGATGAGCGCGGCGCAAAGCACGGTTAAAGACCTCATATCTGTCTCCTTTTCTTTACGTAGATTTTACCTGCCAATGGCGACGCTGCCTATTATAATATACTTACGATGAAACACAAAGAATTTTCGTTTGCCGGGATCAACGGCAGCGTGTATACTTGCTTAGACGTTCACTCATACGGTTGTAAACAGATCCCCGCCTCTGCGCAGGCCTCCTGTTTCAAATCCGTTGGCATGCTTTAACCGCTTCAGAAAGGTTCTATCCCATGCGCTCCGGCGTCATCGATATTGGCTCCCGTTCCATCAAATTAATCATCGGCGAATCAACAATAAACGATATCTCGATCCTCGAATCGCTCAAGAATACCGTCGCCATCGCCCACGACACTTTCCTGAAGAACCGCATTTCTCAGGAAACGATTAACCAAACCCTGCGCATCCTGGAAAAGTACCAGCGGGTGCTCAAAGAATACGATGTCGCCGACGTCAAAACGATAGCCACCACCGCGGTCAGGGAGGCGGGTAACCGCGACATTCTTGCCGACACGGTGCTGCGCAAGGCCGGACTTTCCATCGAGATACTCTCTCCCGGAGACATCGTCTATTACATCGACGCATACATCTCCCATAAACTGAAAAACAGTTATCCCATTCACGAGAAAAACCTGCTCATTGCCGAGCTGGGTTCGGGATCCCTCGACATCTCCCTCCTGGAAAAAGGTTTCACGATCACCCATATCGGTTTGCCGCTCGGCACGCTTCGGCTGCAACAACTCATGTCGCGATTAAGCGGTTCGCTCGGAGAAACCTACGGAGCCACGACTGAATATATCGCTAACGAATTCTCGCATCTGGAACGCACGATCCTGAAGAGCGGACTGCAGATCGACGACATTATCTTGATCGACGAGAATTACTCGGGGTTCCTGCACAGAGTTCTTCCCCTGGAACGGCAAACCACATTCTTCCCCCTTTCCGTCGAACAATCGCAAGCCATCCTCTCCCGGGTTGCCGACAAGATTCCCGACGAAATCGGCAGGGATTTCGCCGTGCCTCCGGAGATAGCCGATACGTTCATTGCCTACACCATTATCCTCAATCTCTTCTTCACGCTCACCCGCAACCAGCAGATCTACCTCCTTGACCTGCCGCTGGCGGAAGCGGTACTTGCCCACTCCCTTCTGAACCTTGACGTGGCCCCCAAGTACAACAAGATTAACCAGCTCATTTCCCTGGCGGAAGCGCTGGGACGCAGATACGACATTGACACAAACCACGCGCGCGCAGTCGCTCAATACGCCGAGACCCTGTTTATCCACCTCAAAGGCCACCTTGGTCTCCGGCCGGAACATCTGATTTATCTGCGGCTCGCCGCGCTCCTGCATGATATCGGCATGTTCATTCACAACCGCGCGCATCATAAACACTCCGAATACATCATCGGTTCTCTTTCGCTCTCGCGCCTGTCCGACGCGGATGTCAAACTAATTGCCTGTATCGCGCGCTACCACCGCAAAGCCACTCCTTCGGAGAACCACCCGCTCTATCATTCCCTTGCGCGGGAATCCAAGATACTGGTACAAAAACTCAGTTCCCTGCTGCGCATGGCCAATGCCCTCGACCACGCCCACCGGCAGAAGATTAAGCGTATGGATATTCGGATCAAACAAAACCAGGATGTGACGATCTCGGTACAGACCGCCGGTAATTTTCTTCTGGAACAAAGCGATTTTGCGGAGAAGAAAACTCTTTTTGAGGAAATCACCGGCAACACCGTCACGCTTTTAGTCAAGCCATGAGCGACTTCTTCTTCCACCGGGATTTAAGCTGGCTCTCCTTTAACGAACGCGTGCTTGCAGAAGCCACGGATAAGCGCAACCCTCTCCTAGAGAGGGCAAAATTCCTCGCTATCTGCTCAAATAATCTCGATGAATTCCTGATGGTGCGTTCGGCAGGCGTGCGCAGGCTGCTCGATGCCGGATACAATAAAAAAGATGCCTTCGGTTTCTACCCCGCCGACCTGTACGCGCAACTCAAAACCAGGGTTACCGCCCAAAGAGCATCCATCTATGAATGTTACCGGGGAAAGATCCGTAAAGAACTCGAGAAAAATAAGATTTTTTTGAAGACCAATGAGGAACTCAATACCGAACAAAAAAGGTTCTGCGACGATTATTTCGAGAACCAGCTCTTTCCCATTCTCACCCCTATGGCGATTGACCAGGCACATCCCTTCCCGGTCTTAGGCTCGAAAACCATCGCCTTCGCGGTGTCGTTAAGCCGCTATGACAAGCCCTATATGGCGATCGTTCCGGTACCCAAGAATGTCCGGCGGTTACTTCGTTTACCTGAAGAGAAAGAAGAAACGTCCTTTATCCTCATCGAACAGCTTATTGCGGGCAGTCTCGGCGATCTCTTTCGCGGTTACAAAATTACCGGCAGCGCCCTTTTTCGCGTTATCCGCGATTCAGAATTGCTGGTTGAAGAGGAATTCACTCCTGACCTGCTTAAGGCAATAGAAGAAGAGATCCGCAAACGACCGAAAGCCAAGATCGCTTCGCTCGAAATCCATAACGGCTGCCCCCCCGATGTACGGGACATGCTGTGCCAGTACCTGGAATGCGACCCGGATGCAGTGACCTCATCCAACGATGATCTGGACGTATCGTTCCTGTTCGGGCTCTACTCGCAGGCAGACCGCCCGGATCTGCATTACCCCTCCTATGTCAGCGCCAAACCCGCTTATGATTCATGTTTTGACTGGATACAGAACGGAGACATCCTGTTGCATTTACCCTTTGACTCGTTTGAACCGGTGCTTGACCTGCTCAAGGGCGCCTCAACCGATCCGGACGTACTGGGCATTAAAATGACGCTTTATCGCACCGACGAAAATTCCGGCGTCATCGCCGCCCTTACGGAAGCCGCGCGCAATGGTAAGCAGGTGACGGTACTGGTAGAAATCAAGGCGCGTTTCGACGAGGAGAAAAATATCCGTTGGGCGCGCCAGCTTGAAGAGGCCGGCTGCCACGTGGTCTACGGTATCCCCTCGATGAAAATACATGCAAAAAGCATACTTGTGGTGCGCAAAGAAGGCGAGCGCATCCGGCGTTATGTGCATCTATCCACGGGCAATTATAACGAACAAACCTCTCGGATATACACCGACATAGGATACTTTACCTCAAACGACGACTTCGCCCGCGACATCTCAGATATCTTTAACGTGATCACCGGTTATTCCCAGCCTTCCCGTCGTAAACGAGTCATCGCATCGCCCACGGACCTGCGCCAGTACTTCTTTGAGCTTATCGAGCGCGAAATCGAGTACCAGAAAAAATACAAAAACGGCCGCATCATAGCTAAATTGAACTCCCTGGAAGATCCCCGGATGATTGAAAAACTTTACGCCGCTTCCCGCGCCGGGGTATCGGTGCGCCTGCTCGTGCGCGGAATCTGCTGCCTGGTGCCGGGGGTCTCCGACATGAGCGAGACTATCGAGGTGCGCTCGATCGTCGGGAGATTCCTGGAACACTCGCGCGTGTACCAATTCAATAATAACGCTGATCCCCGGATATTCCTTTCAAGCGCGGACTGGATGACGCGCAACTTCGACCGCCGCGTCGAGCTGCTCTTTGAGATTGTCCACCAAGACCTGAAAGAGAAGCTTTCCTCCATACTCTCGACATACTGGAAAGATACCGCCAAAGCGCGGACGTTACATTCCGACGGCACCTATCACTACCTGCAGGAACACGAGAATGCCTCCGCGTTCAGCGCCCAGGACCATTTTCTCACACAACCCTGATGCCGTACCCAAGCCTGCCCGCGTACGCGCGCGCGATAATTCTCGGACACTGTGATGAGCTGAACGCCCAGATTCCTCTCATCGACCTCTCCCGGTCGATAGAGCATCTGCACCGCGCGCGCGTTTCAGCGCGGCGATTGAGGAATTCCCTCTGGCTTTTTCAAGAGCTGTTTACCGGGACCTCGTATGCCTGGGCCAGAAAGAAACTGCGCAAACTCACCCGCTCTCTCGGGGAAGCGCGCGACCTTGACACGCAGATTTCATGTATGACCGCATATGGGCGCACGGCATGTCCTGCGCCCCGCAAGAAAAAAACCGCGATTCTCCTTGGCGGCCTTCGGAGAGCGCGAAAAGAATGCCAATCAACCGTTCGCCGCGCGCTGAAAGAATTCCCCGCCAAACTCCTGCGCCGCCGGCTCGAAAAGGCGTTAGAAAAATCACACTCCTCCCGTTCCCTGTTTAACCTGTGCCGGGCACGAATCAATAAGAGGATCTCCTTGCTGTTGGAGGCTGCGAGGACGTCAAACAACCCCTGCGACGAAACAGGACTGCATCGCATGCGCATTGCCGCCAAGAACCTGCGTTATACGCTCGAGCATATTAGCCACCTTTTTGGCACGGCCTTATACCCGTATATCCTGGAAGCCAAAACACTGCAGGATACGCTTGGAGACATGCGTAATTACACAATCTGGAAGAAAAGAATTGTCTCCGGGGACAGTGACCTGACGCGGCTCTGCGATATAGAAGCCAGCCGGGCGTATCAGGCGTACCGGCGCGCATGGCAGAGACAGACCGCTCGCGGCATCTGGAAAGAACTTCCCCGTATCGTCGAAAACAAAAAATCCTTCCTTGAAGAAGACAGGAAGAAGGACATTCTTGCGTCCTGCCGCCAGGTGGGAGCATACTACCTGTTTGAAGAAAAACATTCCCGTCAGGTTACCCGTCTGAGCCTGAGTCTTTTTGACTGCTGTCGCCGGCTGCACTCGCTCGGCAGTCACGAACGCCTGCTTCTTGAGGCAGCGGCCGTCCTGCATGACGTCGGCACGTACTTTGGTCTGAAAAGACATCATAAATCTTCGCGCGACATCATTATCTCCTCACCTCTGCTGGCGTCACTGTCGGATGAGGAACGGCTCATCGTCGCACTGACCGCCCGGTACCACCGCCGGGCAATACCGGACATAGGGCACCGCGACTACGCATCGCTCGGCAAACGCGACCGCACGGTCGTCAACAGGCTTGCTTCCCTGCTCAGACTTGCCGACGGACTCGACCGTTCGCACGCGGCAGCAGTCACGGCTGTGCGCTGCCGGTTGTCGGAAAACAAGGTTCATCTTTCTCTGCGCGGAAAGGGAATGTTAAGAAACGAGTTGATTTTCGGGAAAAAGAAAGCGGATTTGTTTGAAAGAGTATTCGGGAAAGAAGTAGTATGCGGGAAAAGTGTTGCCGGTCGCTGTTATTAACGGGTCACGTGGATGAGGATGGCCTTCTTTCCCTCAAGGGAATTATACAGAAGCGCTGCCTGAGGAGTGGGCAGGATACGGCAGGAGATCTTTTTACTCTCAAGATACTTCCGGGCGTCGCGCGATAACGACGCCGAACCCTCGTAACCGCTTGCCACCACCAGCACCGAAGGCTTCTTCTTGCAAATCTTCTTCAATTCTTCGCTGTCGACCACATGCGGCGTGCCGTGGCGCTTCTTCACCGCTTTCTTATCGCGTTTCTTGATCCTGGCGTTCACCTTGATGTACACATCTTTCCGGTAGATTCTGCCGTCTATGAGGATCTGCCCCCGTTGTGTGGCTTCCAGCCGGGGATAACCGGTTTCCGGTTTTGCCGGCTTATGCATGTCGCGTGCCATTGCCACCGCGCCAAGCATGACAGCATCATCTTCCAGCTGAGCAGCCACAACCGGCATTTCACCGAAACGTTTGAAAAAAGGGTCTTGAGCGCAGAAACGGCGCACTCTCGGTACGATAAAATAACCGCAGGCCTCAATCAACCCGCCGCCCAATATGATGCTCTCCGGATCAAACAGGTGGCGAAGCGTTACGCACGCCTCCCCTACCGCCCGGCAGGCAGACAGGATGATCCTGGTGACCAGAGGATCGCGCCCGGCGAGCGCCTTTGCAAGAGCTCCGCTTTTTATCTTTCCTGAAACCTCAAGCGAAGATTTCTCTCCTCTCTTGAGAGCGGCACGTATATCCCGCTCAATTGCCCACCTTCCCGCGTACGCTTCAAGGCAGCCTTTGATGCCGCAGGTGCACTCAGGCCCATGCGGATCCAGCGTCATGTGGCCGATCTCCGCGCCTTTCCCCGTGGCGCCCGCGTACACTTTCCCGCCAATGATTACTCCTCCGCCGACGCCGGTTCCCAGAAACAGGCCGATTGCCGTCTGCACGTTTCGCGCCGCGCCAAACGTCTTCTCACCCAACATACCGAGATTGGCGTCATTCCCCAGGACAACAGGAGCCGATATCCCCTTTTCTATCCCCGCAACCAGCCGGGCGCCGCTTAAGCCCATGTTTGGCGTAACCAGCACCTTTCTACCTGCGGCATCAACAATCCCCGGAACCGCTATTCCCACACCTGCCAGGTTTTCTTCTCCGACACCGCCGCTGGACTGAAGTCTCTTCACCAAACTCAGCAGCATCTCAATGACCTGACCTTGGGGAGCCGCTGCCGGTGACGGGACCTTCTGGCGAGCAAGGATCCTGCCTTCGTCAGTCACAAGCCCTGCGGCGATCTTGGTTGCTCCTATGTCGATACCGATATAAACCGGCTTGGTCATTATTGCTCCATTGCGGATACTGTATCCGTTTCCTTATCAAAGAGCGTCTGTGCGATGTAGAAGTGTTCCTGGGCTTTCTCTTTCTCACCCAGAAGCTGATAGATATTGGCGATCAACACGTACGTGGGCGCGTCGTCGGGCTTGACGCGCAGTACCTGTTCCAACGACTGAAGGGCCTTCTCGAACTCTCCCATGGAGTAAAACGCGACGCCGAGATTATAACTCACATCCGGCTGGCTGGGATCCATATCCCGCGCGCGCTCGAGGTTAGAAACCGCGTCAACATAATCCTCCCGCATCAGGGCATAGGTCCCCTTGAAAACTGCCAGGCCGCATTCGTTATCCGTCCTGCCTGCCTTGATAGCTTCGATAAGGTCCAAGGCGCCGAGAATATTCGGGTCATACGGATTCTGCACTTCTCCCTGCCTGAAGGTCTCTTCGGCAGCGTCCCATTTCCCCTCCGACGCAAGGCGTAAGCCGACAGCCAGATAATCCTGCAGTGATGCCGCCTCGGAGGTTGAAGCCATTGCCTCTTCGTCTGCGCCTGCCTGCTCGCGCACCGTATCGGTCTCCGCGGTATCAGTCGGCCGGAAACTCTCCTGAGCTCCGTCCCTGATAATGTCGCTGATGTATGAACGCTGATAATATATCGGATTCTCTCCCTGCTGGATGCGGATGTATTCAGCAGTTTCCTCGAGGATCTCGCCGGAAACGGTTTTCCCCGACTTCAACACCACGGTAGCTGCAGCGGCAGGATAACACAATAATGCCGCACACACTGCGCAAAGAACATGAG
>CAZDUF010000020.1:0-15822 GCA_964508555.1 uncultured Planctomycetales bacterium
CATCCTCTACCTTCTGAATATATTTCTGCGGATCCTTCTTGAAGGCCTCAATGCATGAACCGCAGCAGAAATTGTAGCTCTTACCCTCATGCACGTATGTCGCAGGCTCCATCCCCGTTGTACCGACCCTCTCTCCTGACACAGGACAGATCCGGTTACCCGCATCCACTGCCGCCTGCTTGCCTGCATCAACCGCCGTCTCATGCACAGCGTCGCCGCCGCACTGCGTCGCAAACACGGTCGAACGAACAGCCACCAAGCATACGCCAATACCTATCGAAATCAGCATCACCCTTATCATACCTCTCTCCTTGTTTGGCTTCCCTCATTTTCATACCGCATCGCGGCGTACAACGCCGGAATTCCCTTTCCATATCACAAACATGACCGGCACCACAATCAGCGACAATGCAAGAGCGCTCGTTAAACCGAAGATAATCGGCGCCGTGTAGCGCCTCAAGAATTCGCCTCCGATGCCCGTCGCCCACAAAGCCGGCATAAGACCAAACACATCCGCAGAACACGTCATGATCGCGGGCCGCAATGCCCTGCCTGCGCCTTCGGTTACCGCAGCACAGACATCGTCCATAGAACGCATCTGCCCTGAAGCTTCCCTCCTGCTGTACGCCGACATGATAAACGTCAATATCAAGGCGCAGAGCGCCGCTCCTATGCCGACAACCTCCAGCATCCCGGCGAAGACCGCAATCGACATGTTGAAACCAAGGGCCTTCATGCTCCACACTGCACCGAGAGCGGTAAACGGCATGGCCAGCATGATGATGAGCGTCGCCGCGCCGGATTTGAAATTAAAATAATACAGGAGAAAAATCAACACAAGCGCCGCCGGGATAAAAATGCCCAAACGCTTCCTGACCCGTTCCATATATTCATACTGCCCGCTCCAGGAAACGGAATATCCCGCTGGCAGCTTCACCCGCTCCCGCACCGCGCGCTTGGCCTCACGCACATACCCGCCGATATCCCTGCCTGCGACATCGACATAGACGTATCCCGACAACAATCCGTTCTCATTTCTGATCATTGCCGGCCCCTGTACGATTTTGATGTCGGCAATCTGCCCCATGGGTACATGCCTCCCTGACCGCGTCGGCACCAACACCCGCCACAGGCTCTCGATATCGTCGCGGAACTCCCTCGCATATCGCAGTTGCACGCCGTAGCGTTCCCTGCCTTCGATCGTCGTCGTAATCGTCTCTCCGCCGACCGCGGACATGATCACCATCTGCGCATCGTCAACGCTCAAACCGTAGCGCGCGAGCTGGTCCCGCTTGAGATCGAAATTCACAAAATACCCTGCTGCGGTCCGCTCCGCGTACACACTGCGCGTACCGCGGATCCCGCGCACCACGGATTCGATATGCAGCCCGAGTTTCTCGATCTCCGCAAGATCCGCGCCGAATATCTTGATCCCGACCGGCGTACGCACGCCCGTGGTGAGCATGTCGATACGCGCCTTGATCGGCATGGTCCAGGCGTTGGTCACGCCGGGAAACTGCATCTTGAGATCCATCTCCGCAGTTAGCTCATCGAAGGTAAGCGGCCGCGTCAGAGACGGCATAAACTTCCCGAAACGTGCAACCCGCCTCCACTGTGACCTCGGTTTCAAGATCACCGTCGTTTCCATCATGGAAAACGGAGCGGGATCAGTCGCCGTATCCGCGCGGCCTGCCTTACCGAACACGCGCTCGGCCTCGGGGAAGCTTTTTAATATTTTGTCCTGCGCCTGCAGTAGCTTCTGAGCCTCGGTCACCGATATGCCTGGAAACGTCGTCGGCATATAGAGGATACTTCCCTCGTAAAGCGGCGGCATGAACTCCGACCCGATCGACAGGAAAATAGGCACCGTCACTGCCGTCGCCAGCAACACGATACCGACCGACATTGCGCGATGACGCAACGCGGCGCGAAGAACTTTCCCGTATCCTCTCATCAGGAATCGCGATACCGGATGATCCTCCGGGTCGCGCGCCTTGTATTTCTTGAGCAGAATCATAATCAACGCCGGGACGAGCGTAATAGAAAGCACCGCCGCGAAGAAGACAGTAAATATCTGCGTCGCGGCCAGCGGCCGGAACAGTCTGCCTTCCTGACCGACGAGGCTAAAGAGCGGGATAAAACCGGCGACAGTCACCAGGAGCGATGAAAATATCGGCGGCCCAACCTCTTTCATGGCATCGATCATGACCTGCTGCCTACTCTCCGCAGCCCTACTATCCGTACCGAATGCATGCAATCGCGCGTGCACGTTTTCAACCAGTACCACGCCGACATCCACCATATCGCCGACCGCGAGAATGATCCCCATAATCGACATGATATTCACCGTCAGGCGCATCCCGAGGATCGGAATAAATGCGATCAGGGCGCCAATCGGCAGGATAACGATCGGCATGACCGCTGACCGAAGATGCATAAGAAAGAAGATAATCATCGCCGCGACGATGAGGAAATCTTCTATTAAAACTTCCCTGATGGTATCGATCGATTTGTGTATCAGGTCGGTGCGGTCATACGTAGTGACAATACGTACCCCCTCTGGGAGGGAAGGCTCGATCTCGCGCAGTTTCTCCTTCACCCGTTCGATCACCTCGAGCGCGTTCTCGCCCTGGCGCATGACCACGATACCCCCGACTGCATCGCCTTTTCCATCTAGGTCGGCAACGCCCCTGCGGATATCAGGCCCGAGCGACACACGGGCTATATCCTTCATTAGCACGGGCCGCCCCGAATCTGGCTCGACTGCCACACCGATATTCTCGATATCGGCGACGGATTTCGCATAGCCTCTGCCGCGCACCATATACTCCGCGCCGGACAGCTCGAGCAACCGCGCTCCCACATCGTTATTGCCCCGCCGGATGGCTTCCACGACTTCCGTGATAGGAATGTTATAGGCAAGCAGCCTGTTGGGATCGACGTTCACCTGGTACTGCCTGACAAACCCTCCGATGGGCGCGACCTCCGCGACTCCCCTGACGCTCTGCAGATGATACCGCAGATACCAATCCTGAAACGTCCGCAGATCGGCAAGAGAATGTCTCCCCGTGTCATCGACGAGTGCGTACTGGAACACCCATCCCACGCCGGTAGCGTCCGGCCCCAGCTCCGTACGCACGCCGTCCGGCAGACCGGGAATAATCTTCGACAGATACTCAAGCACCCGCGAACGGGCCCAGTAGATATCTGTACCGTCGTCGAAAATCACGTAGACGTATGAAAACCCGAAATCGGAATAACCGCGCACAGCCTTGACGCGCGGAGCGCCGAGGAGCGAGGTCACAATAGGATACGTCACCTGATCCTCGATAATATCCGGAGAACGATCCCAGCGGGAATACACGATCACCTGCGTATCCGACAGGTCGGGTATGGCATCAAGGGGAAGCGACCCCAGCGCGATGCGGCCTGCGCATGCGGCCGCCGCAACCAAAACAAAGACGATGAATCTATTCCTGGCGCTGTATTCGATAATCCCTTCGATCAAGCTTCTCATGGCTCTATCCTGACCGGTTCTCTACTGACCATGCTCGTGTCCAGTCGATTGTAAAGCAGACTGCAGTCTGCTTTCCGAATCCAGAAGGAAATTGCCGCTAACCGCCACGCGGTCTCCCTCCTTCAGCCCGGACAGTACTTCAACAAAATCGCCGCTTGAGACGCCGACCGTCACCTCAACCTGGTTGAAGCGTCCTTCCTCGAGCGCGAGAAAAACGATCGCGCGTTTTCCGGTCTCCATAACGGCCTCCTTGGGCACGGTCAACCGCCTGCCGATATCAACGAGAATCCTCACCGTCGCATACATCTGCGGTTTCAGGAGACCTGCGGCATCGTCTACACGTATGCGGGCGCGCGCGCTGCGGGTCATCGCATCGAGCACCGGATCAACGGATACGACCGTGCCTGAGAACTCCCTGCCTGCCGCGGACGCAACGCTGATGCGCGCCTCGGCCCCCGGCTGCACCCAGTTCCAATCATACTCATACAACGGAGCATAAACCCACGCACCTTGAGCATTGCCAGACGGCAGGAGCAGCGACGCGTCATTTGTCCTGGATATATCCAATTCCTCGATGCTTGCTTCGTCGAGACCGAGCAGCCGGAGCTTCAGCGCCCCGGCGTCGACAAGCGCACCGGCACGCGCGATCAGAATCTCATCGACTGAGTTCCTGACCCGTTCCCGGGCGCGCAACGCCTCGATATATTCCTGCTGGGCGGCATATAACTCGGGATCGAAAGCTACGGTTCCGGCAGATGTGATCATTTTTACCATCGGGCGGAATGCCGCTGTATCCACCTTCACGCCGATAAGCTGCTGTTTATCGGGACTCACTGTAAATTCGCTGCCGCCAAATTTCACTGCGATATCGGAATCATCCTGTCGGCGCTGCACGAGCTTCATGTTGCAAATGGGACAATCGCCGGGTTTGTCCGAGATGTACGTCGGGTGCATCGGGCAATAGTAGGAATCGGCTGTCCCGTGAGCGGTGTGCTGGGCATAGGTCGGCGCGGCGTTTAATACCGTGAATGATCCCGTTACGCATAAAACCGCAAGAATGAGATATCGTATTTTCATTGTTGCACACCTTCCACTTCTCCACCGACTGCTCGTTTAAGTTCGGACAAGCCGATGTAATAGTCGATAAGCGCGCGGTAGTACTCCATATGGGCATCAATAAGCATCCTCTGGCTGTCAACCAGAGAGAAAAAATCTCCGTTGCCGGCTGCGTATGCCGCGCGCGACGCATCAAGAGAACTCTCTAATACAGGGATGAGTGCGTCTCGTGAAAGACGCATGCTGTTTTTTGCGCTTTCGATGCGGACGTACAGGTCACTGATTTCTGCCATGAGCTTATCGTGCAGCGCCGCGTAGGCTGCCTCGGCTTCTTCGACTCCTGCGATAGCTTCGCGCAGCTCATATTTCTGCTTCGTCCAGAACCACAGCGGCGCGCTGAATGACAACATCAGATCCCACGGCCCGATGGTGCCGGAGGCGATACCGCGCTGGGCGATTCCCGCCATAAGATCGGGGAAGAAACTGCGCCGCGCAAGCGAACGGGCAAATTTATTTTTTTCTATGGCATACGACAACATGTGTAATTCCGGCTGGTTCTCGATTGCCTTCTTGTAGAGCGTCTCCGGAAGATACACTGCATCGGAGACACCTTCCGGGACTTCCGGGTTCCCGAGTGGGCTGTGAGGGTCGCGGTGCAGGAGCGTATTGATGCGTGTCGCGATAGCCGAGCGCCGGAGCACGAGATTTTTGAGCGCGGTTGACAGACGGGCGATTTCTGCGTGTATCTTAAAAACCTCGGATTGTGATATCTTCCCAACGCCGAGGCGAATCTCTGCCACTCGGGCGAAATTCTCCAGGAGCGCAGCGCTCTCCTTGAGCAGGAGCGATTCGCGTTCATTCATGAATAATTCGTAATACCCGGTCCTGACGCTATTCATCACGTCCAGCTCGGTATTGCGGAGCGCGGCCGCGAACATACGGCTCTCCACAAGGGCGATTTTTCCTTGCAGGGATAATTTACCGAACAGCGGAAGAAACTGAGATATGGTAAGCATGCGGTCATCCGGCATGGTCCTGTCGAGCTTAAGGGTTCCCTTCGGTACTTTCTCTACGGAGATGCCGATGGAAGGATCGGGAAGTACCCGGGAAAGCGGAACACGCGCCACAGATGCCTCCCAGCGCTTACGGGCGGCTGCGATATCCCGGTTATTCTCCACAGCCTCCTCGAGCAGCTGCTCGAGCTTCAGCGGTTCGGCCCGCAACTCAAGCGGCGGCCATAACGAAACAATGCATATGCAGCATATCATAATCCGTACCCATGCCATCTTATCCCGCCTTCCTGAATCTCTCGATCAATCCGACGATTTCTTCGATCTTGTCGCGTGTCTTCAGCGCTGACCTGCCCTTGAGCGCGCTCACCACGCAGCCGTCGATATGCTTCTTGAAAATCTCGTTCTCCACACGGTGCAGTGCGCCGATAGCCGAATGGATCTGCGTTATGATATCGATGCAGTATTGACGCTCAGAGATCATCCGCTGAATGCCGCGCACCTGTCCCTCGATCTTCTTGAGATACTGCAGCTGCTCTTCATGCCTTGTCCTCTGTTTCATCTTGCATCTCCTCCTTTCCCAATCTCAATATACCATACCCCACTACCCTATGTCAAATAAATAAAAAAAAGGGGACGTTCCCGAGAGAGCCACCCTGTTGTTCTCTTACTGTTTGCATTTATAAGTCGACCTATCGTGGTGCGATAGTCAGCCGATACACGGTTGACATTGAGAAGTGGCACCATATAACCATCGGCACTGCAAAGAGTGGGAAAGGTGTAGGGTGGCAACGTAGGGAACGTCCCCGAACCGTCAAAACATGAAGGGCTTTAGAAACAGCCCGTAACACAATAGAATAAGGGCGATTACGCCAAGCGCCAGACCGATGATCCAGGGAAATTTTTTCTTCAACAGCGCGCTCACGGACGACAGCATGATCGCTATCTGGAAGAACACGATCGACCCGGAAAAGAAATTTCCTTTATTCGCAATCTGTCTATTCAACGCACCCGTTTCCTCCGCCTCTTTCCTAATGGCCTCTTTTTCCGCCCCATACCGCGTGACCTCTTCTGCGGCAGCGGTCAGTTTTTGCCGGTACAGGGAATCCTGATGCACATTCTCAGCGCCGAAAATATCCGCCTCGAAAATGCTCTTCTGCATCTCCGCCAGATTCTGCTTAATGCTTTTTGCCTGATAATACGCCCACTTGCTCGACTCGACGCCGGTTAACACCTGTGTCTTCACCATGCACGCCTGCCCGCGCGCCGCGGCAATCGCCGTCATGACAGCAAGACAGGTCGTGGTAATGGCAACCCCCTTCATCCATTTCTCGGCAAAAATGTCAGCCATCAGAGTCTCCTCTCTCAGTCGCCACTACCCTCTGCTTGTTACTTATTCTATCTCAACCGCCCAACTATTGCAACCGGAGACGTTCCCCACGGTACCACCTCATCAGCATGCAACTCTTCGAATTTCAGCATGTTACCAATCGATGTCGCGAACGCTCTCATTTCACGCGGTGTCTAACACTATGACATAGATCGGAAAAGTCATGCTATTACTTATTGTGCAGCAATTGGTTGAGAGGCTGATAGGTGGCTCCTTGGGGAACGTCCCCGGTTCATTTTTATTAGGAACCAGGAGGTGCGGGGGTCGATGAAGAGCGTACCGTTGGAAAATTCGCGGTAATAGATGTCGCCCATGCGCTTCCTGCCCCCGAGCGGTTCTCCGATATTCGACGCCCACGCAGGGATCACCGGAAATTTCTCTCCCGCATCTTTATACGGCCGATACACCCAAAACGCGCCTTCACCCGCGCCGATCATGTACGCCACCAGACTCATCTCCGCCAGCCGCGCATCCTCCCACGCGCCGTACGTCACACACACGTACCTCTTGCCAGCCTCTTGCGCGCGCTGCATCGCCTCAAACTGCTCCCTCCCCACGTGCGGCCCCCAGCCCCACGATTCTCCGCTGAAATGCTCCTCCATAATCCCGTCCGTCACCCCCAGCCACTTCTCGAACAGACCAGGATAATCGTAGCTGTTCGAAACATTGGCGATCAGCATCTTGCCTTCACCCTGCAACGCCTCGTGCGCCTTCTTTAAAAATCCGTACACCACCTCCTGCAGCGCAGCGTCATCGCCGTAATTCGCCAGCCGCGGCAGCCCGTGCATCTTCACGCTCGTCAGCGCGTCGTCAACAAACACACCGTCCCACCCGCCGCGCTTCACATCATCGAGCGTACGCTGAATCCAGTGCTCCTGCCACCCGACATTCCCCAAATCCATCATAAACCTGCCCGGATAATCCGGTACCTCGACGACGCGGCCTTCAAGATCCCGCTGAAACCAGTCCGGATGCTCGCGCACCATCCATTCATATCCGCCAACAGTTTCTCCCAACGGCGTCTCATCGCGCTGGACGCAGAACAGCTCTCGGTACATGCATGCCATAAAACGGGGATTCTTCTCGCGCAAACGGAATAATCGCGCGACTAACGAAGGATGATTGTGCCAGATAACCAGCGCATAGCGCTGTGCCACCTCTTCCCATTGCCCGTCATGCGTTGAGAAAACGGCAACGCATGCCGGCAAGCCGGCTACCGGCAAGCCGGCTACCGGCATATCGTCCTGCGCCCGCACCTGCATCAAACGGCACACAGCCGACGCCAGGCACACAAACAATATCAGCTTACCTCTGCGGAACAGTATCGAATCTGGCTTCCTCATACTTCCAATACACTGCTCGAATCGACGAGAACCGAAACTCGCGAATCAGCTTCTTCAACTTATCCTCGTTACGCTCGATATTCACATAATGCCTGAACTTCGACAATATCGACGCAGCGCGCACCCGCGGCTGATCAGGATCGAACTCCCAGGGATGAAAATACATGATCGCCGGCACGCCTGCACGGTTCAATTTCCGGATACCGTGCCGCACCACCGCGTACGGCAGAAGCCGGAAATATCCTCCGCCGGCAATCGGCGCGCGCATGCCGAACATCGGAACAATCGACAAGGGATATTCGACAATCCGGCCGCCTGCCCGCGACAAAACGCACGGACCGGCGGAATCGCACAGCTCCGGACTGTACCTCTTGCCGAACGGAAAAACGCTGGAATCGAACTCAAACCCCGCGTCGATCAACTCGTCAATCACCCAGTGCGTCTGAAGTCGCAGCGAATACGACGGCGCGCGATACCCGACCACCCGCTCGCCTGTTATCTGCTCAAGCATATCCTTCGATTCATCAAGCTGCTTCCTGAACTCGGCGCGGCTCAAGCGCGTCAGAAGCCGGTGATCATACCCGTGCGACGCGATCTCATGCCCGGCATGATGAATGCGCCGTACCAGCTCCGGATACCTCCGGGCGATCCACCCGAGCACAAAAAAAGTTGCCCTGACACCGTATCGCGAAAACATATCAAGCAGCCGCGGCACCACGCAGTCAACGCGCGCCTGGTACCCGTCCCAGCGCTCCGGCGGCAGAACGCGCTCGAAGTTCGTCACCTGGAACCACTCCTCTATATCGATACTCATGATATTGGTCACCGGGCGGCTCATGCGAAATACCTCACCAGTTTCGGCCCGAGCAGCCGCGTACAGGACAACGGCAGGAAACGCCAGAGTCTCGTGGCCAGCGAGAATCGCGCGTCGCGCGGAGAGCGCACGGATATTTTTCCGCGCTCCGGCGTCAGATACTGATACCCCAGCTCTGACTCCATAAGACCGAGCATCCTCTTGTGATCCGCAGGCCCGCCTGCGCGGCTGGAACGGCACATGTCGACTTCACGCAGGCCGCGCTCAACCGCAATCTTGAGTTCGTGCCAGTAGAGAAAATAGTTCGGGTGCAGAAAAAGAAAATCTTTCACGTCACCGCCGACCGTCACCAGGAACGACGAACGGAATAACAGGACAAAATTGAATGCGATCACGGTATCCCTGTACACCGCATAATGTATCTGGGCGCGGTCACCGAATCGCTCGAGCGTCAGATCGAAATATTCCTTCGGGAAACACGGCGTGCCGAGACGCCTGAATTTTTCCGTATGAATCCGGTACAGTTCGGCGCTATTGCGTGACGTGACAATCTGTACGCCGTGTTTGGTGCTATACCGCACTTTCTTACGCACCGATGGAGGCAAATCTCCGAACATCTCGTCGACCGTTCCGCTGATCTGCTTCGTGAAACGCACCTTGTCATGCGCCCCGACCAAATCTTCCGACGCAACCGGACGCTGGTGATGCAGAGCCACGTGCGAACACCGAAATTCGCGCATCAGGCGCCCTGCCTCCTCGACCAGCGCGCACGCCGCCTGATGAGAATCCGCGCACACGCCGCCGTAATTACCGAACGGAATCGAAACCAGCGCCGTGCGGCCGAATCCCCGCGGCACGCGAAATAACGGCAAGATGCCGCACACGCGCAGGCCGTCATACGCAGCCAGATAATACGGCTCGAACCCGAACGAACGCTCCAGGATTTCACGCCATTCCCAGCAGTGGTCAACGGTCGCTTCCAAATGACTGTCCACGTATTCAGTCCAGAGTTTCCGGTCGCGGCACCCGCCATCTGAGATACTGACCCTGATCATACGCGCACCTTTTCTTTTGCGCACGCAAGCAACACCTGCTGCGTCTGCGCTACCTGCCGCGAAAGACCAAAATACTGCATCCACCGCTGCCTGCCGGCATCACCAAATTTCTTGCGCTTGCCCGGATCTTTCAAAAATATTTCAAGCGCAGCCGCGCACGCTTCGGCAGAACCTTCCGTGACCAGATAACCGGTGACACCATGAACAACCGGCTCATCCATGCCGAGGATGCGGCTTGCGATGACGGGAAGCCCCTGCGCCATCGCCTCAAGAACCGCGATGGACAATCCCTCCTGCCACGAACACAGCGCAAACACATCCGCCGCGCTCAACAGCGCCGGTACATCGGCGCGATGACCCAGTATCCGCACGCAGGACGCGCACCCCAAACGGTCTGCCAACGACTCAAGCTCAAGCCTTTTCGGCCCGTCGCCGGCAAGCAGACACACCAGCCCCGGATACCGGAACTTCAGCAGCGCGCACGCTTCGACGAGCGTCTCCTGCCTCTTGGGTTCGGCGAACCTGCCCGTCATCAACACGACCGTATGCGTACCGGTCAACCCCAGCGCCCGCCGCGTCGTCTCACGAACCCACTCGTCGACTGGCTGGGCATCGATCCCGTTGTGAATAGTGATCACACGCCTGCGCTGCACCTTGTGCGACGTCAATAAATGCCGCGTCGCCGCATGGGAAACGCTGATGGTCATATCAGTGCAGAATCTCAACGCCAGCCATTCGCACCAGTCAAACACCGTCTGTTTCAGCGACCATCCGCGCTCGAGCGTCGTCTGCCCGTGGATCGTATTCAGCATGACCGGCACGCCCGAGAGACGAGCCGCTATTGAAGCGAGAAAATTCGCCTTGCTCATATGCGCGTGCACCATGTCCGGCTTTTCCTTACGGAACAATTTCACCAGCGCCCTGATGGAGCGCGCGTCCTGGACCGGATCGATCCGCTTGACCATCGGCACGCGATAATGCGGCACGTTATTCTGCGGGATACGCTCGGGGAGAGTCTCTCCCGATACCATCCTTGTCTCAAAGATATCTCGGTCCAAACCATCGATGAGATCCGTCATGTGCCGCGGCACGCCGCCGGGCTCAAAATTCGTGACTACTTCAAACAGTCTGATTCTCCTGCGGGAGTCAGTCCCGCGCGTCAGCCTCGTGTACAGGCGTTCCGTCGCGCGTACCGCAGCGCCGATCTCAAAACCACTCTCGAACCTCGTGCGGGCGGCGCTCCCCAGGCGGCTGCGCAGGCCGGCGTCGCGTATCAGACGCTCCATCGCCTGCGCGAGACTTTCCCAAGACCCCGGCTCGGCAAGCATGCCGTCGGTGCCGTCGCGTATCATTTCCGTGATACCGCCGGTGCGCGTGGCAACGATCGGAAGCGCACGCGCCATAGCCTCGATGATCGCGATCGGCGATCCTTCCAACAGCGACGGCAGCACGAAGATATCCATGGCGTCGAGCCATACCGGGACGTTATGCTGTTCGCCGACGAACGAAACCTTGCTTTCCAGCCCCAGAGACGCGGCGTGACGCAGCAGTTCTCCCTTGCCCGGGCCGTCGCCGACCACCACGCAGCGCACGCCGGCGTCGACCGGCGGCAGCGAACTCAACGCCTGGAACAGGACATGATGGCCTTTGCGCGGCACCTCAAGCCTGCTGACGACACCGATCAGGAGGTCATCTTCCCCGACATGCAACTGCGAGCGCAGCGACCTGACTTCCTGTTTTCGCGGCGGCCCGCAATCGCTGACCGCGTTATGAATGACGTTCATTTTCTCACGCGGCAATCCCTCAAGCGCGCAGAGCTCAAAAGCGATTGCTTCGGACACGGCGATAAACGCGGTGTTCCAGCGGGCTGTCAGGCGGTTCAGAAACTTGTACGGGAATTTCCTGCGCGCGTCTTCAACCATATGCAGCGTGGACACGATAACAGGCACGCCGCAGATTTTCGCGGTCATCCTGCCGAAGATATCCGCGTGCACGAGATGCGTGTGCACGATAGCGGGCCGTTCCTCATGAACCAAATGCAGCAGGCGCATGAAACCGGGAAGCGGCCAGCGATTCGACATATGCACGCTCATGACGCGTATACCAGCCTCGCGAAAGCTGCGGGTCAGCGTTCCGCCGACCAACGACACGACGACCGGTTCATAAACGCTGTCATCGAGATGTCTGACCGTGTCATACAGCAGGCGCTCTGCTCCGCCGACGTTAAGACCAGTTATGATGTAGAAAATTTTTATCCGTTTCATGATTTCCTGGTCCTGTTCGAAAGAAACAGCCATTCCAGGCTGTACGCCCATGCTCCGACATAACTCACCAGCGCCTCAAGCGGCCGAACCGAAAACCGCGGCCGTCGCGCGCGGTAGGTAATCTTGAAAAACATAAGCGGCACAAGCCCGATAGTATGCGCGAGCACGTAGAGAACCGCCTTCCACGGTCTGTCAAGGAGCGCGCGATGCCCTGCCGCAGGATGTTTTCGCGCCATCTGCGCGTTGCCGCGTTCATACCAGACGCACTTGCGCACCACCGCCGCGAGCGTCCGCGGAGGGTCGTGCTCTATCCAGTACTGCGGCAGCGTATGTATCCTGCCTCCGTCTCTCGTCAACCGGTACGCGAAATCAGAATCTTCGGCAGACACAAGCGACTCGTCGAAACCGCCGAGCTCGCGGAAACGTTTCGCGCGCACCGCGAAACATGCGGCGCCGCATTCCCTCCATGACAACTCGGCGCGCCGTGCGTTCCTGTCAAAGGTATACCCAGAATCTCCCCAGAGCGCGCGCTGCAGCCGGGTAGCGTGCTCATTCAGCCGCCAGGAAAGGCTCACCGCGTCCTTCTCAGGAACCTCGTCAAGCGCCGCTATCATCTGCTCCAGCGCCTGAGGGCTGTTCAAGCGCACGTCATCATCGAGAAACAGCATTGCCCCATCGCTGACAGAAGCCGCCCCCGCGTTGCGCGCGCGTGCAGCCGGTGAGACGCCTCGAATCACGACGCGTCGCGCGCCCGCAATCGTCTGTTTCGCAAGCTCGTCGAACAACTCCGCGACTGACCCATCATATGAAGGGATGACGAACGTAACAGGCCGGATGCTCATCACGTTGATTGGCTGCGCCCAGTTAAACAACTGCGCGCGGCAAAAGGTATTGCCAGAATGAAGGTAACCAGAAGAACCTCTCCTTCGCGGGCCACGCCGATAATCGGCCCGTTTTCAAACAGGCAGAAGAAGCTCAGTCCGAGAAACGATGCCATGGCGCTTTTCACCAGGTCGCGCTCAAATCCTTTCGCAAGCGACCCCAGGATCCGCCCAGAGGCGCGCCACCAGGATACGAGCATCCCGATCAAGAAAGCAAGCGACGGCAGCCCCATTTCCGCGGCTTTCGTCAGAAAAAGATTGTGCGCCTGGCCGCCGAGTGTCGCGGGGCTCAAAAAGAAGATATTGCCGCGCAGATCGTCCAGAATAAAATCCGCGGCGTGATAGTTCGCGCCGAACCATGCCTGCCACCTTCCCGGACCGACGCCGAAAACGGGACTCGATCGCACAGCCTGCAGCGCCGCCTGCCAGATACGCTCGCGGCCGGACAATTGATATACGAGCCACCCGTTGAAATCGCGAACAAACGCCATTGCGCAGAGAAACGCGACGAACGCAGCCAGCGCTCCCCAGAAACATACCGGCCGCCTGCGGTCATCGATGCCGAGTATGAAAAGCGCCAGCACTCCGGCTGCCATCCCGAACAGCGCGCTCGACGAGCGCGTTATCGCGCACGCGACGACAAAAAGTCCTATGCCCAACCAGGCGCGCAGACGGCTGCCTCGCATGTACGTAACAAGTCCCAGATACAGCGGCACAAACGCCGCGTAGTAGCTCCCCGATTCCGCCGGAGAATGCCAGTACGTTCCCAGCAGCCGTGACACGACACCGCCATCAATCGTGATTTTCGGGATGAGCAGCACCGCATAGACAACGAGAATTATCCAGAGCACCCGTAACGCCCTGATCAGAGAGCCGCGCGTATCCGGCCACTGCAGATACGAACAGAAACAGGCGATTAAAAGAGCGTAGCGGGCCATATCGACGAAACTCGCCCGCCGGTCAGGACTCATGGCCGCGCTGACCAGGCCCCAGGCGAACCAGCAGGTGACGCAGGAGAAAAAAAACGGATCGCCGAAATCGATGCGGCCGCGCGCGCCCAACCCCGCCATGCATGCTCCGCTAATGAACACAACCAGCAGGCCCCAGAACATCACCGTGCTCGCAGGAGTGGCACAATAATTCCTGACAAGGAGCATGATAACGAGCAACGTTACCCAGGTAACAAACACCGGCGCGTTCTTAGAAAACATAAAAAGACCCGATGCAGACGCAGGCAAACGGAACGTATATCTGCGCAAGGTGCCTCACGGTGACTTGCGCCGGTTCTTTGAGTTCGCGCGCAACCAGCAGCATAAGAGACAACGAGCCCGCGCCGAGCGCGATACCGCTGCCAGCGGCAACGCCGGCAACGCCGAAACCATGCCGCACCATCCACAGACTGACGCAGGCATTCATGACAATCATACCTGCGAGTACCGGCAGCGCGCGGAACTGTTTACCGAGCGCGACCAGCGACGATTTCTCCAGCGCTAGCAATCCCACGAAATAACTCGACCACATGAGCACGCGCATCACACCGACTCCCGGAAGGTACTCAGGCAGGGCCACGCGCACAATCCACGGCAGAATAAAATGCCCCGCGCACAGACACACCGGCATGATCCAGGCCATGATTCTCGACGGCACCAGAAAATGCTTCTGGATCGAGTGATTTGCGGTCTTCTGCGACGCGCCAAAATGCAGTTTCGGCTCCAGCACGTCGGCAACGCCTTTTGGAAAAAGAAACACCATAAACGCCACGGTTGCTCCGAACGTGTAATAGCCGTGACTGGTGACGCCGAGTAAACGCATGATAATGACCCTGTCCACCCAGTTCGTTGCAAGGAAACCCATCCCTAGGGCAACCACCGGCCATCCGCGGCTGACACCGTCGATAATTTTCTCTTCCGACCAGACAAACTTCAGCGGATACTGCGTGCGCCGGTGCAAAAAGAAAAATCCGAACAGCGGCGTTGCAATCGCAACCGCATACATGCCGATCAGACGGTGCGCAATGACCAGCCACGCCGTAAGCGCAAGACTCACGGCATTGGTGACGACCACTGCCTTGGCGATCGCGTCAAATTTTCCCATCACGCGCGCAACCACCTGCTCGAAATAAAACATCACCTCAAACAACATGACCACGCCGGCGACGACCCAGCCCCATCGGTACGCCAGAGGCATTGACAGCGGAACAACCGGGGCCACGGCGGCAATACCGAACGCTGCCACACTGAGAACGGCAAGATAATAGGTGAAATTGATTTGGACGAGACGGCGCGCGTGGTCGAGGCGGCCGCGGGCAATGAGCTCGGAGACTTCCTTGAGCATCATCTCCTGCATACCCAGATGCAGATGATACCCGAAGGATACGATAAACGTGAGCCATCCCCAGAAGCCGTAGTCCGCGGGGCCGAGCCAGCGTGCGTTAATGAAACTCCTGACCGCAGCGATTGCCTGGCCGGCATATACTGCGCTCACATACTGCG
>CAZDUF010000021.1:0-14612 GCA_964508555.1 uncultured Planctomycetales bacterium
CAGGGCAGGCCCTGCCGGCCCGCGCATCAATTTACACAAGATTCAGTATACTACCTTGCCTCTCTGTGTCCTTGTGTCCTTGCGTCCTTTCCGCTATAATAATCAAATCGTACGGAGGTGCATATGCTCAAAATATTACGCGACAAGAAGAACGCAAAGAAAATCTGGATAACGCTCTGCGCAGTCATCATCGTTCCTTTTATCTTTTGGGGAGCAGGTTCGTCGGTGCGTAACCGCGGGGAAACAACAGACGCATCTGCAGGAACCATATTCGGCAGGAAGGTTCCCGTGGAAGATTACACGCAGGCCGTGCAGGCAGTGCAGATCCAGGCGCTGATGCAGTACGGGGACAAGCTCGAGGAGGTGCGGGACTATCTGAACCTCGAAGGACAGGCCTGGGACCGGCTTATTCTCCTGCGGGAGGCGAAAAGACGGCGCATCAGGATCTCCGACAAAGAGGTCGTCGCAACCATTCAACGCTATCCCTTCTTCAAAAAGGACGGTGTCTTCAGCGAAGAGACATACCAGCATATTCTGCGCTACGGATTCCGCATGCAGCCGCGGGCGTTCGAGGAACTCACCCGCCAAACCCTGATGATCCTGGAGGTGTACAAGCAGGAGACCGGCGGCGTCACGCTCGACGACACGGAAACCATAGAGGAATATGCCAAGGCGCACGAAAAAATCGGCATCTCATACCTGGCGGCGCTGCCCGAAGACTTCGAGAAGACGCTATCTCCGACTGACGATGAACTCAAGGCATACTACGAAGCAAACACCGTCATCTTCAAGAAACCGGCAGCCGTGAACGCGGAGTATCTGGAGTCGGAATCCGAGGTGACCATCCGCCAGGTCGCGTCCTCCCTTGCCAAACAGAAAGACATGGCCAAAGCGGCGAAAGAATTCAATCTCCCTGTCCGGGAGACCGGCTTCTTCGATGAAATGACTCCTCCTGGGAATCTGGACTGGTCACCTATGGTCGTGCGTATCATCGCACAGATGAAAGAAAAAGAGGTCTCTCCTCCCTTCAAGGCGAAAGACCGCTACTACGTGATCATCGTCAAACAGCGCACCGAAGCACATATTCCGGCGTTCGAAGAGGTCAAGGACAAAGTCCTACGGCGTTTTCTGCTGGTGGAGAGCGCGAACAAGGCTCAAAGTGCCGCCAACGCCGCCCAAGAACACCTGGTGAGCGCGGTAAAAGACGGCACCGTCAATCTCGAGGCAGTCGCCAAAGAGCACGGTCTGCGTGTACAGTCTCTGGAGCCTTTCTCCTTCGGAGCCGAGCTTGATGAACTGGGCGCATCCGGCCCCTTCTGGCTGGCGGCAAAACCGTTACAAGAAGGAGCGTTCTCCCCTGTCATCAGCACGCACAAGGGATATTATATCGTCCAGGCAAAAGAGCGCATTCCCGTCGACGAGGAAAAATTCAAGGAAGAGAAGTCTGATTTTGGCGAGAAGCTCCTGGAGCGGAAAAGGCAGGAACAGTTCGAGAGGTTCCTGTGGAGCCTGCGCAGGCAGGCGACGGGATAGAGAAGCGTCGAAGAAGAACAGGGACAGTCCCAAATCTTAAGGGACTGTCCCTGTTTTTCTATCCTTCGACCTACGTCAGTTGTCTCTTATTATTCCGATATCTTGATAGCGTTCACCGGACACTGCTCGGCGATATCGCGCACCGCGGCGTTGCACGTGCCGCCGGTCACATGGGCAAGCCCGTCGGATTCTATCTTGAACACGTCGGGACAGGCTTGTTCGCAGAGACCGCACCCGACACACAACGACACGTCGACAGTTACTTTTGCCATCCGTTCTAACTCCTTTCCTGTAAATTCTCGAATATATCCTCGTGCGTCACTTCCTCCGCGAGGATATGCGTGACCAGCTGATACGTCAGATGATCCCTGCCCAGGGTTTTTTTTGCGATCCGGGAATAGACGTCGATGGCGCCTGCCTCGGCTTCCTGGACGATACGGATAATGCGGTTGATATCGGAGGTGTTCTTCGGGGGAAGGACGTAGGGGAAATTAGCCGCTTTCTCGAGCTCGGCCGGATGCGCCGGGGGGACATCTCCCAGTTTGGTGATACGCTCGGCGAGTTCCTTGGCGTGTTCAAGTTCGTCCGCGGCCAACTTGTTCATCAGTTCCTGGATGTGCGCGTACATCCTGCCGGTCACGGTCTGGGCAATATACCAGTACAGGTAAAACGCCAGCCATTCGTCCGCATAGGCCTTGTGCAGGTCCTTGATGACTTCCTTGAGGCTGATCTCAACGATCGCGCGTCCGTGTTTCCCCATGGTTGCCTCCCTCTCGCGCCGGATGGGAATGCCTAGGCCTTGAGCCCGTACTTGGCTATATTGGCATCCGCTATCGCCTGTATCTTGGCGATTTCTTCCGGCTTATTGAGCAGATGCTTGAACCGGCCCTGTGTCTTGAGATAATGCTCGACAGGCTTGGGCACGATCTGCTTGCGCGCGGTCACCGCGCCGTTTTCGATTTCAAAGAGAGGATATAATCCCGTTTCCACTGCCGCCTTGCCGATTTCGACGGTATCGTGCGTCTCGTGTCTCCATCCCAGCGGACAGGGGACGTGGATCTGGATATACTTGGGGCCCTGCACGGCAAATGCCTTCTTAACTTTGCGTTGTATGTCCTGCGGATACGCGGCGCTGGCAGTAGCGACATAGGGAATGCCGTGGGCTGCCGCAATCTCAGGCAGCGGTTTTTTCGGACGCATATTCCCCACGCACTGCGCACCCGTAGGACTCGTCGTGGTATTGGTGTCGAAAGGCGTCAGGCCGCTGCGCTGCACGCCGGTATTCATGTATGCCTCATTGTCGTAACACACGTAGAGGATATCATGCCCGCGTTCGAGCATGCCTGAAAGCGCCTGCAATCCGATATCGGCAGTCGAACCGTCTCCGCCCTGGGCGATGACATGAGTACCTTCCTTCTTCCCCAGTTGTATCAGCGCGGCTTCGACTCCCGACGCCACGGCAGCCGCATTTTCGAAGAGGGAATGAATCCACGGGACGGTCCAGGCGGTCTCCGGATACTTGGTCGAGAAAACTTCCAGACACCCGGTGTTATTGACCACGATCGTGTTCGGGCCTGAGGCCTCCAGCACAAGCCTGGCAGCGATCGCCTGGCCGCAACCGGCGCAGGCGGTATGACCTTCTTTAAAAAGCAGTCTAGTCTCCATACGCCTCCCTGAGAAGCTCGGGCTTCACGTCGATGAATTCGAGGCCGGTTTCACGGCCGGTCATTTTTGCGAAAATGCCGCGGACGGATTCCAGCGTAATATCCCTGCCGCCTAACCCGGCGACGACAGACGTGATCGCCGGCGCGACTTTCTTCTTTCCGCAGAACGCGGCCTTGATCTCCATAGCCAGCGGCGCGTTCGCGGCGCCGAGCGAGATCGACTTGTCGAGCACGGCGACTTTCGGGATGTCTTTGAGCGCCTCGTACACCCGCTCGTGCGGAAACGGCCGGAATGTGATAACGCGCAGGCACCCGACCTTCTTTCCTTTGGCGCGCAACTCATCCACGGTCTCCTTGACGGTGCCGCAGACCGATCCCATGGTCACGATGACCTTCTCCGCGCCGTCCAGACGATACTCATCGACGAGCAGGTCGCCGTAATCCCTGCCGAACGAAGCTTTGAACTCCTCGGAAATCTTCGGCAGTATATCGAGCATATGCCGCATGGTCTCCTGAATCGCGATGCGCGTTTCCAGATAATAATCCGGATCGGCAAGAATCCCCATAGTCACGGGTTCCGCCGGATCGAGCTTATACAGCGGTTTGTACGCGGGAAGGAAACGATCGACGTCTTCCTGCTCCGGCATGTCCACGGTCTCCACGCCGTGCGTGAGAATGAACCCATCCATGCACACCATAACGGGGAGCATCACGGAATGATCTTCGGCAAGACGGTAGCCGATAAAGTGAAAATCCACCGCCTCCTGGTTATTCTCGGCGTACATCTGCACCCATCCCGCGTCGCGCAGTGAAATCGAATCCTGCTGGTCGTTCCAGATGTTAATCGGCGCGGACACCGCCCTGTTGGCGCAGGTCAGAACGATCGGAAGACGCAGACCCGCGATGTTGAAAATGACCTCGCCCATGTAGAGAAGCCCTTGGGAACTGGTCGCGGTGTACGACCGCACGCCGGCAGCCTGGCTTCCCAGGACGACCGAGGCCGCGGAATGCTCGCTTTCGACGTTGATGAACTGGGCGCGCACATGGCCGTCGGACACCATCTGAGCGAGCTCTTCGACGATATGCGTCTGAGGCGTGATCGGGTACGCGGAGATAACCCCCGGCTTGCAGCGCTTGACCGCCTCGGCTATGGCACGCGACCCTTCGAGGAATTCTTTCATTTCTATTTGTCTCCTTCCGGTACCATCTCGATATCTTTTTTGGGGCAGATCTGGGCGCACAAACCGCACCCTTTACAGAACAGGTAATCGGGATTGTATTCCTTGCCCGACCCGCTGATGCAGCCCTCCGGGCAGATATTGACGCACATGCGGCACCCGATACAGTCCTTATGCAGGTACTTCGGCTTGACCTGGACCCTCCAGGCGCCGGTCTTGTCGCCCTTGCTCTTTGCAGGTTTTATGATCAACGGACCGAACATGAATCCTCCTACGGTTTTTTGACGAACGCATACCCCTGTTTGACAGCCTCGATATTGCCTTCCAAGGCCTTGCCCGTAAAACGCGACTTCAACACCTCCAGCAGCGTGTCCAGGGAAATCTCCCCTGTTGCCGCGGCAAAAGCTCCGATTAGCGTCGTATTCGACAACGGCCTGCCGATCGTCTTCATGGCGATGTCGCTTGCCGGCACAACCACGACTTTCTGCTTCGCTTTGGTTCGCGGCAACTCCATACCTTCTCCGTCGTTCACCACGGCGATGCCGGTATCCTTCATTCCCGCGAAACAGTTGTACCCGCGCATCAGGGTCGGATCCACGACAATGACGTAATCCGGCTCGTAAATCTGGCTGCGCACCCGCACCGGGTGCTCATCCACGCGCACGAACGCGTTCATCGGAGCGCCCATACGCGCGGCGCCGAAATGAGGAAAGGCATAGGGGAACTTCCCTTCCTTAAAGTAGGTATACCCTAAAAGCGCCGCTGTAGTAATCGCCCCCTGGCCTGCCCGGGCGTGAATACGTATCTCTTTCATGGGACTCCTTTCAGGTCAAAATAAACAAATTAGTGTACAATGGCTGTGCGGCCGTGTCAACAGGTTTATGCAACACGATTTTAACCCCTTAACAACAAGGAAGTTGCGCGTAACTCCTTTAATATCAGCCGTGCCTTTTCCGGCTCCAGAGACCCTAACCCGCAACTGGGGCTGATCATCAGCCGCTGCCTGAGAAGTTTCTCATCTACCCCTTTTCTGCCGAACCCTGCGATCGCGGCGTCGATACGCGTTTTCAGAGCAGCGGCAGAGGCGTGCGCACGGGAAAACTCCTGGGTTGGAACGATCCCCCAGCAGAGCACCCCTCCTCTGGAGATAAACTCCGCCAGGTCAGATGCATACAAAATCACCTTATCCAGAAAAGAATACGCGTCAAAATTGATGATATCGAGGGTCTCGATACCGGTGAAAATAGACCAGTCAGTATTTCCGCAGCAGTGCACACCTGTACTCAGGCCCTTGTCCTTGAGCGCTGCCGTCGTCTCGCTGAGAACGCGCACCACGGTCTCGCGCGTCACGGCGGTGTAGGCTGAGCCGAAGGCCGCGAGAAACGGCTCATCGAGAAAAACGATCATCTTTTTCCCGGACTCACCCAGAAACTGCGCCTGCCAGAGCGCCTTCATCACCAGTCCCTGCACCGCCGCCTGCACGAAAACATCATCATGCAGCGCGGCCTTGCCTGACAAATCCTTGACCCCGGCGCAGAACGTCAAGGGCCCCACGATATGACCTTTGAGATACAGCACGCGGTCAAGAAGCTGCCGGTCCTGGGAAAGACGCGCGCGCAGGGCGTAGATACCGGCGGCGCTTAACGGGCTGAGCGCGAAATAATCGATGTCCTGCTGGATGATGCGCTCGTAAAACCGTTCGTACGCGGCGTCGGCCTCGGTCTGGTCGAACAGCACGTCCGAACCGGACACGCGCACGCACGGCAATCCTTCGCAGAACTGAGTCAGCATGCCTTCGCGCGGATCGCGGCGCGGCAGCTGCGGCCAGAACGGCGCTTCAGGACACGACGCAAGCACCGCCTCAAGCGCCTCCTGAGGATTTTCGAACGGAAGGCTTCCTATACCGGTAGCAAGACCTTGTATGATGTCCATGAATGAGAGGGCTGATTATTCGATGGTAAGAGGGGTATCCCGCAGGACATTACCGAACGCTTCTTCGAAATCGTATATATCCTTGAAATCTCCGGGAGAGTCGGTCTCGGTTTTGAGGAGGATCTTCCTGTCGACCATATTGAAGACGATGTTGCCGAAATCCGCGGTCGAATACACTCCCCAATGCTGCAGCACGGTCTTGGCCATAGGACCGTACTTATCGATGATCAGCTGTCGGATGCCGGCAAGCAGTTCATGTCCCCGTACGTGGCCTTTACGCTTGTGCTGTTCCTGGGTGAAATACAAAGCGTGCATGACGAACTCGTAGGCGTCTGCCTTGTACCGGCAGTCGTCGCGGCAGATGTCTTCGACTACTTGATAGAAATCTTTGTGTACGTTCATAATAAAGGTGTCTGGACTCCAGTGACTAGTTACGAGCCCCTAGCCACTTTTTTCTATTATACTCCGTCTTCCGAACTTCTCAAGCCCCGCGTCACTTCGGACAGATAAAATGACAGTCTCCCTCGGCGATATCTCTCGCGATAATACTGTCCGGCTCAAGCTCAAGGGCTTTCGAGAGATACGCGCGGTACTGCTGGCGCATACCTTTTAACTGATAGGCCTGCGCCATCCGGACATAGACGTCTGCGAACCGAGGCTGCCCCCTGATGATTGCCTCGAAATAGGAAATAGCCTTATCCGGATCCCTGCCCAATACCGGCGGGACCAGGAGATAATAGCTCCCGTAGCCGAACGCCACCATAACGGAATCCGGCTGCAGTTTCCTGGCAATAGCCAGATGCCTGAGCACTGCCGCCCCGTTGACGGATTTCGATAACGGCCCGCCGAAGTGCGCTATCATGCCTTTGATGCCGGCATACAGGCAGTGCGCGCGCACCAGGAGCGTGGTATTCACCTTGTCTTTATTATTCAGGACCGTGATAACGGTTTCTGCCGCCTTCTCGAAATCTTTCTGCAGGTACTGGATAAAACTTAACGTCACGTACGCGGGATAAAATTCCGGATCGCGGACGAGCACTTCCCTGATTTTGTATTCGGCAGGCAGGAGTTTATATTCCCTGCGCAGGCATTCTGCCAGCCCCCATTCGGCGTAAAGATTGTTCGGGTCAAACTGCTGCATCCTCTCGAAATAGAGCCGCGCCTCTCGGTGTTTGAAGTCGTTTAAACAGACAAGACCCGCGGCGTACAACCGTTCCAGCGACTCAGGCTGCTCCTGGATGTCCCGCATGGCGCGGGTAAGATCCATACCGTTGGCCTGTTCATCCAGCCCCCGCCAGTCGAGAGCCGCCGCTGAAGCGGCGGCACAGACCCGCTCCCCCCACCCGATGACTGCCATACAAAGAATACAAACCAGGAGCTTTTTCACGGTGCGTTGAGGAAATCGTTCAGTTTTTTCTCGGGGAATGCGTTGGTCTTGGACACGACTTCCCCGTTCTTGTCAACCAGGACATAGGTGGGCACGCCCAGGAGATCATAGGAACGCACCGTGTTTTGAGTCTCATCAAGGAGCACGGGAAACTGCAGGTCGTGCTGACGCGCTGCGCCTGCGGCTTTGGCTGAACTTTCTCCTACGTTGATTGCCAGAACCTCGATATCTTTCTCTTTGAGCTCGGGATATCTCTGGTTCAGGGTTTTCAGCGCGCGCTGGCAGAAAGGACACCAGGTCGTCCAGAAAAGAATCAACACCGGCTGCTTGCCCTTGTAGGAATTCAATGAAACGAACGAGCCGCCAACCGCATCCTCCAGAGAAAAATCAGGCGCGGGCGCGGCTAAAGCCGCGGAAATCCGCGGCAGGACAACGAGCGCAGCAGCGCACAACCATACTCCGATTCCGATAATCGTTTTTTTCACGTCAGAACCTCCCTATTGATTTGATGATAAAGAATATGCCTGCTCCGATCAGCGACCAGGCGAATATGAGTTTGATGACTTCAAGCCACTTCCCTGCTTTCGGCAGGCTCAAAAGCGCCGAACTGAACGTACCGATCAGAATCAGCATGAACCCCATGCCGTACGCGAACGTGAACAAAAGCGTGGCTCCGTACACAATGCTCGTTCCGCCGGTCACATAGACGAGTATCGAGCCCAGCACGGGAGTCAGACACGGCGACGCCATGAACCCCGAGCTCAGGCCCAGCAAGAACGTGGAGAGATAGCTGTGCTTCTTGTGGTTCCTGAATCTCACCAGCTGCTGCAGCTGCCGCGGCAGCTGCAGATGGAACATCCCCATCATGGAAAGGCCGAACAGAATAAACACAACGCCCGCTACGGCATGCGTGACGGGATGCATCTGTATCCTGCCGAAGAATGACCCGGTCACAACCGCAAGGATACCCAGCAGCGAATAGGTGACTGCGAGTCCCGTGACATACACCAGGGAAAGCGTCAGGCCTTTCACGCGGGATCCGCTTGAATTGAGCCCGATATAGGAGGCGCTCACCGGGATCAGGGGATACACACAGGGAGTAAAACTGACCAGAACCCCTCCGGCAAATGCTACCAGATAATCAAGCGGAGTCCCCGATATATTCATCGATCCATGCAAGATAGTCTTTCGAACCTCCGATAACCGGCAGCGCGATGACTTCCGGGCAAGTGTAACTGTGCAGCGACTTTACGCGGGCAATCAGTTTGTCAAGCAGCGCCCGGCGCGTCTTGACGACGAGCAGCAACTCATCAGCCCTGTCAATCTTATTTTCCCACCAAAACAAAGACACGAGCCCCGGGACGATATTCACGCACGCGGCAAGCTTGTCCTCAATCAGAGCGGAAGCAATCTTCTCCCCCTCCTCGCGGGACGAGACCGTAACAAACACAACGATGTGACGCGGCGAATCCATTAGTTATTCCCTCATATAGATGCTGCGACAGGGATAATACTATCATGAATCTGATAGGGAAACAATGCCTCCTACACCGGCTCATCGATCTTCACCGACTTGATCCTGCCGAACTGCGCGCAGACGTCGAATACGAGCGTCGGATCTTTAGCGCGCATGCGCAGCGAATACTCGCTCGATCCTCCGTCACTTCCCGCTTCCAGGAGGCTCACCGCGATATCTTCGGCAAACTCAGCCAGGGAATGGCGGATATCGTCTTCAGTTGAACCAGTGCGGAATATAAACTCTAACTGATACATGTCAACATCCTGCTTTTCACACCAACATCACCACCGACATCATCCTGCCGCTTGCTGCGCCTTCTCTGCGATATGAAAAGAACTCGGCGTGGCAACAGGTGCATAAACCCGCATCGAAGATATTCTGCCTCACAAGCCCGCTCCCGGTAAGCTGATCGGTATTACACTGGACAAGATCAAGATAGCGTTTATCTCCCCGCGTAAGCACGTCGCCGGGAAAGCGCACGGCCACCTCATCGCCAATCTCATAACAGCACCCGCGGATAGACGGAGAAAACCCGGCGATGACCTTCGCGGGGTCGCTGCCGAACTGCTGCCGCATCGCGTCCAGCGTCTTTGCGGCAATACCGAGCGCGGTCCCTTTCCACCCTGCGTGAACCAGCCCAACCGCAGGAGTTACCGGATCATACAAAAAAACACAGCAGCAATCCGCGGAGAAAACGGCAAGTGGGACGTTTTTCCTGTCCGTTATGAAAGCATCCACGCCGCAAACCGCGGGCCGGGTGACTCCGGACCTCCCGCAATCGGTTTGGGCGGCATAATGCACGCCGTCGGCATGAACCTGCTCCGCGCACACCAGTGACTCCGGATCAATCCGCGCTGCTTCGAGAAACAAGCGTCTGTCCCGGAGCGCGCAAGACGTATCGCCGTAGCGTGTTGACAGATTACCGTGGCCACAAGAAGAACAAGCGGCGCGAACGCCGGCGTATGTTTCTGCGAAAGGGTTGATTGCCGGTTGCCTCCGTGTCATGTGTCGACGCCGATAATCTTGATCCTGGAAGACTCTCCCTGCAGTATGCGTACCTGGTACCGTTTAACGCCCAAGTGGCCGGCGATGACCTCGATCAGCTGGCTGTTGGCGCGCCCGTCCTGGGCAGGGCTAGTCAGGAAAACCTTGAAATCTCCCTGCTCCTCCCGTACTGCCACCCTGCTGGAGCGAGGCGCTACTCTGACTCTATACCTTTTCATCGAGGGAAGTCCGGGAAGGAGAAGTATCCGGGGAACCTGCCTCCTGCACGACATTGAGCTTGGCGCTGAATTTTTCAAGCCTGCGCTGGCTGTCTTCGTATTTCCTGCCGGCGTTAAACAGATGCGTGCCGACCAGATCAAAATCCTCGCGGAATTTCGTCATCTCCGTCGTCAATAGACCCAGGCGTTTAATGATCTCTCCGGCCTTCTCCTCAATCTTGAGCCCTTTCAACCCCAGGCAGATGACCTGCAAATAGGCATACAAGGTATTGGGAGAAACCGGGATGACTTTCTTTGCCATACAGTAGGAAAACAGGTCTTCCTTGATGATGACTTCGTAGTACACGTTCTCCGCCGGCACGTACATGAGCGCGAAATCGTAGGTATTCTCCTGCGGCAGGATATATTTGGCGGCTATTTCGTCAATCCTGTTCTTGGTATCTTGAATGAATTTCCTGCGGTACTGATTTTTCTCCTGATCGCTTGAGCCCTCCATCGATTTCTGAAAGTTCTCAAGGCTGAATTTCGCGTCCACTGGTACGAGCTTGCCGCCCAGGCGTATCACGGCGTCCACCGCGTCCATGGTCGAGAAACGGTACTGCACGTCGTAGTACTCGCGGGGAAGCACCTGGCTGAGCAGATTCTCCAGGAGCATCTCTCCTATCCTGCCGCGCAGTTTCGGCACGCGCAGGAGCTCGTCAAGATGAGAGATATCCTTGCTGATGGCGATAATCTGGTTATTCGTCTCGGCAAGCCTGCCGATCTGCTCGTTGAGCGTGCCGAAAATGCCGGTCACGTTGCCGAGGTTTTGCCCGATCTGCGCGTGCGCCTGACGCAGGCTCTCACCCATCCGATCCAGGCGCGCGGTAATCTGCGCGTTGATGCGCAGCATCACGTACACCAGCGCGAGAGCGGCCAAGCACATAATACTCAAGCTCATCCATATCATACAGTCATTCCTTGTGACCTTGCCGCACAGAGGTGCGCACCGGCGCATCCAATTGCGCCGGGTGTGCACCCATTATAACAGATATTCCTTCTTTATTCGATTCACACCCCTGAAGATATTCGTTTTCACGTCCGGAGATGCCTTCTCGAGGCGCGCGATCAACTGGGACATCAAGGCCCGGTTGGTCGTATCTCCGTGCGGACAGCTGCAGGTTACGTGCGCGAATTTCTGCTGTCGGGCAAATACCCGGATCATTTTCTCCTCGACGTATGCCAGGGGTCTGATAATCACGATCTTCCCCTTGAAAAGCTCCTGGCGCGGCCGCATCGCCGATATTTCTCCGTGGAAGAAAAGATTCAGGAGTATAGTCTCGATAATGTCGTCCTTATGGTGACCGAGCGCGACTTTCGTGCACCCCAGACGGTCCGACATCTGAAAAATGGCTTTGCGCCTGTTCCATGAACACCAGAAACAGGACTTCTTCTGCCCCTTCTTCGCGGGACCGAGATCGACTTTCTCGACGGTTAACGGTACTCCCAGGCGGGAACAAAACCTGCGGATAGACTCAAGCTGACGCGGTTTGGACCCCATGTCGACGTGCACGGCATGCAGGCTATACTTGATGGGCGCGAATGCGCGCCGTTCATGGAGCATGGCAAGCAGCGTATAACTGTCCTTGCCGCCGGACAAAGCAACGCAGACTTTATCTCCATCTTCAAGCATGCGGTACTCGGTAGAAGCCTTACCCACGCGCTTGGAGATGGAAAAACCCATGCCTTGAAGTCGGGACATCTATCTCTGCGCCGCTGCAGCGCGTATCTGCTCCTGTATCTGCGGCCAGAACCTGATCAACAGAATCGTCAGGAACGTGCCGGCGATAACCGCAAGCGCCATACCGGCGATAGCCAGGCCTTTGCCCCGCTGCCCGGTCCGTGAGATCCTGCGCAGGGCGAGCGCGCCGAACACGACGGCCGCAATGATCTTATCGAGATTGGCGAGATTCAAAAACGCAAGCAATCCCAGCACGAGACTGACGATAGCGAATTCGCTGAAACCTTCAAGCTTCGGCTGCGCTGACTGTTCTTCCATCGGTTCCTCCCTTGGTTACGCGATCCTGCCGCTTGCCGCGGCGATCTCTTTGATTGTGCGCGTCAACTCATGCCCTGACAACTGCTCCAGACTGCACGGAAGAATGAGCGACCAGTTCTTGCCGCTGATTGTTCCCGGCGTGTTGATACGGTACTGATACGGGTCCTGCTGGAAAAACCCTCCCAGGAAAAGCAAGTCCGTGATCGACTCTATGGCAAACACCGAACGCGCCGCGTGCGTGTAGCGCAGCGCCCGCTTCAAAAGCTCGCCGCTCCAGGACTCCTGCATCGGTTGCGGCAAGCCCAGACGCTGCCAGAATTTTTCTTTTTCTCCCCAGGTGTTCAGGTACATGTCCGCCAGCGCCCAGATTTCCTGCATGGACCTGCGCATAACCGCCAGGAACCTGGCGAGAGAATCGATATCGCTGCGCCACCTGAGACGTCCGTGGTGCGATTTGGAAAGGTCGAACAATGCCTCTTTGACCGAGGAGAAATCTATGTGCGCCTCGGCGCACTTCCTCGCAAAGAGGGCCTCATCCACGGTCCCTGCCTCGTACATCCACCACGCCGGCCAGTTCGTGGTATCGTGCGTCGAGAGCATTGCCACGGACAACAGGCGGTACTGATCGGGTGAGAGAAAATCGTGCGTCGAATGCCAGTCCTTCACCCAGCGCTGCACGTCATTTCCCGGGATGCCCATTTCGCGCAGGATATCCTTGCACACCGGGGGCACCGTACCGAGGTCTTCCGCGCAGAGCAGCATGCGGCTGTTCTGAATCATGCGCTCAAGGATATCTCCTCCGTGAGATGCCCAGCGCGATTCCTCCGGAGGATCGAATGCCCCTTGTAATCCCTGGTTTTTCGGGTCGTCGGCGTACGGGATGCTCCAGATACGCAGTAAACCGACCACGTGGTCTATCCTGAAGAGATCATAAAAATTCCCCGCGTAAGAGAGTTTCTCCCTGAAATAGAGAAAATCGTCGTCCCATATCTTCTTCCAGTTGTAGGGAGGCGTGCCCCAGCGTTGACCCTTGGCGCTGTACATGTCCGGCGGCGCGCCGGCCGCATAATCGAGCTTAAAATAATCCTGGTGCGCCCAGACGTCCGCAGAATCGCGCGACACCAGGATGGGCAGATCTCCCTTGAGAAGGACTTTCTTCTCGCCGGCGTAGCGTTTCGCGGCGGAAAACTGTTCGAACAGAAGCCATTGGACCCACCGGTAAAAGGTGAGCTGGCGATAGTGTTTATTCTTGAACTCCGCGATCCCGTCGCGGGTATGCCTGCGAAACGTCTCTTCCCAGTCCTCCCATGCGCTTCCGGAATGCAGGTCTTTGAGCACTTTGAACATCGCAAAGTCGTCGAGCCAGTAGGCGTTCCGGGTAACGAATTCCCCGAATCCGGGATCGTGCGAAGGATCGCGGCGTGAATACATTTCCCACAGCAGGCGCAGTTTCTCGTCTTTGACCCCATAGTCAAGATGCGTTCTGTCGGCAAGAGGGAATTTCCGGCGCACTTCATCGGACCTGCCGGGAAACTGGCTGCGGTACACGTCGGGAAGTTCATCGAGACACAGATACATCGGCTCAAGCGCGAACGAGCTCAAAGAATCGTACGGACAGAACACGTAGCCGACTTCATTCATCGGCAGAAGCTGGATGATCGACAGCCCCGCCTCAACCGCCCAGTCGACGAGCAGGCGCAGGTCGCGCAAATCCCCGCATCCTGCGCTCCCCGAGGAATGCACGCTGAAAAGCGGCACGAGCACCCCCGCCCTTCTCTTCATCCCGATACGTTCCCACTGAGCGCGGGAGCGTACGGCGCCGATGTCGTGTGATAACGTATGTTCGTTCACATGGAATCACCGGGTTGACCGGGTCACCGGTGTTCCGGTGACTCGGTGTCTCGGCTGCGCAGAGGCACGCACCGGCCATTCCGTTATGGCCGGGTGTGACTCGGTGTCTTTAGTACTTCTACAACGGGTATCTATACAATACCTGAATAATCCTCTCTCCCCAGAACAAAGCCACCAGTGCCCCCAGTGAGAGAAACGGTCCGTACGGAATAGTATGGTCCTTCTTTACCGCGAGGTTAAACACGCCGACCACCGAACCGAAGAACGGCGCGATGAGGAACGTCAAT
>CAZDUF010000022.1:0-14342 GCA_964508555.1 uncultured Planctomycetales bacterium
AAGGAGGGCAAAGCGTTGCACAGTTTTCTGAAGCGCAAGGCGCAGGCAATGACGAAAAGCGTCGATAGTATCAAGAAGCGGTTCAACAAGCTGGTCAGCGATAAACTTGCCTATTTGAAATCAGATGAGGAGAGGGTGAGTTTTATGAAGAATACGGATGTTACCGAGGAGATCGAGAGGCTCTCGTTCCATTTGAAGAGCTTCTCTGGTAAGCTGGACAAAAGCGGGTCGGTTGGCAAGGAACTCGACTTCATCGCGCAGGAGATGCAGCGTGAGGCGAATACCCTGGCCGCCAAGACCAGCGACGTGGTGATATCGGGCAGGATTATTCAGGTCAAGACACAGATCGAGCAGCTCCGAGAACAGGTGCAAAACGTCGAGTGAAGACGCCTGGACTTTTATTCGTCGTATCCGGTCCCTCGGGGTCGGGCAAGACGACATTGATACGCATGTTTCTCGCGCGCTACGGCAGGAGAAGTTTCATGCGCTCGGTCTCCCTGACAACGCGGCCGCCGCGGTCGCGGGAAAGAAACGGCAGGGATTATTTTTTTATAACGCACAAGGAGTTCCGGCGGCTGCGTGCAGCCAAGAAAATTCTTGAATGGACCCGCTATTTGGGGTATTATTACGCCACCTCTCGGGATGCCGTTGAACGGGCATTTGCGATGGGCAGGCATGTTATTCTGTGTCTCGACTACCGGGGCGTGCAGCAGGTCCGCAGGGCCTACGCAGGCGACGCGGTCAGTATTTTTATCCTTCCCCCGTCCATTCAAGATTTGGAACGCCGTATCCGTTCGCGCTGTCGGTCGACGCGCGAGTCCGAGGTGGCGCGCAGGATCGCTTCGGCACGCAGCGAGCTTGCGCATGCCGCGGACTATGATCATAGGATTACCAACCGTTATTTACCGGACGCGTTGTCGCAGTTCCGCGATGTCATCCAGAGCGAAGTCCGGGCAAGAAAAGAGAGGAAGTCATGCCGCACATGCCGTACGTGCCTTTAGAGAATCTGCTTGATAAGAGTGACGGCAGCGTTTACAAGCTCGTTATTCTGGCGTCCAAGCGCGCTATGGAGCTGGCAGAGGGCCAACCCAGGCTTGTCGAAATGAACAGTGCGACGAAGCCGTCGACGGTCGCGCTTTTTGAGATTGCCCAGAACAAGGTACGGGTTGTCCCCCCCAAGAAGGAAAGATGAGGAAGAAGCCGTGTTTAGCTCTCGGCGTGACGGCAAGCATCGCGGTGTATAAGGCGTGCGAGCTTGCGCGCCTCTGTGCTGGAGCCGGATATGATACCCACGTTGTGATGACGACCGAGGCTGTGCGGCTTATCAGCCCGCAGATTTTCCGGAGTCTGACAGGGAATCCGGTGCGGCATGAAATGTTTGTGGACGAATCCGAATGGAGCGTCGAGCATATCGCGCTGGCTGATCAGGCGGATCTGGTGGTTATCGCACCAGCGACGGCGAATATCATGGCGAAGCTCGCGTGCGGTATCTGCGATGATTTTTTGAGCTGTCTTGTGTGCGCCACGGAAGCCCCGGTGCTTATCTGTCCCGCAATGAATGACCGCATGTATCGTCATAAGGCGACACAGGAGAACATACGGCGTCTGCGGTCCCGTGGATATGTTTTCTGCGGTCCGCGCCGGGGCATGCTTGTCTGCGGCAGAGAAGGCATCGGTTGTTTATCTTCCGTCGAGGATATTCACGCGCAGATACGCACAGTGCTAGAGTCAAAGAGCGTGGCGACGTAGCCAAGTGGCAAGGCAGCTGTCTGCAAAACAGCTATACAGCGGTTCGAATCCGCTCGTCGCCTCAAATCACATTTCCCGACAAGGGAAATGTGATTTGACCTCTCGCGCCTCTGCGCATGTGCGCACACATGCGCAGAGATTTCGCCGGATAAGAGCGTTTTGTGCTCAAGCGTAAATCGCCGCGGCAAGCGGCACAGTGGCGCGCACCGGCCGGCCGATCCTTTAAGGCCGGGTGCGGCCTAGCAAGCGAGAGGCTAGAAATCGCCCGCGGGTAGACATCTGATGGGCAAGTGGTGGAATGGCATACACGGCAGACTTAAAATCTGCTGGCCGTCAGGTCGTGAGGGTTCGACTCCCTCCTTGCCCACGGTTACATACGGTACAAGATTCGGGCTCATAGCTCAGCCCCTAAAGGGGTGCTCGGGATACTCGCGTATCCCTCGCTATTGGTTTAAATGTAGGAGCTATTCGCAGCTAATTAAAATATTCGGGCTCATAGCTCAGTTGGTTAGAGCGTTGCGTTGACATCGCAAAGGTCAGAGGTTCAAGTCCTCTTGGGCCCATATTATTAACCCTCGCGTCACAAGGAGACGATATGACAGAGACGGCCTTGAATCTCGGCCCCATCCAGAAATATCTTGAAGACCCGGAAATCTCCGAAATCATGATTAATGGGCCCTCCAGGATTTTCGTCGAAAAACAGGGCGTGAAAGTTTTGACCGACGCCGCTTTCGCGAGCGAGGAGGAAGTTTTACGGGTCATGGGTCAGGCGTATACGCCGCGCGGCAAGCGCGTCGGCCTCGATATCCCCTATGCGGACGTGTGTCTTGAGGACGGTACCAGAATTAACATGATTATCTGGCCGGTGTCGCGCTTCGGCATATCCGTGACCATCCGTAAGTTTTCCCAGGAAATCACCTCGCTGGAAGATTTGATAAAGAACGATACCCTGCACGACAAGGCCGCTGAATTTCTGATCGCAGCGATCAAGGGCAGGGTGAATATCATGTTTACTGGAGGCACGGCGGTCGGCAAAACGACGCTGCTGCAGTGTTTGACAGAGTACCTGCCGATGGCGGAGCGCGTGATCACGATTGAGGATGCTGCCGAATTGAACATCCGCAAGGAAAACGTGATTTCGCTTGAAACCAAAAGTCCCGACGAGTCCGGCAGGGGCGCGGTGTACATCCGCGATCTCCTGCACAACGCGCTGCGCATGGCGCCGGACAGATTGATCGTCGGCGAGGTGCGTGGCACCGAAGCGATCGAACTGCTGCAGGCCATGGCAGTCGGTCATTCGGGGACGCTCGCGGTCGTGCACGGAAGCTCTCCCCGGCACGTGATCGGGAGGCTCGAGACACTCGTCCTTATGTCGGGAATCGATCTGCCGGTCAGCGAGGTGCGCAAACTCATCGGCTCGACGATTAATCTGATCGTGCACCTTGAACGCATGCAGGACGGCACGCGCAAGGTGACCTATATCACCGAGGTCCGCGGTCTCGAGGAAACCGGCACGGTTATGCTCAACGATTTGTTCGTGTATCATTTTGACCGCGTGGACAAGGAGACCGGCAAGGTGCAGGGTAGTCTGCGCTCCGTTTTGCGGTATTATCCCCTGTTTTTTCAGAAGCTCCAGAAACTCGGACTTATATCGGACAAGATTTTTGTGGGCGGATAATCGATGGATATCGAGACACTGCGGCATTCCTGTTCGCACATTATGGCTCAAGCCGTCAAGAAACTCTGGCCCGAAGCGAAACTCGGCATCGGACCGGCGATCGAAGACGGCTTCTATTACGATTTCGACAAGAAAGAGCCATTTACCGACGACGATCTCGCGCGCGTTGAAACTGAAATGGCCGCAATCGTCCAGCGGCGTGAACCGTTCGTTCGACAGGAACTTTCGCGCGAAGAGGCAATCGGGCTATTCACGCGTATGCAGGAGCCGTACAAGCTCGAGTTAATTGAACGTATACCCGATGCGACGGTTAGCGTCTACCGTACCGGAGAAGGATTTCTTGATCTGTGCAGGGGGCCGCACGTTGAGCACACGGGGCAGATCACGGCGATTAAGCTTCTGTCAGTCGCGGGCGCCTACTGGCACGGTGTTGAAACGAATCCCATGCTGCAGCGCATCTATGGGACTTGTTTTCACACCAGGGAGCTGCTCGATGAATACCTGCGCAATCTCGACGAGGCGCGTAAGCGCGATCACCGCAAGATCGGGCCGGCACTCGGTTATTTCGACATGTATCCCGATACTGCCGGCGCGGGACTGGTGTTTTATCATCCGAAGGGAGCGCTCCTGCGCAGCCTGATCGAGGAGTATGAGCGGACCGAGCATCTCAAGCGCGGATATGAGCTGGTTGCGACGCCGCATATCATGAGCGCCGAGCTCTGGAAGAAATCCGGGCATTACGAAAATTACCGGGAAAACATGTACACGATTCCCGTTGATAACGGGGAGTATGTGCTCAAGCCCATGAATTGTCCCGGGCACATTCTCATCTATCAGTCGAAGACGCGCAGTTACCGGGATTTGCCCTTAAGGCTGTTTGAACTGGGTACGGTGTACCGTCATGAGAAAACGGGTGTCATGCACGGCCTGCTGCGGGTGCGCGGGTTTACCCAGGATGACGCGCACATTTTCTGTGTTCCCGAGCAACTTGCGGCGGAGATCGCCGGTGTTCTCGATTTTGTATTCGACGCGATGCGCGTTTTCGGTTTCGCGGATCTCGGCATCGAATTAAGCACGCGGCCGGAGAAATCCATCGGTTCAGACGACGACTGGCAGCGTTCGACCGCCGCCCTCGAGGGTGCGTTGCGCGACAAGGGTCTTGCCTACGACGTTCACGCAGGAGAGGGCGCGTTTTACGGCCCGAAGATCGACATAAAATTGAAAGATGCGCTCAGGCGTTCCTGGCAGTGCGCGACCATCCAATGCGATTTTGCTCTCCCGAAACGTTTCGGACTGACGTACGTTGATGCGGACGGCAGGGAGCAGCAGCCGGTTATGCTGCATCGCGTGCTCCTGGGCAGTATCGAGCGATTTATCGGGGCGCTGCTCGAGCATTATAACGGCGAATTGCCGTTATGGCTCGCGCCGGTACAGATCGCGGTTATCCCCATTAAGGAGAAACTGCTTGAGTACGCCGGGCGCGTGCGCGCGGCGTGCGCCGACGCGGGGCTGCGGGTGTTTCTCGACGCGCGCAATGAGACTCTCGACAGGCGGATTCGCGATGCGGAGGTCCAGAAAATTCCGTACTGCCTGATTGTCGGCGACCGCGAGGCGCAGGCCGGGAACGTGGCCGTGCGCAAGAAGGGCAAAGGGAATATCGGCGTCGTTTCCGCGGAGGAGTTTGTGCGGCAGGCGCGCGAGGAGATGAACAGGAAAAACGGCACGTGACCGTTTTCAAGGCAAGGAGGTGGTTGCTATAAAAAAATTCATACGCACCAACGAAAGGATTCGTGTCCCTCAGGTCCGCGTCATCGGTCCCGACGGGAATCAGCTCGGCATTATGTCGGCGCAGCGCGCGCTGGAGATAGCGAATCAGCATGATCTTGACTTGGTTGAGGTGGCGCCCGGAGCCAATCCGCCGGTGTGCAGGATCATCGACTTCAGCAAGTTTAAATACGATCAGGAAAAGAAGGAGCGGGAGGCGAAGAAACATCAGAAGCAGAGCCGGTTGAAGGAAATTCGTCTCAAGCCGAACATCGACAGCCATGATTACGAAACGAAGCTCAAGCAGGCGGTGGCGTTCCTTCAGAAAAAGGATAAAGTGAAAGTGAATCTCTTTTTCAGGGGGCGCCAGATGGAACACATCGATATCGGCAGGAAAATTCTGGACAGGTTTATCGCGGACACACAGACGGAGGCGTCTGTTGAGAAGCAGCCGGGGCTGGAAGGCAGAATCATGTCGCTGGTCCTTTCGCCGCGTTAGTGTCGTTCGACGCACAGGGGAGTTCAACACGTATGTTAAAGACCAAGAAAGGCGTTACCAAAAGGTTTAAGGTATCCAAACGGGGCAAGGTGCTCTTCGGGGCTTCGGGGAAGAGCCACCTGTTGACCAATAAGAACCGCAAACGGTTGCGGAAATTAAAACACGGGGGCCAAATCACCGAGGTGAAGGAGAAGCGCTTCCTCAAGCTGATGATGCCCTATGGTTTGTAAGGAGCAATTCCCATGTCGAAAGTAAAGCACAGCGCAGCAACGCGCAAGCGCAAGAAGAAGGTATTAAAGGCAGCGCGGGGGTTTTGGGGAGACCGTAAGAGTCAGTATGAGCAGGCTAGGCGCACGCTCATGCACTCCATGGTGTACGCGTACCGCGACCGTAAGAACCGCAAGCGCACGTTTCGCGCGTTGTGGATCGCGAGGATCAACGCGGCCTGCCGACAGGCGGGAGTTACGTACAGTGCGTTCATCAAGGGACTGAAAAATGCCGAGGTAACGCTTGATCGCAAGATCCTCTCGGATATCGCCGTTGCCGATCCCAAGGCATTCGAGAAGCTCGTTGCGCTTGCGAAAACATAACAGCAAGACATGTACGTTATAATAGTCGGATGCGGAAGAGTGGGCTCTGAGCTGGCGCGCTTATTGTCAAGCGAAGGGCATAACGTCGTCGTGATCGACAGGAATCGTGCTGCATTCGACCGCCTGGGATCGACCTTTAACGGCCTGACGGTCGCGGGAAACGGATTCAGTCTCGATCTCCTGAAACAGATTGAGATTGAGAAGGCGGATGCCTTCTGCGCCGTCACCAACGGCGACAATACCAATCTCGTGTCGGCGCAGGTCGCGAAGAAGATATTCCGCGTACCGAAAGTCATCGCCCGTGTCTACGATCCTCAGCGCGCGCACATCTACACCGCGCTGGGCCTGGATATTATCAGCGGAACGATATTGTTCGCGTCGATGCTGCGCGACAAGATTATCGAAAGCCGGTTTTCCAGCTATCTGATCGAAAGTAAAGAGCTCGGTATTCTCGAGCTCGATGTCTCCGGCGACGTGGTCAATAAAACCGCGGGGGATGTTTCTATACCCGGAGTATTGTTGGTTGCCGCCGTTCGACGCCTCGAAGGCGTGTTTGTCGCCGACTCAAAGACGGTGCTCAAAGACCGGGATGTGCTCATGGCGGTGGTGAAGGTTTCGGAACTCGAGAATATCCGCCAGAAATTCGGATTGAAGGAATAGTTCATGTTCATCATTATCGTGGGAGGGGGTAAAGTCGGCTTTTCGCTTGCCAGGCGGCTCTACGGCAAGCATACGGTCAGCGTCATCGAGCGCGACCGCGCGGTCTGTGAGGATATCGCCAAAGAATTCGATATCCTCGTGGTCAACGGCGACGGGTGCGATTCGGCGATTCTTGAGGAGGCGGGTATCGAGCGGGCCGACGTCGTCGCCGCGGTCACCGGCGAAGATGAAGATAATCTCGTGATTTGTCAGCTGGCCAAGGAACGCTACAGCGTCAAACGCGTCGTCGGGCGGGTCAACAATCCGGAGAACGAGCATACTTTTTCCGAGCTCGGCGTGGACATTCCCATCGAGGCGACAAGCATCATCGCCAAGATCGTTGAGGAAGAGGTTTCGTTTTCCGACTTCGTTAACTTGATGAGCTTCAAGCGCGGCAAGCTTGCCATTGTGCGCGTGGACCTTCCCGCAGACTCACCCGTGATTAATAAGGAAGTCAAGGACATCACGCTTCCGCCGGATTCGGTGCTCGTATCCATCGTGCGCGGCGAGGAAGTGATCGTGCCCCGCGGCAATACGGTCATGAAACCGGGCGACGACGTTATCGCGCTGACGCTTATCGGCAACGAACCGCAGCTGTTAACGCTTTTGGTCGGCACGCTCTAATGGATATCGACCTGCTCAAAAATCAACTCACCGCTGCCCTCGCAGGCCCCCTGACTCCCGAAACTGTCGAGCAACTGCGTATTACTTATCTCGGGCGTAAAGGCGTGTTCGCCGAATTGACAGCCGCTATCCCGCAGATGCCGCAGAACGAGCGTCCGCAGTTCGGTAAAAAAGTAAATGAGTTAAAGCGCTGGTTCGCGGAACAGCTTGATGAAAAGGTCCGCGTCGCTGCCGCGCCGAGCGACACCTGCCGCGTCCGCACGCGCGAGGATGCGGATATCGGGATGCCGGGTATCGCGCATGAGGTCGGCACGCGGCACATTATCACGCAGACACTCGATGATTTGTGCGGTATTTTTCTGCGTATGGGGTTTGAGATCGCCGAGGGGCCCGAGGTTGAGACCGAAGCCAATAATTTTACGGGTTTAAATATACCCCTGGACCATCCCTCGCGAGACGCCTTCGATACTTTTTATCTCGACCTGCCGGCTACGGACCAGGGGAAATATGTCTTGCGTAGCCATACCTCTCCGGTGCAGGTGCGTGTGATGTCGAGGCGGACTCCTCCGCTTGCCGTTGTCGTGCCCGGCCGGGTGTATCGGCCGGATGCGGTCGATGCCAGCCATTCTTGTATGTTTCATCAAATCGAAGGATTCGTGGTTGACGACGATATCCGGTTTTCCGATTTAAAGGGAGTGCTCGAGGCATTCGCGCGCGCCTATTTCGGAGAATCGATACGTATGCGGTTTCGCCCCCATTTTTTCCCGTTTACCGAACCGTCGGCAGAAATGGATATCTCATGCATTATGTGCTCCGGCAAGGGCTGTTCGGTATGCGGCAGAAAGGGCTGGCTTGAAGTGCTCGGGGCCGGAATGATCCATCCGAACGTCTTGCGGAATGTCGGGTATCCTGCCGGCGCGTATACGGGATTCGCATTCGGTATGGGCGTTGATCGCATTGCTATGCTCAAGCACGGCATCACCGACATCCGCCTTTTTTACGAGAACGATGTCAGGTTCCTGCAACAATTCCAACGGATATGAAATTTCCCTACAGTTGGATCAAGGAATACGTTTCATCCACGCTCTCCCCGCAGGATCTCGGAGAGCGCCTGACCATGGCAGGGCTTGAGGTGAAAGATATCGCCGTGCGCGGCAGTGATTATGTTTTTGAGGCGGAAATCACGTCGAACCGGCCGGATTGGCTGAGCGTGCGCGGCGTTGCCCGCGAAGTCGCGGCGCTGACAGGAAGGAATTTTAAAGAGCCGGTCGTCGTGTGGGAGCCGGAGGCGCGCCTGCGCAGGTTCCCGGTTCGCGTTGAAGATCCCGATGCCTGTCCTTTGTACACGGCGCATGTAATCCGCAGCGTACGGGTAGGTGAATCGCCCGGTTGGCTGCGCGAGCGGCTGGAAATGCTCGGGTGCCGCAGCGTGAACGCGATTGTTGACGTTACCAATTACGTACTGTTCGAGTATGGCACGCCCCTGCATGCTTTTGATCTCGGCAGGCTTTCCGGGATGGGGGTTCTGGTCCGCCGGGCCACGCCCAGCGAGACGCTGGTTACCATCGACGGGGTGCGGAGGCAGCTGAACGGAGATATGCTGGTGATTGCTGATTCCGGGCGGCCGATTGCGTTAGCCGGTATTATGGGAGGGAAAGATACCGAGGTGAGCGAGTCGACGACGGATATCCTGCTGGAGGGTGCGGTCTTCGCGCCGGCTTTGACGCGCAAGACGCGTCAAGCCCTGGGGATCATGACTGAGTCGGCGTATCGTTTTGAGCGCGGCGTTGACCCCTCGAGCGTTCCCGAGGCGGCTCGGGCCGCGGTGCGTATGATTACGCAGTTGTGCGGAGGGCGTGTCGACGGGCTGGCCCGGGTCGGTGCGCGGCGGATGCGGCCGGTATGCGTGCATGTGGATAACAATGCTCTGGCAAGAATACTCGGGACGCGGATACCGCTGAAAGACACTAGGCGTATTCTTTCCTCGCTTGGGTTTAGTGTGAGGGGCACCCAGGAAAGGCTCAAGGTGTGCGTCCCGTCGTATCGCAGGGATGTTTCGTGCGCGGAGGACCTTATCGAAGAAGTCGGCAGGATTTACGGGTATGACCGCATACCAGCCACCATGCCGCAGGTGCGGGCCAGGATTCCGGCAGTGGTTTCCGACGCCGCCGCTGCCGTGCGATCGAGGGCCGCCGCACTCGGTCTTACCGAAGTCATAACATACAGTATGGTTTCGGGCGCAAAGGTTACAGGGTATCCCGTAGCGCTACAGCCGCGCGAACCGGTCGCGTTGCGCAATCCCGTATCTGCCGGAGAATCTCTGCTGCGGCAGTCTCTGGTCCCCAGCCTCGTGGACCGCGTTGCATATAATCTGAACCAGGGATGTGATAGCGTCTCGTTGTTCGAGATCGCGCACGTCTTCGGACGCGATCACAGAGGCGTAAGGGAAACCGAGCAACTCGGGATTGTCCTGTGCGGTGTGCGGCATATGTTGCTTGCCGGCGGCGCGGTCAGGGACCGGATCACGATTGCGCATGTAAAAGGCATTGTTGAGTCTTTGGCAGCGAGTTGCGGCGTGAGAGAACTCTCGTTTGCCCTGTGTAACGACGGGTGTTCCTACTCCGCGACTACGGGACAGGAGATCATCGGAACGATCGGCTCGGTTCCTGTTTCAGCGCTTGAGAGCGCCAAGATCAAGAATAGGGATGTCTTCTATGCCGCGATCGACCTCGAGGTATTCCTGCGGCACGCCGCAGCGACCGCTTTGTATGTTCCTCTCCCGAAGTATCCGGGTATGATACGGGATATCAGCTGTTCCCTGCCCGAGACACAGGATATTCGGGCGGTGCTTGCGGCAGTGGCGCGGTCAGCAGGCCCGTATCTCAAGAACGTGCGCATTACCGATTATTACGTCGGCAAACAGATCGCCGCAGGGCGCAGGGGGTTAACGATCTCCTGTCTGTATCGTTCGGATGAGCGCACCCTGACAGACGCGGATATCGAGCCGGTGCACGCGCGCGCGGTAGCGCTGCTGGTGGATGAATTTGGTGCTAGCATCAGATAGCAGAATATTCCCGCAGCCCCCCTTTTGTGCTATACTTTATCTGGAGAAAGAGAAGAATCCCTGCGGTGCTCGTTGGCAAGCTGATACGTGTTGAACCAACACAAAAAGCATGGGAGCCCAGTGATTCCGGCAGCGCTTCGGCGCCCGCGGAGAGGGCACCCACCTCGTCAGAGGGTTCAGGCTATCGTTTCCAACGGCACATTGCGGGGTTACTGAGGCTATGACGTACGACGGTCATCAGACCGGCGTACGTCATGTAGCCGAAATAAGTCACCTCCCGAAGCCAGTCCCCTCTTCATGGTACACAATCATTCCAGGTCCTGCGCCATTCCCGATACCGACAAGCCTTTACCCGTGCGCATGCGTCCGCGCTCTCTGGACGAATTTGTCGGGCAGCGGCATGTTATCGGCAGGGGAACCCTTTTGTACCGCGCTATTCAGGCCGATCGCCTGAATTCGTTGGTATTGTACGGTCCGCCCGGCGTCGGAAAAACTTCGCTTGCCTGGTGCATCGCATGCCAGACGCGCGCGCATTTCGTCTCTCTCAACGCCACGGTGTCCAAGGTAGATGACCTGCGCAAGGTCCTGGATGAAGCCAGGCGCAGAAGGGACGGGCAGGTAAAAACCATTTGTTTCCTCGATGAGATTCACCGGTTCAACAAGGCGCAGCAGGATGTCCTTCTGCCGGATGTGGAAGAGGGGAATATTATTCTCATAGGCGCTACGGTGCACAATCCGTATTTTACCCTGACATCGGCGCTTCTTTCCCGATCGGTTGTCTGCGAGCTTCAATCCCTCGATGAGCGGGATATCCTCACGCTTATCAAACGCGCCATCGATGACAAAGAGCGGGGATACGGTTCGCTCTGCGTCCGCATTGACGATGATGCGGCGCAGTTTCTGGCGAGCGTGTGCGAAGGCGATGCGCGCAGGGCTCTGAACGGTCTGGAGATAGCCGTGCGCACGACTGAACCCCTTGACGGCGAGATCCGCGTGACGCGGGCAATCGCCGCCGAGAGCATCCAGAAGAAGCCGGTCATCTACGACCGTGACGGAGATAACCACTACGATACCGCTTCCGCATTCATCAAATCGATGCGGGGTTCTGATCCCGATGCCGCTCTGTACTGGCTTGCCAAAATGCTTGCTGCGGGAGAGGATCCGCGTTTCATCGCGCGCAGGATCTGCATTCTCGCCGCTGAGGACGTGGGCAACGCCGACCCGCTGGCATTGGTGCTGGCCAACGCCGCTCTTGCGGTTTCGGAATTCGTGGGTATGCCGGAGGCACGCATACCGCTGGCCCAGGCAGTTGTCTATGTGTCCAGCGCACCGAAATCAAACGCCTGTTACGCGGCGCTCGGCAGGGCGCAGGAGGCCCTTGAGGGAGAGCGTGTTCAGGAAGTGCCGCAGCATCTCAAGGATGCCTCGTATCCGGGAGCGCAACAGCTCGGACGCGGCACAGGGTATCAGTACGCGCACGATTACGCGGGTAATTTCGTGCCCCAGGACTACGTGACGAAGCCCCGAAAATTCTATTATCCGACGGAGAACGGTTATGAGGCAAAGATTAAGCAGCGTCTTGATAAGCTGCGGTCACGGGATGCTGATACGCGCGCGAGTTCAGATTAATCTCCTTGCCGAGGGTCCCAATTAGGGATAAGATATACACTGCATGTTTTTGACCGGGATATTCATCATAAGCTTTGTCTGCGGGATCGCGCTGTGCGCGCAACCCGCTGACGCTGCCGATGCTACAACGCGGGTTGAGGCGGCACACGATGGCATGCAGGCTGACCGGTACGGACCGTCAGGCGTCATTGTACCGAAAGAACAGGCGCCGCGCACAGGCGAAGGCATGGAGGTTGTGCGTCTTGACGGTTTGAATATTCTGGTGCCGAGAGGCATGCGGGTGCGTAAAGAAGGCAGCCAGATTATCTTTGAGGATATCGGGGAATACTTGGGGCGCAGGCTCCAGTCCATCGAAAACAGACTTCTTGATCTCGAAGGCGCGCGGGCCGATCTCGAGCGCGCGATACGCGCTATCGAAAAAATGGTGACGGAAACCAGGCCGCTTGTGTCTCCGGATACGGAGGACGAAGGGGGATATCAATGAACAGGATCGCGATCATCACGTGCGGGGTAGCCGCAGCGCTCTGCTGCGGGTGTCAATCGACGAAGACACGAGCTGTCGAAGGTTCGGTCGTCGGTGGTCTTCTGGGTGCAGCCGCAGGAGGGATCATCGGACATCAGTCTCACCACGGGGCTGAAGGAGCCTTAATCGGAGCTGCTACCGGCGCGGTTGCCGGAGGGCTTTTCGGCAGCCAGATCGAGAAACCCGCGGAGGAAACGATCCAACCTCAGGACACGGCATCCGCGATGTCCGTTGCCGAGGTGCTCGATCTTACCCGCCAGGGAGTGCACGAAGATATTATCGTCGATCGCATCAAGACATCCGGTACCACGCCTATCCTGAGCCAATCAGATATAAGCTACCTGCGCCAGCAGGGAGTCAGCGAAAAAGTTATTGCTGCGCTTCTGGGGCAGTAGCAGACTGCGTCCGTGAACTCGACAGCCATTCTTATCGCTCTCGCCGGCATCGGCGGATCGTTAATTCTCTATGGGATTATCGGTCTCGTCCTCGCTCCGGATCTCGCCAAAAAGAATAAGCGCAAGAAACAGGATCCCCGCATCAGCCTGGAGCAGCAGCTTTTTTCGCGCGGAGAGCGCATAGCCGAGCTGGAGGCCAAGACCGCCGAGCTTGATGCCGCGCTGAACCAGTCCAAGGAACTTTCTGAACGTCTCAAGAAAGAGCTCGATGCTGCCGAGCGCGTCAAAAGCGAACTTCGCGAAGAAATTGAGCGCAGGCAGGAATGGGTGCTTAAGGCTGATCAGTCTGTTAAAAAGGCAAAAGAGGAGGCAGTTGAGTGGAAGACCAAGGCTCTCGGCAAGGAAACCGAGCTCGAGCGCGTCTTTTCAGAAAAAGTAGTCCTCTCGACGTCGGTCCGCGAGCTCACCGAGGCCGTGGCTGCGCGCGATGCGGATATCAAGGCCAAGGCCGATTCCCTTGAAGCGCAGAAGCACCAGATTGAGCGGCTGACGGCAGAGGTGAAAAGCCATCTCGCCGCGATAGCGGAGTACAAGAAGAAAGAACAGGTCAGCGAGTGGGTTCCGAAGAAAGATTTTAATCAACTCAACGAAGAGTATACTGCCCTCGAGAAAGAGCTTGAGCAGAAAGAGGAAAAGCTCAGAGTGTACGCAGAAGAGATTGTGCACCTGAAGCAGGCGGTTTCTTCCGGCTCCCGGAGCATGGAAGATTCTGTTCCTGCCGCATCGCCGGTTGTCGAGCAGGAGCCTGCGGAACCAGCGCCGCAGGAACTCGCACTGCCGCCTGCAGAGTCAGCGCCCGCGACAGGACAGATTTCCGGGCCGGCAGCCGACGAGACGGTCCAGCAGCCGGCTGTTGATGAGTTGCCTGTGTCCGCAGACGAATCCCCGGTCGAAGATGCTGAGCAGGCGGAGATGCCCGAGGCGCAGGAGAAGAAGTCAGCCGAGGCGCCAAAACCCTCGATCGAGCTTCCCTTTGTCAGAAATATCGGCATCATGGCGCATATCGACGCCGGCAAGACGACGCTCTCCGAGCGCATCCTGTATTATACCGGCAGGTCGCATAAGATA
>CAZDUF010000023.1:0-2747 GCA_964508555.1 uncultured Planctomycetales bacterium
ATAGATACCTATCTGCGAACCGGCAGGAAGCTCCAGGTACATGAGTCAGACCCTGTTCTCAACCAGCCGATGGGAGCTTTTGTGACACTCTCGACGAAAAAGGGGTTGCGCGGCTGTATCGGCAACCTGCAGGCGAATACGCCGTTATATGTGACCATCAGGGATATGGCAGTTGAAGCGGCAACAGGCGACCCGCGGTTTTCGCCGGTTACGCTCGACGAATTGACTGCCGCGGTGCATATCGAGATTTCGGTTTTGTCGCCGCTTCGTAGGGTTGCTTCAGCTCAAGAAATTAGTATGGGCGAGCACGGCGTGGTAGTGCGCAAAGGTTTTAACAGCGGCGTGTATCTGCCGCAGGTCGCGCGCGACACCGGGTGGACGAAGGAGTATTTCCTTTCGAGCCTGTGCACAGATAAGGCAGGACTTCCCTCCGATGCCTGGAAGGATGCGTCGACTGAGCTGTATGTTTTCACGGCCGAGGTATTTCCCGAGGAAAAACCTGAAGGTGAATAGCTGCCAAGCCGGCGTCCGGTCCTGGTCCTAACTACCGGAATCTCATGCAGAGCATCGGGCTCAATCTGTTTATCTCAGGTATCCTCTTCGGCTCCGGCCCGTGCATCGCCAGCTGCGGGCCGGTTCTTTTGAGTTATCTTGTCTCCAGCGCAAAGACACCGCGCTCTTCTCTTATTGCATACGCGGTTTTTTCGTCTGCTCGGCTATTGACGTACGTTGCGCTTGCGGCGGGAGCGTTTCTTGCCGGTACCTTCGCGCTCGAGCACGGCCTCCAGCGCTGGCACGGCAGGATACTGTTTGCAGGAGGCACATTCGTTATTCTCCTGGGCGTTCTGGCATGCGCGGAATCCAGGCGCGGCGGGTTTATAACACGATGCCGTTGTGTTTTGGTTGAAAAAGGAGGCAAGAGCACGTTTTTGCTCGGCGTTGTCGCCGGCGTTTCTCCCTGCGCTCCGCTTTTGGGTGTACTCTCCTACATCGTATTCGTGGCAAAGTCGGCGATGGAGGCAGTTCTGTACGGAGCGGCATTCGGCTTAGGTACCTGTATGTCGCCGCTGGTCTTGCTTGCGGCTGCAGCAGGGTTCTTAGGACGAATACCATTCACGGGAACAGAGGCGTATGTGCGCATATTCAGATATATCTGTGCTGCGGTGCTTATTGCCCTGGGAGTGCAGCTTCTGATCAGGGGGATACAGAGCTAAGATGCATACTTTCTCGTGTTCCAGTAAAGAAATTGCCGGTGATAGTATCGTTGTCAGCGATGCGAAGAAACTCCGCCACTGGGTCGGCGCGCTCAGGCTCCGTCAGGGCGAGGCGGTTATGATTTTTGACGAAGAGGGAAAGAGGTACCGCTGCGTGGTGGCGCAGGCGACGAAAAAAGGAGTGCAGTTGTCGATTCAGGAGAGGTTTTGCGCTGAATCGCCGTCTTCGTCCGTCAAATTTGCCCTTGCCTGCGCACTGCCGAAGAATGTGAAGATGGACGATATCGTGGATAAGCTGACGCAGCTCGGCGTCGACATGATCATCCCGATGGTGACGGAACGCGTGATCGTGCGCTGGGATGAGAAAAAACGCCGGCAGCATCTGGAGCGTTGGGATCGCATTGCGCTGGGCGCAAGCGAGCAAAGCGGCAGAAAAAAAAGCCCTGTTATCGAGCCGGTCGAAGATTTTGCGGATGTCGTTAAACGCTGCAAAGAGTATTCTATGTGTCTAGTGCCGTGCCTGGAAGGCGAGCGGACGCGGCTCAAAGACGTTCTTGCCAATCGTCAGCCGTCATCGCTTTTGGTCATGATCGGACCGGAAGGTGATTTTTCTCAGCAGGAAATTTCGCTCGCCCGGCAGGCAGGCTGTGTTGCGGTGTCGCTGGGTGAGCGCGTGCTGCGCGTGGATACCGCCTGCCAAGCCGTTGCCGCGTTTGTCCGACTCTTCCTCTAATCCATGCCGAACGTCGCTTTCTTTACTCTCGGTTGCAAGGTCAACCAGTATGATACCCAGGTAATGCGCGAGCAGTTGTTGCGTGCGGGTTTTGTCGACGAACCGCGCCGTGCCAGGGACGTTTGCGTGATTAATACCTGTACGGTCACCCAGAGGACCGACGCGCAGTCATTCGCCCTGATACGTAAAGCCGCGCGGGATAATCCCGGAGCGCTGATTGTTGTTGCCGGATGTCTCGCTCAAACCGACGGGAGGCGGATGCGGGAAGTGTTTCCCTCGCTCTGCCTCGTTTCTCGCCGCGACAAGGAGCGTTTGGCGCCGCTTCTTTTCAACAGATTGTATCCGCAATGTCGGCAGGTCATGCCGCACAGGGACGTTAATCCTGCGGCGCAGGGGATTTCGTATTTTGAAGGCAGGACGCGCGCGTTTCTCAAGATTCAGGACGGATGCAATAACCGCTGCGCGTACTGCAAAGTGCCTCTGGCGCGAGGGAGCTCGCGCAGTAAGCCGCTTCAGGAAATTGTGCGCGAGGCAGCGCGGCTCTCAGCCAACGGATACAAGGAAATTGTCCTCTGCGGGGTGTGCCTGGGGAGTTACGGGAAGGACCTGCGGCCACGGCGCAGTCTCGTCGACGCGCTGCGTGCGCTCGAGGATGTTCCGGGGATCGTGCGCCTGCGCTTAAGCTCCATCGAGGCATTGGATGTGACCACCGGTCTCCTGAAGCAGATGATACAATCGCGCCGAGTGTGCAGCTACCTGCATATTCCGCTGCAAAGCGGCGACGATACGGTGCTCAGGCG
>CAZDUF010000023.1:2757-13433 GCA_964508555.1 uncultured Planctomycetales bacterium
GGAGCTATCGAACGCTGATACGACGAATCAGGAACATGCTTCCCGGTGCGGCGCTGAGTACCGATATCCTGGCGGGATTTCCCGGAGAGACTGAGAAGCAGTTTCACAACACGCTCGCCCTGGTGAAAGAGATACGGCCGATGCGCGTGCATATTTTTCCGTATTCCGAGCGGCCGGGGACTCCGGCTGCCCGCCTGACCGCGCAGATCATCGATCCCTGCATCGTACAGCGGCGCATGCAGGAACTCCGGGCAATTGCTGAGGTATGCGCGCGCGAATTCCGGCAATCCCTGCTTGGCCGCGATGCAGAGGTGCTGTTCGAAAAGCGGCGCGCAGGTTCCTGGATCGGGCACACGGATACGTATGTGAAAGTTTTTGTGCGGAGCGCGAAGAATCTCAAGAATGTCTGTTGCCGCGTGAAGCTGCAAGCCGTGGAACATCAGGGGATGAGCGGAGTATTGGCATAAAAAGTATTTTGAAAAGTATCCAAGTCTCGTATATACTGTATCCATGCGGACGAATCAGATCATAGTGGCGTGTGTTCTGGGTGTATGCGGGTGCGCGTCGGCAGGGCTGTCCCAGGCGCGTGTGGAAAAACGAGCGCCGCGCGTCGATGACTTGCAGCAGACAATAGCCGCGCAAGATACGCAGATCGCGGAGCTCGCGCAGACGATCGAGCGCAAGAATAACGATATAACCTCTTTACAGCAGCTGCTTGCCGAACGTGACGCGCAGCTGGCGCAGAAGGACGAACAGGTGGCTCAGCTGCGCAAGCGGCTCGAAGGCTTCGGGGTATTTCAATAGGGCCAGCGCCGCGGCTCCAGTGACTGTGCACAAGGAATGACATTCCCGCGTCATTCCTTTTTTGTTAATTTTGCTGGATGGAGTGTAGCTCTCTGCGCTCGCGGACATATCCTTCTTGCACTGAAAATTTCGCCGAGTGCTGCGGTTTACGGCTCGCTCCCGCAACGTCTTACGGAAGCTTTCATGCTCCCGCTCGCCGTAAATCCTTGCACTCATTTGCCGAAATTTTCTGATGTGCTGCGAAGGATATGTCCGCTCGCGCATGAGAATTACACAGCTTAAGTGTTCATGTTTGGAATGCGCGCGGGCTGCGTGCTGGACTGTGTATGAGTCTTGTGTAGAAACGAGTTGATGGTGCTGTGCCGTAATTGGATAATTCTTGCGTACGGCAAAATATATGGCAAGGTTCGTCGCGCCCTCGTGGTTGTTGAAATGCCGGAGCATGTTTCCTTTTCGCGGCGTCGAGGCGACGCGCCCCAGCCTCAGGGAAGGCTGGGTGTGCGCCGCTGCGCAAGCGGGCATGGATGCCCCGCTTCTTGATACAGGGCAGAGCGAGGAAGCCGAGTCGAGCGCAGCCCCGCCACGCCGGGGCGGGGCAAGCGTCCGCGAAAAGGAAAGCATGCGCAGGCATCCGTGAAGATTACATGAAAAAACTAACCGCAGGACAGATTCGGAAATTTCGGGCAACGGTATACGAGTACTACCGCAGGCACGGCAGGCATGACATGGTGTGGCGGCATGCGATCACGCCGTACCGCGTGCTGGTGTCCGAGATCATGCTGCAGCAGACGCAGGTCGACAGGGTTACGCCGAAATTCCAGGCGTTCATGAAGCGGTTTCCGACACTTGAAGCTTTGGCAGCAGCGCCGAAGCGCGACGTGCTCGCTGCGTGGCAGGGATTGGGATACAACGGGCGCGCGCTGGCGCTGCGGTCAAGCGCGCAAAAGATCGTTGCTGATTATGGGGGAAGAATGCCCTCGGATCCGCAGGTATTGCGCACGTTGCCGGGGATCGGCCCTGCAACCGCGGCGTCCATTGCCGCTTTCGCGCATAATCGTCCTGTTGTGTTTCTTGAAACGAACGTGCGCAGCGTGTATATCCATACTTTTTTCCCGGCTGCAGCTTCTGTCGATGATGCCGCGCTCATTTCCCTTGTCGAGCAGACGCTTGATCGTTCGTCGCCGCGTCAATGGTATTATGCCCTGATGGATTACGGCAGCATGCTCAAGAAAAAGCACACGAATCCATCCCGTCGCAGTGCCTGCTACGCCCGGCAGAGCAGGTTTGAGGGTTCTGACAGGCAGGTACGGGGAGCGCTCCTTCGTATTCTGCTGCGCCAGCGGAGAGTGACGTTCCTTCAGGCACACAGACTCACTGCATGCGAACCCGGGCGGCTGGAGAAGATTCTTTCGGGGTTGGTCAGGGACGGCCTTATTACCCGCACGCACAACAGGACTTCCCATGCGACTGACGTCTATGCTATAATCTAACGCGAATATCCCGCACAGATTTCAGCACGGAGCATATATTCCATGGAACAACGCATCTGTATCCACGCCCACTGCTATCAGCCTCCCCGGGAGAATCCCTGGCTTGAGGACGTCGAGCTTCAGGATTCGGCCTATCCGTATCACGACTGGAACTCCAGGATCACCGCCGAATGTTACGGACCGAACACCGCCTCCCGCATCCTCGGTCCGGACAAGAAGATCATCGATATCATCAACAACTTTTCCCTGGTGAGCTTCAACTTCGGCCCGACGCTCTTGTCCTGGATGCAGAAAAACGATCCCCTGACCTATCGGGCGATTCTGGAGGCCGATGCGCGGGGGAGTGCGCGTTTTTCCGGGCACGGCTGCGCCCTGGCGCAGGCGTACAATCATATGGTCATGCCGCTTGCCAATTCCCGGGATAAGCGGACGCAGATTATCTGGGGCCTGGTTGATTTTGAGTCGCGGTTTAAGAGAAAACCAGAAGGCATGTGGCTTCCCGAAACAGCCGTTGATCTTGAGACGCTCGACATCATGGCCGAATTCGGCATTCTCTTCACTATCCTGTCGCCCGGGCAGGCGAAAAGGATTCGTAAGATCGGCGATACGGCGTGGAAGGATGTCGCAAACGGTTCCATCGATCCGAAACTGCCGTATCTGTGCAAGCTGCCCTCTGGCCGCTCGATCGCGCTTTTCTTCTACGACGGCCCGATATCGCACGACATCGCCTTCGGCAAATTGCTTTCGAGCGGCGAACAGATGCTGGCCCGTCTAAAGGGCGCATTTGATACGCGCAGGGGCGAGCCGCAGCTTGTCCACGTCGCAACCGACGGAGAGACCTACGGCCACCATCACCGCTTTGCCGAAATGGCGCTGACCTATTGTCTTTATATGATAGAGTCGGGAGACAGGGAATTGACCGTCTACGGAGAATACCTGGAAAAGCACGCTCCGACGCACGAAGTCGAAATTCATGAAAATTCATCCTGGAGTTGTTTCCACGGGATTGAGCGCTGGAGAGCGGACTGCGGTTGTAATTCCGGAAGCAGGCCGGGATGGCAGCAGGAATGGCGTTCCTGGCTCAGGGAGGCGTTTGACTGGCTCAGGGATAATCTCGTGACCGTGTATGAAGAGGCATCCGCCGGACTCCTGAAAGATTGCTGGAAGGCTCGCGACGAATACATCCGCGTCGTTCTCGACAGGTCTGACGCGAACGTGGATGCTTTCGTGCGGGCTCATGCCGGCAGGGATGTCTCGGCCCAAGAGCGGATCAGGGTTTTGAAGCTTCTTGAAATGCAGCGTCACGCGCAGCTGATGTATACAAGCTGCGGGTGGTTCTTCGACGAGATATCTGGCATAGAGACGGTGCAGGTGATCCAGTACGCCGCGCGCGCGCTGCAGCTGGCGCGCGAGGCCGCAGGCAGGGATTTCGAAGAAGATTTCGTGCGGCTCCTGGAAAAGGCACCGAGCAATATCCCCGAGTTTCATAACGGCGCCTGGATCTATGAGAATTTCGTCAGGCCCGGGATGCTCGACCTGCTGCGCGTCGGCGTCCACTATGCGGTGTATTCGCTTTTTTGCAGCCAGGAAGATATCTCGCGTATTTACAGTTACGCGGTGGAAAGCCAGGATTATGAGATCGCACGGCAGGGAAAACAATCCATGGCGCTGGGCCGCGTGCGGGTAGTCTCGACCGTCACCGGGGAAGAGGAGACGATCAGTTTCTGCGTGCTGTATTTCGGCGACCAGAACCTGATCGGCGCGGCAGCCGAGTTTTCCGATCTTGAGAGCTACGCGCGCATGAAACGGGATTTTCAGGAGGGATTCAAACAGGGGCAGATCGCTGACGTCGTGCGTCTGGTAGAAAAACATTTTAATCACTCGGGGTATTCGCTCTGGCACCTTTTCAAGGATGAGCAGCGTATCGTCGTCCGGCAGATACTCGATGCCGCGGTGAGCGAGATAACGACGGAATTCCGCCAGATCCTGGCGCACCACCTGTCGATTGTCCAGGTGGTGGAAAAGCTCAAGATTCCCCTGCCGAAGGCATTCGCGTCGGTAGCCGAATTCGTGCTTAATACCGATATCCGGGAGGCCCTTGAGAGTTCCGATCCCGATCCGGAAAAGATCAGCCGCGCCGTGCATGACCTGAAACGGTTTTCGCTCTCTGTGGATAAAGCGACCCTCAATTATGTCGGGACCAGGGCAGTCACTGCTTTGATTCAGAGGATATCCGTGAATCTCCACGATTTGAGTCTGATCGAGAAGGCATCGGATCTGATGAAGGTGCTCGACGGACTTGCGCTTGATCTTAATCTGTGGAAGGCGCAGAACCTGTATTTCTCCATGGGAAGGTCTATCTTGAGTCAGATGCGTCAGCGCGCCGTGCAGGATCCTGAGGCAGCCAGATGGCTCACGGAGTTCGGGACGCTCGGGCATTATTTGAGGGTGAGTATCGGGTAGCAAGGAAATATAATATTCTTGCCGCAGGAGAAATGTTGTCTGATAATATGACTATCATGACGTGCACGCAGTTCATCGGATTTTTGGCAGTTCTGGTGGTCGTATCCGTAAGCGCCGGATGTTCCTCGCGGTTCAATTACGCCAGCCTCGGCAATCTGCGGCGCCTGGCGCAGAATCAGGGAGAAAAGGCCCGTTGCGTGCGCCGGAGTACCGCGCTGTACGAGCGCCTGCGCCGTGACGTCGAAGCGAACCGTCTTGCCAAAGGGATGGCGAAGCGCCGGGTGTGCAAGATGTACGGGCCGCCGTTTGCGGAATCGCAGGGTGCCTCCGCAGGGGAGACCCGCTTAACCTATCATCATCCTGCGGAGTACTTCACCGTACCGATGTACTATCTTTTTTTTGACGCTGATGGGTTGCTTCTGCGGTGGGAAGCGGTCGAGTGGCAGCGCCAGGCCCAATGAAGCAGCCGGGAGGGGAAAAGACGCTCGTGCAAAGACGATGGATTGAAACGTGTGTGATTATACTGGGGTGTAGTGTGTTGTCTTCCTGCGCAGGAGTTTCCCGCACCGCAGTCACAGGGACTCCGGGTGCCGTTCCCCGGAGCGGGTCGATTGCACGCTCGGATTTATATCACGTCGTCGGTCCTGGAGAAACGCTCTGGCGCATAGCTAAGATGTACGACGTGCCGATGCGCGAGATCTCTCAGGCCAATGGCATCCTGCCTGACAACAAGCTGCGCATGGGCCAGCAGCTGCTCATTCCGCGCGCCGCACCCTTGAAGCCCGTCATTCCGCTCTACAAAACGAGGTCCTGGAAATATATCATCGTGCATCACAGCGCCACCGACGAAGGCAATGCCCTGTCGTTGTTCGAACTCCACAAACGGCGCGGCTGGGACTCGCTGGGATATCATTTTATCATCGACAACGGGACCAGCGGCAAGCTCGAAGGGCAGATCGAAGTATCTCCCCGCTGGCTCAAGCAGCAGGACGGCGCTCATTGTAAAGCCTCGAACATGAACAAGCAGGGAATCGGCGTGTGTCTGGTCGGGAATTTCAGCAAGGATGATGTCTCGCCGGAACAGATGGAGTCACTTATCTATCTGGTGAACATCCTGCGCAAGCATTACAAGGTCCCGATGTCCAACATCATGGGGCACGGACAGGTGCCGGGCGCGGCAACCGAATGCCCCGGTGTGTATTTCCCCTGGGATGAATTCTGGGCGCGTTTGAAAAAAGCCCGTTAGCAGTCCCCTCCTCTTTCGTTATCTCTTCGCCGCGGTAAGCTTATCTTTATTATATATACTAATCTTCTTGAAGTTGAAAAGCATCTGTGTTATTATGCACGACAGACGGAGAATACATGGTCCTTTCCTCGACAGTTCAACTATACATTGCCGCGACTGCTGCCAGCCTTGCTCTTGCATGGTTCCTGATCGCGGTTTCCCGGTCATCCAATCCCGTTAAGACTGCTTCCAGTCGCAGGCCCCTCGAAACGTTCGGGTCGCCCGATACCGCGGACACCATGGAGCTGCGTAAAGTCCTGGCTGAATCCATCGACCGCACGGTCGGGTCGAAAAAACGCGCGGATGAAGTAGTGAATGCGGTCGCGCAGGTGTTCGACCGGGAGCTCGAAAAGAGGATTTCGTTTACGACTCAGGAGGTCAGCCGCAAGTACGAAAAGATCATCGAGCAGAAGACGCAGAACGAGGAGATCGCCTGGAAACGGTACGAAAAGACGCTTTCTCAGAAGAAGGATACGGACGCGGTCATCAGGTCGATCGCCGAGGGTCTGGTCGTGGTCGACGCCAAGGGCAAAGTCGTGATGATGAACCCCGCGGCAGAGCGCCTGCTCGGGGTTTCGAAAAAGGAGAAGCTCGGCCACGATATCAAGGACGGCGTTCGGGATGACCAGCTGGTCTCGATGGTCAAGAATCAACCCGGATCCGAGAACCGGGAGATCGAATTAAACAGCTCGGCTGACGAGACCAAGAAGATACTCAGGGCGTCGAGCGCGGTTATCGAGAACGAGAACGGCCAGGCCGTGGGCATGGTCTCGGTTTTAAGCGACATCACCAAACAAAAAGAGCTCGACCGGCTCAAGGCGACGTTCGTCGCCAATGTGTCGCACGAATTGCGGACGCCGCTGATCGCGATCGACAAGTCGATCAGCCTGATCTTAAGCAAGTCTACCGGCCCCCTGACGGGAGAACAGACGCAGTTTCTGACTATCGCGGAGCGTAATCTCAAACGCCTCTCGCGTCTGATCAACGATCTCCTGGATCTTTCGAAACTCGAAGCGGGCAAGATGGTCATTACCAAGTCGCTTGCGTCGCTCTCGACGGTCATCAACGATGCGGTCGACGGCGTGAAGAACTGGGCCGACGCCAAAGGGATTGCCCTCCATACCGACATCGCTCCCGATCTTCCCGCGGTCAATATGGATGCGGATAAGATCGTCCAGGTGTTGACGAATCTGATCGGTAATTCGATTAAATTCACGCCCGAAGGCAAAAGCGTCACTGTTTCTGCCGCGCGCGGGGGGGCCGAGGAGCTGCGCGTCAGCGTGAAAGACGAAGGGATCGGCATCCCGCAGGAACACCTTTCCAAAGTTTTCGATAAATTCTTCCAGGTCGGTGAACGTCTGGCAACGGATATCCACGGCACGGGTATCGGTCTGGCTATTTCGAAAGAGATCGTCGAGCTGCATGGGGGCAGCATCTGGGTAGAGAGCGAGCACGGTAATGGCGCGACATTTACCTTTACCCTTCCGCTCAAATAGGAGGCGCGTATGAGCAAAGAAATCAGGGTACTTCTCGTCGATGACGAGGTGAGTTTTACGCAGACCATGGCGTACTGGTTTGAATCGAAAGGCTACGCAGTGGATGTCGCCAACGACGGCAGGGCTGCGCTCGAGAAGATCAAGAAACAGACGCCGGATATCATGTTTCTGGATTTGAATATGCCGCTCATGGACGGCGTCGAGACGCTGCGCGAACTCAGGAAGATCAACAAGGAATTGCCCGTCATCGTGATCAGCGCGTATCTGGACGACCAGAAAACGATGATGGATATCCGCGAGCAGGGGATATCGGGAGTTTTCTACAAGGGAAAGGATTTCGACAAGTGCCTGGTGCTGGTTGAGACGGCGCTCAGGACCCACAAGAGTCTCAAAAAAGAATAACCGTATTCCGCAAACCTACAAGGAAAGGCAGGATGAAAAAATACATTCCCCTGACCGTCGGCCTCGGGATAGTTCTGGGAATCAACCTCTACCTGCGCGCGTATCCCGTCAATTTCCCGCAACTAAAAATTCAGGCCCGTTCCATGGTTCTCGATGCCGTCAGGCGCGAGGCGCAGGAACAGGTGTACCGCAAGTTTCCCCACTATGATCCGCTCGCGAACGAACGCCTGATACGCGAGCAGATCAACGATTACAAGCGGATCAACAAGCAGATTTTCCGTACGCAGATCAACGAGCTCTACGCCAACCTCAAGAGCCGGTTCCAGGACGATACCGGACAGACGTATCTCATGGAGCTGGACTGCTGGCACTGGGCACGGTACGTCAAGAATGTCGTCGACCACGGTTATCCCGGCGATATTGTCAGGGAGGGCAGGCAGTTCGACCTGTTTATGTTGAGTCCGGTCGGCGATCAGCTTCCCTGGAACCAATTCAATTTTTATTTTCCCGCGTTTCTCTATACAATCTTTTCCGTTTTTAACCGCATTGAACTGTTTTCATTTCTGTTTTATCTGCCGTTATTCTACACCGCAATCCTGGTTGTCGTATTGTTCTTTTTCGCCTACCGGCTCGGAGGGCTGCCTGCAGCGGTCTTGAGCTGTCTCTTCGTCGGGCTTTCGGGATCTTTCATGCCCCGCAGCTGCGCCGGCTGGTTCGATATGGATATCCTGAATCTTCTGTTTCCCGTGGCGATTCTCTGGACATATCTGGAGTCGTACGAAACCCGGATTCAGCGCAGGCGGTTTGTCTGGCTGGGGAGTTCGATGCTTCTGGTGGGGTTGTTCTGTTTCACCTGGATCAACTGGTGGTTTATCTACCTGGTTATTATCATGTACGAGGCGATTACTATCGCCGTCATGACTGTCCGGGCAGCCCGTTCCGGCGCGCGGTCTGACGATTTCAGGAAGCATGTGTTCTCCGTTGCCGTTTTCGCCGGAGGCAGTATCGTCGCGTGCGTTATTTTCTCGCGGCTTGATCCGTTTGCCGGGTGGTGGATGCAGATCAGGGATGCGCTGGTGCTGAACAAACCGCTTCTGACTTCGATCTGGCCGAACGTCTTCTCCACGGTAGGAGAGCTCAGGCGCGTGCATTTCATGGAAATCGCCCAATCCATGGGGGGGCCGTTTCTGACGGTCTTGAGCCTCGTGTGCGCCTGCGGTATGCTTGCGCGCGCGTTGCTCGACCGGCGCATGCTCCCCTTTCCGCGGGCCTCGACATTCCTGCTTGCTCTCTGGCTGTTGACCATGCTGTACGCCACCTATCGCGGCGTCAGGTTCATCATGTTCCTGATCGTGCCTCTTGGCGTCTTTCTCGGATGGGGATTGCGCGACGGATTGGATTATTTCTTCTCCCGGCTTCCCGCACGCGCCAGGGGGGTGCTCGTGGCGCTGGTGGTCGCGGCGTTATCCGTGATGATGTTTAACCGCGGCAGGCAGATCGCATCGAGTATGTATCCGCTCATGCACGACCGCTGGTACCAGGTGCTGATGCTGGTGAAGGATAAGACCCCGCCGGATACGACGGTGAATTCCTGGTGGGATTTCGGTGACTGGTTCAAGGTCGTTGCCGAGCGCAAGGTTATATTCGACGGCCAGACGCAGAACAGGCCGCAGGCCTACTGGATGGCGCGCGCGCTGCTTTCGGGTAACGAGCGGGAATCCATCGGGATCCTTCGCATGCTGAATAACGGCGGGAATAAGGCCTTTGATCTCATCGACAGCCATATCAAGGATCCTCTGCAGTCGGCGCTTTTGCTGGAAACCATACTGCCCCTGGACGCGGGAAGCGCAAAGGCGAAGCTGCGGGAGTTCCTGCCTGCGGATGCGGCTGACCGGGTCATTCTCATGCTCTTCGACGAGCCCCCGAACGCGGAGTTTCTCGTCGACTATTCTCTGGTATCCAAAATTACCGCCATATCGTATCTGGGGAACTGGAATTTCGCCAAGGTCTACATCGTCCAGAATTTCAAGCGTATGGAGAAGGACAAGATTCTTGACCACTTGACCAGGCTCGGCAAGGACCCGTCCCAGGTACAGAAGTATTACCAGGAGGCGTTTCTGATTCCGGAGAATGAAATCGAGCAATGGATCTCCAGGCCCGTGCAGTACTACAGCGAGCCGGTGCGCGGTCAGAAGAGGGAGGAGATTGTCCTGTTCGACAACGGGTTCATCTATAATCCGCAGAAACAGATCGTCACCTCCAATAACGGGCAGCTGCCGCGCAGTGTTTTCTATAAAAACGGCAGCGATCTTGAGGAAATGGTGTATCCGAATCCGACCCTCGGTTTTTCAGCCCTGGTCTGGGAGACGCAGGACGGCTCCTGGCGCCTCGTGCTTTTAGATCCGTCTCTGGGAAGAAGCCTGTTTACGCGGCTGTATTTTCTCGGCGGCTTCGGCTTGAAGCATTTTCAGGAGCGTATCAAGGCGTATGAGGGCGAGAATTTCATCGGAACGTATAAGATAAACTGGTAATGGATACGAATCCCATCGAACTATCGGTCGTGCTTCCCTGTTATAACGAGGAAGAGGCGATCGGTACCTGCCTGCGTAAAATCAACGATGTTTTTGCGCAACAGCGCATTCGGGGAGAGATTATCGTCGCCGACAATAACTCCGTCGACCGCTCCGCCGAGATCGCGCGCTCATGCGGAGCGCGCGTGGTCGTCGAGCACGCGCT
>CAZDUF010000023.1:13443-14146 GCA_964508555.1 uncultured Planctomycetales bacterium
GGCTACGGGTCGGCGTACCTGCGGGGATTGCGCGAGGCGCGGGGAAAGTATATCGTCATCGGCGATTCCGACGATACCTACAACTTCTATGACATCCCTAAGTTTCTCGAACCGCTGCGCCGGGGTTACGAATTCGTCATGGGGAGCCGTTTCAAGGGAGCGATCAAGAAAGGCGCGATGTCCTGGTCGCACCGGTACCTGGGAAACCCCGTTCTATCGTTCATGTGCCGGCTCTTTTTCAGGACTGCCCTGTCGGATATCCACTGCGGTATGCGCGCGTTCACCCGCGATGCCTACGAACGGATGCGTCTTTCTTCTCTCGGCATGGAGTTTGCGACCGAGATGGTGGTCGCGGCACTGACGAACCGCCTGAGGATATACGAGATCCCCATCGATTATCATCCCCGTACCGGCGTCTCCAAGCTTTCTCCTTTGCATGACGCGTGGCGGCATATCCGTTTCATGCTTTTAGGGTGTCCGGTTTGGCTGTACCTTGTGCCGGGTACGGTAGGGGTCGTGCTGGGGATGGCGTTGTTGATCGTGCTCTTGCCCGGGCCTGTGCTGCTCTTTGGCCACTATTGGGATATCCATTTCGTGGTCCTGGGGAGCATGGTGACGATTCTGTCGTACCAACTGTTGAACATGGGCATATCCGCGCATTTATACGCGGTCAGGCAGGGAGTGCTGCCTGAGGACCGGATTA
>CAZDUF010000024.1:0-14131 GCA_964508555.1 uncultured Planctomycetales bacterium
ACGTGTATATGCTGCGAAGATATCACGCAACCGCCGAAATCGTGCTGGATATCAAGGAGCTTATTGACGAGCTCGCGTTTATGGTGGTCGTAAATGAGCGTGATTGCGCCGGCGACCTCATGCGCCTCAAGCCATTCCTTCTTCACCAACTCTTCGCGAATGAGATCGCGCAGGGCCTCTGAGCGGCTCGAGTAGCTCTTTGAACCGATCAAGCGGTCGAATTTCTCGAGCAGTGTTTTATCAAGCGATATGCCGAAGCGTGTTATCCCTGACATGAAAAACCTCGTGTTACGAATATTATTATTGTAGCACCATCTTTATCTGTGTCAACAATAGATTTATTGTTCGAGCCTGAAACATTCATTTCAGAATCATATACCCGGCGACGAAAAGCAGGCAAAAACCGAAGATTTTTCGTAAGAGAGGCTCCGGAAATGACAAGGCGAGCTTGGCGCCGAAATATCCACCAAGGATGAAACCAACACACAGCATACCGGCAACAGGGAGGTTAACGTGGCCCTGTCTGTAGTACGCAAGCGCCGCGAGCAAGCCGATCGGCGGCACGAGCATCGCCAGGGTCGTGCCCTGCGCGGCATGCTGGGAAAAACCAAAGAGGTATATCAAAGAAGGCACGATAACAATGCCCCCTCCTATTCCCACCAGGCCGCTCACGACTCCCGCGCACGCCCCTACGAATACAAAGAAAATCGAATGCATATTCAAATTCGGGGACGTTCCCCAAAGTACCACCCTATCACCACACAACACGTTCAATCTTCTTATGTTACAATGCGGCTTTCTCAGTCGGCCCGATTTCTCGCACACCTCTCAATTGTTGCAATAACCAAAGACTCGCACTGTTACATATTGACCAGCAATGGGTTGAAACAGCGATAGGTGGTACCTTGGGGAACGTCCCCGGTTCTTATTTTCTTTCGCCGAGAGAGTGGTCGAGCATGAAAAGACCGTTTGAAGAGTCTTTGATCATCTTGAGTTTTTCAACGATAAGTTTTGCGTTGGCTTCCTCTTCGACCTGCTCGTCGATGAACCACGTGAGCATCGACTCCGTGGCCGCATCCTGCTCCTGCCGCGCCAACTTCAATAAATCGTTGATCAACCCCGTGACCTTCAGCTCGTGTTCGTACACCTGCTCGAACACCTCAAGCACGGTCTTCCACGCAGCCTTCGTCGCCTTGATATCGAACAGCTCCACCTCTCCCCCGCGCTCGAGCACGTACGAGAAAAACTTCATCGCGTGTTCATTCTCCTCGCGCGCCTGGACCTTCATCCACTGCGCGAACCCCTGCCAGTTCTGCGCCTCGAAATGCGCGGCCATGGCAAGGTACAGGTACGACGAATACAGCTCGGCGTTGATCTGCTTGTTGATCGCCGCAGTCATCTTTGGTTTTATCTCCATGATACTTCTCCTTTCACCGGTTGTGTCTTAAAGTTCCCTCGTTATACTACTATGCTGTCGCGCCTTTCTCAAGATTTTTCTGCGTCTGCTCCGGCTGCACGACTTTGCGAACCTTCGGCAGGCTGATAGTCACGGTCGCGCCCCTGCCGACCTCACTCTCAATCGCAATCTGCCCCCCGTGATAATGGATGATCTGCTTGCACACCGACAGCCCAAGCCCCGTGCCGCGCGCCTTCGTCGAGAAAAAAGGATCGAACAGCCTCGCCAGCACCTCCTTCGGAATGCCCTGTCCGTTATCTTTAATGCTGATTTCAACGAACCCTTCCTTCTGCCTGCCGGCGATTACGATGACACCCGTCGACTTTCCCCCGATCGCATCACAGGCGTTGTGCAGAAGATTACTCAATACTTCCTTGATCTGCACCGGGTCGGCGTCTATAGACACATCCCGCAACGCCGCCAGATCCCGCTGCACCCGCACGCCCGAGCAGACATGCCCGCAGATCGAGTCAATCGACTCCTCGATCATCTCGCAGACCTTGACCCGCTCGTAGTACGGAGGCTTGAGCCTCGAATAAAACAGAAGATTGTTGATAATCTGATCGCTCTCGACAATCTTCTGTTTGATCCGCTCAAGATGCTTCTCGATCAGCGGACTCTTTGCCTTCATCTCGATATTGTGACAGGCCATATTGATCGCAGCAAGCGGATTGCGCAGTTCGTGCGCCACGGTCGACGCCAGAAGCCCGATGTCCGAGAGCCGCTTCGCCCTTTCCAGTTCGACCTGCGCAGCAACCAGCTCGGCAGTGCGCTCCCTGACCTCGCGTTCGAAACGCTCAGCCAGCCCCCGGAAACGCTCCTCGCTTTCACGCAGGGCAATTTCCGAACGCCGGCGTTCGGTGATGTCCAGAAAACTCCACACCCTGCCGACGATCTTGCCTTCCTTTACCTGCGGCCGCGAGTAGCGGTCAAACACCCTGCCGTCTTTGAACTCGATAACATCGTGACTCTCCTGATCCGGATGCCGGTATAAATCCTTGACCTTCCCGATAAATTCCGCAGGCTCCTTTAACTGCCCGAGTACATAATCGAGGGCCTTCCTATCGTCGGCCGACGACAGCACCGCGGCTGGGATACCCCACATCTGAGCGAACCTGCGGTTAAAACTGACGATCCTGCCGTGCAGGCTCACCACCAGAATCCCGCCGGTAATGGATTCAAACGTCGATGTCAACAGCGAATTGCTCTGCCGGAGCGCCTCTTCGTAACGCTTGCGGCTGGAAATATCAAGACCATAGAGCCGCACATGCAAGGACTCACCCGGAGCGTAACAGAACCACTGATAAAACCATCTACCACGCACGTAGATCTCGCGGTCAAACCTGCCGGCCGTATCTGTTATCAAACCGTCGATGATATCCTTGACGCCTTTCAAATAGGGATGCCGCGATTTCAGACGGCGCAGGTCAGGAAAGGCACGCACCGACGCCGGGTTGAGATATTCGATATTGCCCTTGCGGTCAAGACCGACGACCGGATTGGGGTTTAACTCGGGAAATGTCGCGAGTGCGGGAGATGATACTTTACCGGTTTTCTTCTTCAGGCGGGCCATAGCTACTGCTTTTCTTTACCGGCGCCGGACAGCGAGCAAGAGGAGCGCAAAGAGGAATATCGCGCTGAGCTTGAGAACGACGGGCTCCAACTGATGCGGAATGATCTTGCCTTTTTCCAAAAGCCTTATGGATTTTGCATGAATATCGAGATCGCCGCCGTGCTGCGCGCAGCTGCGATGGAATATACCGCTGACTTCAAGAACGTCACCGCGCTGACGATAATTGCCGGCCATGACACCTCTGACCCACTCCTTCGGCATCCAGACACCGACGGCATTGGCGCCGTCATTGAGATTCAACCAGCAGAAATCACCGCGCGGCATAATCTCGCCGACTGCCTCGCCGCGATAGGTCACCTGCGTCCCGTCAAGGACTTTGGCCTTCTCGATGAGCTCCTTGCCCGAGACTGTGTCCGCCCGGCAAACAGCCGGACAGGTCCCGATGCACACACACGCCAAAACTGCGACCCGCGAGAGCATTCGCACGTTATTTCCCCTTGATCAGTGCGCCGATAAAACCGAAGAGCGCGAACACGGACATAAACTCGAGCCTGCCCATCCACATCTGTAGGATGTAGGTAATTTTCAACACAGCAGGCATTCCCTGTTCAGTAACGCCACAGGAGAAACCGACGTTGCCGAGCGCTGACACCGATTCGAACAGCGAATCGAGCGCAGGATACCCGCACCAGGCGCCGACCATCGCGCCGAGGAAACCCACGCCGACGTACATGAGCGTGATCATCAGCGCCATGCGCACCTGGCCGTCATTGAGAAAGAGCGTCTTGATATGCTGGAATTTCGCCTGCACCACCGTGTGCTCGGTGAGGGCGATCTTCTTGATGTCGGCGCGCAACGCTTTGGCGATAACGCCCAGCCGCAGCATCTTGATACCGCCGGCAGTCGAACAGGCGCAGCCGCCGAAGGCCATGGCGATAATGATGCCGATCAGCGCCAAATCTCCCCATTCGTTGATGAACTGCCGCGCGTAAATGGTCTGATATCCGGTCGTGGTATGGCCGGACACAAGCTGAAAGAATCCCTTCCGAAACATGGTAAACCAGCCTGCATAAACCCCCATCCTGTCCAGGCCGATCATCACCACGACAAACGTGAATAGAACGCTCAACAGAAACATCCTGGTCTCTATATTTTTTACCGCCTCCCTGCAGTTACCTTTATAGATCTGGTATTGCAGGTTGAAATTCAGCGCTCCGAGTACCATAAACACCATGGCAACAGCTTCATACGCCGCGCTGTGGTAATACAAAAGACTCTGCGAGCGCGGCGCGAACCCCGCGGTGTCAAACGTAGCCATAAACACGCACGCCCCATGGAAAAAGGCGCTGCCCGGCTGCATGCCGATACTCATGCCGGTGATCCCGAGCGAGACCGTTCCGACAAACAGATACGCAAGGCTGATCGACCAGATGAAACGCGACGTCTGCATAATGTTCGGCAGAATCTTCTCGTCGCGCGCCTCACCCAGATACATGGCCACGCCGCCGGAAGCTCCTTTGACGAATAAGGCCAGCGCGACGATCGCTATGCCCTGCCCTCCGATAAAAGGCACCAGATGCCGCCAGAGGTTGTGGGTCAGGGAGAGATGATCGAGGTCCTGCACCAGCGTCAGACCAGTGGTAGCAAGGCAGGACATGGTTTCAAAACATGCGTCGAGAAACGAATGGTAATGGCCGCTCATGATCAAAGGGATCGCGCTGAAAATCATTGCCATGAGCCACGACAACGACACCACGACCATGCCCTCGATAAGCGTCATATGCCCATCTTCAGACCTACAGGAGCGGCGAAGCGATAATCCGGCAACGAGCGTTATTTCGGCTCCCAGCAGGAAATCGAATGCCGGCGCAAGCTCTTTGAAGACAAAAACGCCCAAAAGAAACGGCACGAGCATAACCAGGCCGAGCCCGGTCAACACGGTGCCGAGATAGAAACCGATGTGTTTAACGTGGGAAAGGTGCGGCCTTAAGATCATAGTGCTTATTGTATCATTTTTCCTGCCGAGTTACCAGTTCTCCACCGGGGGTTGAAACCGGCCGAACTGATGCTTAGCGGTAATTGCCGAAACGTAACTGCAGCGGAAAATCGATCGAACGCAGGTGCGCGATCACCGCCTGCAGTTCATCCTTCTTCGATGAGCTCACTTTGACCTTCTCACCCTCTATCTGCGCCTGCGCCTTGAGGCCCAGCCCCTTGATAATACCGACCAGCTGTTTTGCCCGCTCTTTGTCTATACCCGTGCAGATGTCGACCTTCTGGCGCAGGTATCCTTCAAAGGCCTTTTCCGGTGTGTTGAACTTGAGGGATTTGAGCGATATGCCCCTGCGCGCCATGCGCGTCGAGAGAATATCCGTGAGCGCGCGCAGCTTGAAATCATCGTCCGCGATGAGCGTGACGGTCTTTCCCTTGCGGTCATAGGCAATCGAGGCCTTGGAATCCTTGAAATCGTAGCGCTGGCTGAGCTCCTTATTCGCCTGGTTCACGGCATTATCCATTTCCTGCAGGTCAACTTCAGATACGATATCGAACGAAAACTGCGCCATACATCCTCCGTTATGAACTGCGTGTTGCGATAAGATTGACGCCGAGTCCGAGGAAATCTTTCACGATCACGTCGCCGCATCGGACATTCTTTTTTAACCGGATCCGCTTCACCTCGCGCATCGCATCCACAAGACGCGCCTTGGGTATGGGCTTATCCGTGCGCACCGGCACCATGGTAAGATTCAGGCCGCGGCAGCGCACGCTCGAGGTCAACACGCGCCGCGGATTCTCAATTTCCGCGACAGGGTATGCCTGGCCCTTCGGACATTTATTGCCTGATACCTGCCGCACGCGGCAGTTCTCGATATCCACTAACAATATGCAGCCTGCCGGACATTCAATGCAAACCATTTCCTTGTTCATCTAAAAAGCCTCCGGAATTTCATGATTTCCTTTTTAACGTCGTTTTGCGAAACAACCGCGGAAATCGCGCATACCGCGTCCGCGCCGGCTGAGACACACGACGAGGCGTTGGCGAGCGTAATCCCGCCGATCGCAACCAGCGGCAGCCTGGTTCTCACACGCACCAGACGCAGGAGCTCAACGCCTGCCGGCGTGCCTGCATCGCATTTTGTCGAGGTGCCGAAAATCGGTGACACGCCCAGATAATCCGCACCGCCTGATTCCGCGGCCAAGGCCTCAGCAATCGAGTGCACGGTCACGCCGATTATGCGTTTTTTCCCGAGCAACCTGCGCGCTGCACAAAGCGGTAGATCCTCCTGGCCCAGATGGACGCCGTCCGCTCCTACTGCCAGACAAATATCCGCCCGGTCATTGATCACGAGCGGAACGCCGCGGCAGATTGAGCGCAGTTTCACGGCGTCGTCATACAGTTCGAGCGTGCAGGCCTCTTTCCTGCGGTACTGCACACAGGCAGCGCCTGCTGCTACTGCCTGGCGCGCGTCGTGGAAAATCCCGTGCCGCGAGAGCGCAGTTTCGGTAACGAAATAAAATCCTTTCATGTACGCACCTGCTGTACCCTATCAATCGTGCCGCGATCGAGCGCGTACAGTTCGTCAAACAAGCGTGCTTTGAAACTCATGGGCGCGTGCGCTTCGTGTGCGGCCTGCTCGGCGGCAACTTCGAATATGACCAACCCTGCCGCGGCAGCAGTCAGCAGATCCGTCTCGACTGCCGCGCAGGCGCCGATGACCGACGCTGCCATGCATCCCGTGCCGACCACGCGGGTCATCAGAAGATCGCCGTTTGCAACATACAGCGTTTTCTTTCCGTCGGTAACGATATCCTCTTTGCCGGTTGCGACGACAACGCAGCGCCTCTCCAGTGCCAGTTTCACGGCGAGCACCGGCGTCCCGGCGACGTCCGATGCATCGACGCCTTTCGTGCGGACACAAGCCCCGCAGACGCGGGCGATTTCCGAGGCGTTACCCTTGATAACATCGATGCGTACCTCGCTGATCAGCCTCGTGCTGGAATCGTCGCGCAGCGGCGTCGCTCCCGCTCCGCAGACATCAAGCACCACGGGAATGCCTCTGGCGTTTGCCCGGCGCGCAGCCTGAAGCATAGCCTCAACAAAACTAGGTGTAAGCGTGCCGATATTTAACACGAGGCTCGACGCGATCGCAACCATGTCCTCGACTTCCCCGGCTGCGTGCGCCATCACGGGCGAACCGCCCATGACTTTGACAATCTGCGCGCAGTCATAGATGGTAACCCAGTTCGTCAGATGATGCACCACAGGCTGCTGAGTACGGATTCTTTCCAGCACCGAGTACGCGTCGATCATAACCTTTCCCATGCCTTACACCCCTTTTTTCAGATACTCCGCCGCCATTTCACCGGCACGCGCGCTGTCTTTGGTCACCGAATCCACCGCATCGTAGACGCGAAAACAATTCCCGCAGCAGAACACGCCGGGGATACTGGTGAGGTTCATGCCGCTTGACACGGGCGCGTTCGTCCGGGGGTCGATAGCGGCGCCTGCCATTTCGATCAGCTCGTTTTCCGGAATAAGTCCCGCGGACACCAGCACCGTATCGCAGGCAATCTCGAAACGCGATCCCTCAATCTCAGCGCCGTCATCCGACACGCGCGCCACTTCGACCTTCTCCACGCGGTTTCTCCCCGAGATACGCGCAATCGTATGCTGCAGATACACTGGAATCCCAAAATCCTCCACGCACTGCACGAGGTTCCTACGCAGGCCGGACACTGACGGACTGATCTCGACGATACCGCGCACCTGGGCTCCCTCGAGCACAAACCTGCGCGCCATGATCATGCCGATATCTCCTGACCCCACAACCACCACCGTCATCCCCGGCATGAGACCTTCGATATTAATCAGCTTCTGCGCCAGCCCCGCAGAGAACACGCCTGCCGGGCGGTCTCCCGGCACGTGAATCATCTCTCTGGTGCGCTCGCGGCACCCCGTCGCCATGATGATCGCGCGCGCCCTGACTTCCTCGAATCTGCCCGGCCTCAAATACCTGATCTGCCTGTCAGCGGTCAGGTTCACCGCGAAACTCCTCACACTCACCTCGATACGCGGCTCATTCCTGACACGGCTGATGAACCTTTGCGCATACTCTGGACCGGTCAAAACCTCCTTGAAATATTCCAATCCGAATCCGGTGTGCACGCACTGGTTGAGAATCCCGCCCAGATGCTGATCCCGCTCAAGGAGAAGAATATCCTCGACACCGAGCTCTGCGGCAGCGAGCGCCGCGGCCATGCCGGCAGGGCCGGCGCCGACGATAACCAGGTCTCTTTCTCTCATATCTTACACTATATCTACCCCAGGGTGGCTAGTGACAAGTGTCTAGTGGCTAGAAAAATCACTCGCCACTAGATACTAACCACTCGCCGCTATCCACGAGACACTCATTCATCTTTCTCCCACGACAACTTCCGACCCCTCACCACGCTTGGTCACCGCGGTCACAGGAATCCGGCGCTTCTGCGCCAACATCTTCATGATGCGCGTGGTGCAGAAACTCCCGTGGCACCTGCCCGCCTGCGCGCGCGTCCTGAACTTGATTCCGTCGAGGGTACATGCGCCGGAGTCAATGGCATCTTCGATCTCACCCGCTGATACCATCTCACACCTGCACACGATGTCACCGTAGCGTTGATCGCGGCGGATCTTGGCTTGTATCTCGTCGGGCGTCGAAGAAAATAGATGCACTGCCTTTTGCCGCGCCGGTCTGACGCGTTTTTTTTCAACCAGGCACAGTCCGTTCGCTTGAAGGATATCCCGTACGTACTCGGCGATCGCGGGCGCGGCAGTCAGACCCGGAGACTGGATACCGGCAACCGTGACAAAGCCCGGCACATCCTTCTCGTGCCTGATGACAAAATCATCTCCGGCAACGGGCCGCAGGCCCGCAAAATAAGCGATAATATCGCGCTCGCACACTGACGGCACCATGCGCCGCGCCGCCTCAAATACCTTGCGCAATCCCTCTGCGCTGGTCGAGAGATCGTATTTATCATCGACATCATCGGCAGTCGGACCGATCATGGGATTGCCGTCCGAGGTCTTAATAACAATGGTCCCTTTTGATGCGGCGTTCGGCAGCGGGAAAATAAGGCGGTTCGTCAGGTGCTCTTTCTTTTTGTCGAGCAGGAATTCCTCTCCCTTTCTCGGCCGGATACGCACGTCGTCGATCCCGACCATGCGACAGACATCGTCGGCGAATAACCCCGCGGCGTTGATGATAAAGCGCGCCCGGAAAACCCGCGCATTCGCGTTCACCCGGAAATTTCCCGTCCCCCGCGAGATTCCGCTCACCGGCGTAGACGTGAATACGCGCACGCCGTTGGCCTGCGCACAAGAAGTTAACGCGTACACCCAGCGGTACGGACTGATGATGCCGGCAGTCGGCGCATGCAGGGCGCAGATAACGTCTTTATTGAGATTCGGTTCATGCTCGCGCAGCCACTCCTGCACCACGATCTCAAGGCCCGGCACGCCGAGCGCTTCCCCGTCGGAGCGTATCTGCTCGAGCCGCGCGCGGTCAGCTTCGCTAAAAGCGACAATCAGCTCGCCGCACTGCCTGAAATCCATATCGAACTCCTGAGCCATCTGCCTGATGAGCAGATTGCCTTTGACGCACAGCGCTCCTTTGAGCGACTGCGGAGAATTCTGGGTGCCGGGATGGATGATACCGCTGTTGGATTTGGAGACGCCGAAGGAAAGCTCCTCCTCTTTCTCGAGCAGGGCGATACGCAGTTTATAGCGCGACAGGAGAGCAGCACTAGCAGTGCCGGTAATGCCGCCGCCGATGATTATGACGTCATATGTCATGGAATACATACAGGGTGGCGAGTGACGAGTGACGGGTGACGAGAAAAACCACTCACCACTAGCCACCAGCCACTAGCCACTTTCACTTCTTCAGCGTCCGTCCCACCGCCTCCTGCCACCCCGCGTACAGCCGCTGTGCCTCGGCGCTCTCCATGGACGGACGAAACACCCGTTCTGCCTCCCAGCATTTTCTGATCTGCCCGGCGTTTTCCCAAACCTTGGCGCCCAACCCTGCCAGATACGCCGCACCCAATGACGTTGTTTCGATGATCTTCGGACGCACGACGTTGACACCCAACAAATCCGCCTGAAACTGACAGAGAAAATTGTTCGCCACAGCGCCGCCGTCGACACGCACATCCTGAATCGACAAACCGGAATCTTTCTGCATCGCCTCGAGCACGTCACGGGTCTGGTAACACATAGCTTCGAGAGCCGCGCGCACCAGATGTTCGGCCTTGGTCCCCCTCGTCAGGCCCGAGATCAGGCCGCGTGCATCGGCATCCCAGTACGGGGCGCCAAACCCCACCAGCGCCGGCACAAAATACACGCCGGCGTTATCCGCAACGCCAAAAGCCATAGCCTCTGAATCGCGCGCAGACGGCAGGATCTTCAATCCGTCGCGCAACCACTGAATCGCAGCGCCGGCAATAAAACAGGAACCCTCGAGCACGAACACCGGTTCTCCGGTTGCCGAACAGCCAAGCGTGGTAATCAGACCATGCTGCGACTCCACACGCTTCGCCCCGGTGTTCAACAGCAAAAACGATCCCGTGCCGTAGGTATTCTTGACGCTGCCCGGCTCAAAACAACACTGGCCGAACAACGCTGCCTGCTGGTCTCCGGCGATGCCGGTAATCGGCACTGCCGCGGGAAGCTTTCCCAGCGCGGCAGACACGCCGAATGAGCCGGATGAAGGCCTGACCTCAGGCAACATGGATTCGGGTATGGAAAAAATATCCAACAGCTCCTTATCCCACTTTTTCTCCTCTATATTAAACAGCATGGTGCGCGAAGCATTGGAATAATCCGTGGCGTGGGAACTCCCTGACGTGAGCTTATGCAGTATCCAGGTATCTGTCGTGCCGAAACGCAATCTTCCCTGGCGGGCCTTTTCAGCCGCTGCCGGAATATTCCGTAAAACCCACTCGAGCTTCGTCGCCGAGAAATACGCGTCGACCGGCAGGCCGGTCTTGCGCCTGAGAGTCTCGACCAGGCGCGCGTCCCGGCGGAGCTCATCGCAGCGCGAGGCAGTCCTGCGGCACTGCCAGACAATCGCGTTGCACACGGGAACACCCGTGTCTTTATCCCAGACAACCGTCGTCTCTCTTTGATTGGTAATACCGATACAACTGATAAACGCCGGCGGCACCTGTTCGAGCACGTCCTTGAGCGAGGCCTGAACGCTCAGCCATATGTCCTCGGGATTATGCTCGACCCAGCCGGGTTTGGGGAAATGCTGTCTGAACTCTCGGTAGGCGCTTGCCACGATGCGGCCTGCTGACGTATAGACCACGGCGCGGCTGCCTGTCGTACCCTGATCTATGGCAAGGATGTACTGCTCCATCAATCTACCCACCAGGCCACGCGTTCCATCTCAACCGCCCAGGGAGTAAACGGCGGCAGTTTCGTGACATTGTTGAAATTCGGATTGTAATCCCAGTTGCGCCGCGGCGCGCTGTAATGCGGGTTGCCGAATACCCAATTGCCGACGGCAATCTGGCTGTTCCAGAGCGCGACAAACGATCCGCGGATAGTCAATATCGTGCTTGCCGCAGCCCAATCCTCGTGCAGCCGGGGATAATTTTCAAGGCCGCCGTTATAGGTCCCGGGATTGCCTTCAATCGTAGTCTTGATACCGGCGATGAAAGCGCAGTTGACGGTCGTGGCATTGGGATCGCGCGCGTTCCAATTCTGGCTGTTGGAATCTTTCCAGGCGTTTGACAAGATATTAAGCGCGTCGCAGATAACGCTTGCGGGCTTTTCGGAGTTGATGTTGTAATTACCCTGGACATACACGGGGTCGTTCGATACCACGGTCAATCCGACGTTCGTGTTCAGTGTCGTCCCGTTAAACAGGCGTATGCCGGGCTGTTCCGCCGAGGTATTGTCATTCCTGGTAGCGTACAACAGACCGTTTGACGGCATGTTATTCGGACAGGACTGGTTGTGCGCTGCGCCGCAGGTAGTGTACCCGCCTCCGGAAAGTTTATGCAAGTCGATATTTGTCATTCTCACCCATTTGCCCTCGCGGTTATTGTAAAATGTCGTATTCGTCGAAACCGTGCCCGACGGATAATCCACCCCCTCGGTCAGCAGCACGCCTCCTTTATACAGCTGGCCGTTGACGACCTTCACATCCGCCTGATTCGAGTAATAACCGGTCGGACTGATCGAAGCGACAGACGGAGCGGTGAGTTCAGTGACACCGTGCACCGCGCTTTGCACCGTGCCTCCCCAGCGCGTCATGGCTCCGGCCGTCCAGTTCGCCGCCTCGGAATCATAATTATTCATCGCGGCGTAGGTGATCGGACCTGAACCGTTTATCCGGATCATGACCTCACCGAGTTCCTGATCATGGTTTTCGTGCTTACGGTTGTTATAAATGTTGCCCGCGGAATGCAAGGCTGTGGAATTGACATACAGCGTCCGGGATTCATACGCATCGATATAGATATCGTTATTGCAGTGCAGCCTGCCGCTTAAATTCATGTCCTGGCCTGGCACCAACTCCAGATCGTCCTGATAAAAGACCGCGTGCTGGAACGTCGGAATCAGCCTGCGGGAAACGATCTGATGCGCGGAGAGGCTTACTGTCGGGTCTTCAGGATGCGTAACCGTGCAGTTAACCAGGTAATTGCGCACAATGACGTTTGTTAAGCCTTCCATAACCACTCTGTCTGTGCTCTCGATTCTGGAAATCGTCGCATTGACCGTAAAATTCCCCCGCGAGGCGTAGGTCACCGAATCATTGTACGCAATGACATCCGCGGCAACCTGGTAATTGGCGATATCCGAGGCAAACCCGTCGAGCGCGGCCTCGATACCTCCTTCGGCAAGATATAAGGTATCGGCATAGAGACGGTAATAGCGGGAGGCGTTCCTCTCGGCCATGCCGGTCATAAACAAGGCCGCGATCATGGTCGAGACCAGGCCCACGAGCGTGTATGCCAGAATGAAAACCGCGCCTCTCGTACGTTTGTGTATCATGCTCCCTCCCTAATTCCGCAGACGGACCATCCCGATGAGAAACGCGGTAATGGTTCTCCCTTTCGGAGTGATCCTGGACATGGAAAGAGTGATTTTCAATTCCTGCGTCCCCAGTGTCGGATCGATGCCGATGTCGCTGAAGGTAACATCCGTCACGTTCTCGGCAAGCGTGGTATGATTGCCTTTAAACGATCTGCGCAGGATCTTTAAACCCGGAATATACTGATACGTAATGGTGTCGCTGGTCGCCCACTCCACTTCTCCGTTCTCGTCGGTGAAGAAACCGTCTCCGTCGTCGTCTTCGGGCAGGTGAAACTGAATCTGCTTGTTGTTCGGCGTTGACGGTATGCTCAGGTTCGGTGACGGATTCCCGGATGACGTCCTGGTGGTCCAGCGCAGTTCGTTAATCATCGAGTTCATGGCGCGGCGCGCCTGGTCGTCAAGCGCAACGCGCTCCTGGGCCAGATCGAAACTGGAAGAACTGGTCATATATGACACGTAGGCCGCGGTCATCAGCGTCACGCCGATTGCCGCGACAATCAGCACCTCAACGAGTGTCATACCTCTGGACGTATTCATCGCATCACCGCGTTTTAAAGGTATTATACGTCATGGTACGGTTCTTACCCCGGGTATCGCGCCATTGCACCATGACTCTGATTTCCAGAGGATCAACCGCCGGATTCACATAGCTGACCGTAACATTTTCGTTTTTAAGGGTATAATTCCCAATTAATGTCCAATATCTGGCCGATACAGGGCCGTCGATTGTTCCGTTGGGAAATCTGGTTGTCGTCTGGTCAAATGACGTCGCCTTGATCCTCTCGAGCATATTCCGGAGGTCTGCGGAGGCAACTGTTTCTTCTCTCGACGTATCAACAAGATACAATAACGCCGCAAATCCTTCCATCAGCGCAGCCATGCTGACGCTGAGGATGAATACCGTCACCATAAGCTCTACAAGGGTAAAAGCTTGTGTCTTTTTGCCTGCCATGACAGACCTCAACGCAGTCAACATGTTGAAAACAGTTTAACATGTTGATAATACGCTATTTCC
>CAZDUF010000025.1:0-13732 GCA_964508555.1 uncultured Planctomycetales bacterium
GCTGACTGAGCCTCATGCTCGCGCTCCGTCTCAAGCAAACCGGCAATCCGCTGTTTCAGCGACGCGTTCTCTTTCTTCAGCGCCTCGATGGTACGCTGGATGTAATGCGTGGTGCGCATGATCATCCTTCGCTTTGATTCCTGCAATCCGGCGAGCGTCTTATCCCGGGCAGCGATCTCCTGCTGCATCCTCCCGACCTGCTGGGTGAGCCGCTCGATCTGTTCCTGTCGTGCGCGCGCATCGGCGCCAAGCGCCGCGTTGGAAGAGGAAAGTTCCTGAGCCCGGACTTGCATGGATTTCGTTTCTTCCGTAAGCCGGGCAATTTCCTTACGCTGTTCTTCCGATTGACGGGAAAGCTCGCGCGCAGCCTCTGCCCGGGCCTGCACGTCGCGCTCCAATGCCGCGACCATCCGTTCTTTCTCCTCAAGAGCCAGACGGGCGGCATCTCTCTCACCGGCGACGGCTGACAACTCCGCTTCCATTTTTTCAAGACGCGCGGCGTACCCCGCGCTCTCCTGCTGGATCCTGGCGTCATCCGCCTGCGCCTGCGCGAATGCCGCCTCAACGGATTTCTTCTCCTCGATCAGGCGGAATATCTGATTATCCTGTTCCGCGGTCTTTTTCTGCAATTGGGCAAGCAGGCCTTCGAGCTGCGCAGCGCGCTGCCCGAGATCGGCGAGCGTCTTTTCTTTCTCTCCCATCTTCGAAAGCGCGGCATCCCTGGATTCTTCAACGGAGCGCATTTTCTGCTCGAGTATCTTCAATGCCTCACTCCGTGCCTGCGATTCGCTGCGCAAGGCGTCTTTCTCCTGGTTATTTTTCTCCACAGCCGCACGCAGCTCCTGCACTGCCGCTTCTTTCTCATCAACCCGCGCCTTGGCAAGCTCCTGGGCGTGTTTGGCGCTATCGGTAAGTCGCGCGATCTCCTGCTCCATGCGCTGGATTACCGCTTTATCCGCTTCGGACCGCGCAGCCTTTTCTTGCAGATCAATCAAAGCGGTATCCTGTGCCAGGAGCTTCGCCGCAGCCTCCGTATGCGCAGCCTGCAACGAACGCAGTTCTTCTTCAAGTTCTGTCCCGCGCTGCATCCTGCGCGTATTCTCCTGTTGCAACTCGGTAACCTGCTTCGCGAGCCCCAGGGACTGCGCCTCCAACTCCTCTGCCCGGCGTTTGAGATTCGCCGCCATATTTTCCTTGTCGCCCATTGAAGCATGCAGTTCCTGGAGCTGCGCGATTAATTCTTCCTTCTGCGCTGCAAGCGCCTGCGCGCGTTCTGCTGCTTCGGCGCGCTCTGCCTCCGCGCGGTTCAACCTGTCGGCAAGAGTCCTGGAGTCTGCGCGCGAGGCAGTCAGCGCATCCTGAGCTGCCGACAACTCAAGCTTCAAAGCGTCGCGCTGCTGCTCGAGAACGGCAAAAGTTTTCTCCTTATCCGCGAGCGCTGCTTTCTCCTTCTGAACGGCGAGCTCGCTTTCTTTTTGCAACGCGGTAACGCTTCTGAGCGCATCCTGCGCGGCCCGGGCCTCCTGCCTGATCGAATCGAGCTCTCTGACGGCATTGTCCCGCTCGGCGCGCATAGTGTCGAGTTCGGCACTGCCGTTCCTGATCCTGGCAGCGAGCGTGCTCTTTTCGTCCTCGGAACGCACCAGACCAGATTCAAGATCGCTGATCTTTGACTGCAGCTCCTGAGAGACTTTCTGCAGCGCGGCGATAACTCTTTCCTTTTCCTGCAACGACGCGTTGAGGGCGCTGACTGCGTCCTCCTTCTCTTTCTTCGAGCGGTCCGCCTCAATGTACACGCTCTTAAACGTCTCTTCGCTGGAACGCAGAGTCTTTATCTGTTCCTGCTGCAGACTGTTCTCATGCTCGAGCAACGCGATACGCTGGTCGTCTTTGGCGATGCGCGCTTCCAGCTCCATCCTCTTTTCTTCCGTAAGAACCGCGCGTTCGTCGCGCATGCTCACCTCGCTGCGCGCATGCTCATACGCGGCTTGCAGAGCTTCCTTTTCTGCGGCCAAAGCCGCGATCCGTTCCTCGAGCGACCCGCGTGCCGCGCGTTCCTGCGTCAACTGCGCCTGATATTCGGCAGCGGCATCCTGCGCGGCCTGAAACAGCGAGAGATCATTTTCTTTCTGGGCGATCACGGCATTCAGCGAAGCGACAAGCGCTTCTTTCTCGCTCAACTGCCTGGCAGCATCCCCTGCCTGCGCCTGAATGCGGGCAACCTGCTGTTCGAGCTCCCGTATCTTGGAACGGTACGACTCAAGCGAAGCCTCTTTTGCCGCGAGCGCATCCTTGAAACCGGCCAGGGTATTCTCCGATTCCGCAAGGTCCCCTTTAAGCGCGGCCGCAGTCGCTTCGAGCGCGCTGCGCTCTTTTTCCAGTGCTTGAGCGCGCTGCTGCCAGGAGACGGTAGTATCTTCCATAAAGCGCGCCTGAGATTTCACGGTATCGTATTTACCCTGCATAATGCGCTGCGCGGTCTCCAGCTCTATCACGCGCGCCTCATACTCCCTGATCCGCTGCCTGAGCGACTCGACTTCTTTCCCCAAAGTCTCACGTTCAGCCTCCGGTTGTTTTATCTTCTCTTCGAACTGCCGGACAGCGGTCGAATACTGCGACTTCAGGTCCCGGTAGGCCTGCTGCGAACGGAGCAGCTCCTGGCGCACGTTCTGGTAATTCGCCATCACGTTATTCAGGTCGTCCTCGTAGGAAATCTGCTGGCCGGCGGCGATGCCGGGAGCAAGGACTGCCGCGATGATCAAGAAAACAACTGTTCTGCGCCCAGGTCTCATAGGCTAATTGTATGCCTTAAACCCTTTCGGATTGAAATCATCCGATGCAGCTGTCAACGGAATAAACAGGAACGGTTTTTGCTCTGCAGGAACAACACTTCCCTGCGGCTGCCGGCCCTTTGGCATAAATTGCGTATTTTGGGTATCGGATGGCGCGCCATGGCCCTCTGGCGTACGGCCCTGGCTATCGGATGCCAGGCCGCGCCCCTCTGGCCTATGGCCGCGCCAATCGGATGGCGCGCCATGGCCCTCTGGCCTAAACACATCAAATTTTTTGAGCGGTTTGCCGGTGAATGTCGTTGCCTTCTGCGCGGAAACAAACACGTCACCCTCGAAGATAATCGGTGTCAACAGAATGACCAGTTCGATGTGCTCCGTCTTTTTCACTGAATTCTTGAAGAAAAACCCCAAGAACGGAATCGAACTCAGATACGGTACCCCCTCGGAACTCTCCAGAACCTCTTCGCGGCCCAGTCCGCCCAGGATGATGGTCGAGCCGTCTTTGGCGATGACCGTGGTTTAGGCGGTATTGGTATCGAGTATGGGTATTTCGTTATCGCTCGACGTGGTCACGGTGCCGACGACGTTGGAAATCTCGGGCTTGACTTTCAGCACGACGTATCCGTCGTCGTTGATGGTCGGGGTCATGGAGAGCCTGATGCCGATGTCGACATAGGTAACTTCTTCGGAGACCGTGGTCGTAGTGGACCCCGTGGTGGTAGTCGTCGTCACGTACGCCCGGCGCTCGCCGATATGTATGTTCGCCTCCTGGTTGTTTATTACCGACAATGAAGGGCTGGCGAGTATCTTGGATTTGCCCAGTGTCTGCAGATAATTGACCACGGCGTCAAAGTCGCGTTTACGATCAACAATGCCGATGTGCATGTTCTCACCCGGAGAAATCTTGGTCGATGAATTGAGGCTCGACGTCGTGCCGCTAAAGGGATAATTCCCAATCTGGTTGCCCCCTGCCGCGTAGGTGTCGGTACGCGTTGTAAAGGTGGGGCTGGTGATGCCGGCGGTCATGGCGCTGAATGGATACGAGCCAACGTACGCCATGCCGTAGGACTTCGCGACGTTGAACAAGCCCTCCCACTGGAAACCGCGGTCATGCTGGTCGTTGAGCTTGATCTTGATAATCTTGATGTCCACCAGCACACCCTTGGTCTTCTTATCCAAATCAGCAATCAGCTGTTCGATGTTTTTCATGCGGCGAGGCAAGGTCTGCACAACGACCTGATTCGTCCGCTCATCGGACTTGACCGAACCGACCTTGCGCAGGTCTAGCTGGTTCTTGAGCTGTTCTTCGACTTCTTTTGCCTTGGCATACTTGAGGGTAAAAACCTTAACCACGTTCTGCTGCTCCACGGCTGCCAGTGTCTTTTCGGCTTCGGCGATCTTTTCCGGCGTGTCGATGAAAAGGATGGAACCGGATTCGGTGTCGACGAGCAGCCTGCCGATGGAACTCTTTACCGCTTCGAGCAGAGAAAAGGCCTGGCTGGGTATCGCGTATTTGAGTCTGAATATCCTGACCTGGCGCGCGTCTGCAAAGGCCTTGCCGTAGCGCGCCTTATACTCTTCCTCGGTCATCACGTTATAAATCCCACCCTGCTTGTCATAGGCGAGGTTCGAAGACCGCAGCATGATATCGAACACATCCTGTACCGGCGCCTTCTCGACGTTGAGCGTAATCCTGCCGGCGACGCTCTTCGTGGGCACGATATTGAATCCGGATTTAAGCGCAAAAAACTTAAGTGCTTCCAGGATATCGATGTTACGCAGGCTCAAAGATATAAGTTCCCTGGCCTTCGGGTCTGGTTCGGGAGCAGGAGGCGAAACCGCCGGAACCACAGGCAGCGGCGCTGACTCTTCAACGGACACGCTGCCGTCTGAGGCCACCTTTTTCATGCCGCCCTTAAATTCCAGCTCGTTGTCAAATGCCGCTGTATCCTGATCCTCATCCTGTTGGGCGGCGTATGCGGTCGCATGCGCCGCATATGGCACGCCCTGCTGCGCGATGAAAACGAAAACCATACAGAGTGAAAAAAGCGCTCTCGGCTTCATTGTAATTCAACCTGCCTGCCGTGTGATTCAACAATAACCTTATCCTTATATATATCTTTCACCAGAATCCCGCCTTCGATAGACTGGCCTTTCTTCAGGAAAAACGTGGTGTGGGTTACCATGTCTTCAATCAGCGCGTCAGGAACATCCGACCAGGAGATTCCCACCAGTTTCAGATCCTGCACGCGCGACCGCGTTAACTTCGCGAGCACGCTTCGCCGCTCAGGCGCGCTCACAGCCTCGGCAGACTGTGCCGCAAGCGGCACGGTCTGCCGGGCGACCTCGGTCTGCTGCGGCTCCTGGCCAATCCCATCCCCCGCATGCTGTGCCGTTAACGGCACAGCATGCGGGGGATGAAACCGGGGCAGGTGACCGGTTACAACGACAGCAAAATACGCCGCGCAACACACGGCAAGCCCCGGCCCGACAACCGTGCGCAGAAATGTTCCCTGCTGCCGCATGCCGCGCGCGCGGCGCTGCCGCTGCACGAAAGAACCGGAGGAACCTCCGCGCTCGATCAAATCAAGTAATTCTCTCTCAGGAGTTATACGCATACTTTTCCATCCCACATCCCACGTCCAAGCGGCCGAAGGCTGCGGACGGTTCTCCAGTCCTTTAACGAGGAACCTCTCCCTTCTCCATCCACATTTCCCACGTCATGATATATTTTCGCGCTTTATCCGCATCTTTATCCTTGGGGTCGATTGCCAGATACCTCTTGAAATGAGCGATAGCCTTCTGTTTGTTATCGAGATACTCGGCATAAATCAAACCGAGGTTGTAATGCGACGCGGAGTCGTTGGGATTCAGTTCTACCGCCTTCTGGAATTCCTCCAAAGCCTCAGTGATATCCTGCCGCTCAAGATGCAGCACCCCGAGATTATAGTGCAGGACCGCGTTCTCGAGAGCCAGGCGGTGCTTCATCTGCGCGCCCTGCGAAAGAGTCACGTTGTTGAGGTCCATCTTTTTCCTGATTGCCCTGTTCTCTTTCACGAGTCTCGAATTGATGGCGGCGAGCGCCAGATTGTCCCTCTGCAAGATGCTGTTTTTCTCCTGCTGCTCGTTTAACTTGTCTAAGAGATCTTTGAGCGTGCGCGCTTCCACGCCCGTCTGCTGAAGCCGCGCCACTCCTCCTGCCTTCAAAGCGGCGGCCTCGGACTGCGCCTGGCTCAGTTGATTCTGCGCCTGCGTCAGCCCTGACTGCAACTCGGCGATCTGCCGGTCCCTGGATTGGATTTCGCCGAGGTATTTGGCCTGGTCCTGCTCGCGCTCCTTAAGCAGCGCGACAATCTTTGCTTTCTCCGTTTCCACGCGGCTCAAGGTCTCACGCATAGATTCCATGCGGGCCTTGAGCGCTTCGCTTTCGCCGCGCGCGGTAGCAGCATCCTTCTCCCGCTGCGCCAGAAGAAGCGACATCCTGCGCGCTGCCTGATCCTTCTCTCTCAAGAGACGCACCAAGTTGTTTCCCGTCTGACCCTTGGCGCTCTGTGCCGCAGCGAGCTGAATGGTCTTATCCTCCGCCTGCCGCAGACGGCTCTCCAGCTCCTGGCGCGCCTGCACGCCGGCGACAATCGTCTTTTCCTTCTCGGAGAGCTGCTCCTCTTTCTGAGACAGCGATACCAGCAGCTGTTCCCGCTCGTCAAGCAGCCTGCGGTTCTCTTCCTGCAACAATTCGGCCCGCTGCTGCACTTCAAAAAACTGCGCCTGCATCTGGGCTTCGCGCTCCTGCACGTAGGCGCGCGCCTGTGCGAGCTCTGACTGCAGAGAAACATTCTTACCCTCGACCGCGGTACACTGCTCTTCCAGTCGCTTCACCTGCTCGGTCAGTTCCGACCACAACCGGGTCAATTCCGTATTGTCATTCTCCCTGAGAGAAACTTCGGTCTCAAGCCGGGCGATGGTTTTCTCCTTGAGGGCAAGCTCTTCGGACATCCGCTGCGTGTCCGCGGTCAGGGCGGCCACCTGCGACTGATAGGCCAATAGCTCGTCCTGCAGGGACGCGCTCTGGCGGGAAACGGTTTGGGCCTGATGCTCAATGTATTCCTGCATCAGGATTTCCTGTTGCTGCTTTTCCTGACGCAGAGCGGCCAGAGATGCCTGCGCGGCCTCAAGAGACTGCTGCAGTTCGCTCGCCTTTTTCTTAAGATTCTCCTGCTCGACATACTGCAGGAGCGCTTCTTTCTCGCTTCTGCCCCTGCGTTCCGAATATTCATCCAGTTCCCTGCGCGCCGCGCGCAACTCCAGCTGCACCGACGCGAGTTCCTGCGTATTTGCCTCCTGGGACCGTCTCAGTTGTTCGAGATTTTTCTCCTTCGCTTCGAGCTCCTGCGTCAGTTCAACCAGCGTACGTTTGGCGCCGCTCAAGGCATCCTGGGCGTTGTCGCGTTCAGCCTGGAGCGCGCTGCGCTCGGTCTCAAGCATTTCAAGACGCGCCTGACACTCTGCCTCGCGCTTCTCAAGACCCGATCTTCTGACATCCTCATCGAAAGACTGCCGGCTCATCCTGCCATGCAATGCATCGTTGTCCGCGCGGGCAGCCGCCAGTTGCGTGCCGCATCCAACAAGCTCCTCTTTCAGAAAACGTTTATCCGCCGCGAGGGCCTCGATATCCTTTTCTTTTTTTTCGAGGGCAAGGGAGAGTTTTGCGACATTCTTTTCATGCTCGTCGACGCCTCCGCGCAGCCTCCTGAGCTCATCCCGCGCTGACTGTTCGGAGGCGCGCGCCGCCGCAACCTCCCGTGCCAGGGACTCCTTCTCCATCTGAAGACGCTGCATGTCAGCCTGACAGTCCGCGCCTTTGCGGAGCAACGCCTCTTTGTCCGACTCCGCGCGCTCGAGATCGATTTCCAGAGAGGCGGCGTGGTCGAGTAACTGCTGCCGCTCCTGCCGCAGCGCGACGATCGTCCGTTCCTTCTCCTCAATCGACTGCGTCAGAGACGCGACCGCTTCTTCCTTCTGTCTACGCATCGCTTGGGTCTCGCGAAAGGCATCTTCAACCGGCTGCGCCTTGGCACGCAGCGTCTCGACCTGAGCAAGAAGCGCCTCTTTCTGGCGTTCTAACGACGCACGCTGCTCTTCGCACTGTATGCGCACGGCATCCTGCCGGGCGCGCTCTTCCCGAAGAGTCTCGAGCGACGTCTCCTTATCCTGAATCCTCGCCTCCTGCCTGCGCAGATCTTCAGTAAGCCTGTTCCGCTCCGAAATAAGCGATTCGACCTGATCGGCAAGAGCTGTCCTTTTCTCCCGGAGCGACGCAAGCTCGATGTCACGGGCGGCGGACAACTCTTCGGCGCCCTTAAGCCTGCCGAGGGCGATCTCTTTATCCATGACGACTTTGTTCAGCGACGCCGCAAGTTCGGTCTGCTCTTTCAGCCGCGTCTCGGTATTTGACAGCCTGCCCAGCAACTGCGTCTTTTCCGCTTCAAGCGAGAAAACCTGTTCGCGGCAGGAGCGGGAATCCCGTTCGTTTGAACGCGACTGCTCGTCCAATGCCTGCTCTTTTGCCTGCGCCGCCGCGGTGAACGCAGCGAATTTCTGCTCGGTCCGCTGCGCCTCCTGACGCAGTCGTTCGATAGATGCCTGGAGCTGCGCTTTTTCCGTCTCAAGAGCGGCAACGCGCTGCTGGTAGGCTCCGGCGGATTCTTCAAGTACCTGCGTTCGGGAACGCAGCGCGTCGTACTGTTCCTGAAGCAATTCTTTGTCTCCGGTCAGCGCACTCACCCTGGCCTGACATTCGTTGAGTTTTCCGGACACAAAATCCATTTCGCGCTCGAGCACATTTTTCTCGTACAGGGGCTGTTTCAATTTATTCTCGAGTTCCGCGGTTTTCGCTGAATACTGCTGTTGCAGGTTACGGTAGGCTTCCTGGGAATTGACGAGCTCTTTTCTGAGCGACTGGTAGGTGGAAAGGACGTTGTTCAGCTCGTCCTCGTAGGAAAGCTGCTGGCAGTATACGAACGGGTGAGCGGCAGACAAGGCAAGAACCCAGGCAATTCCGAAAGCGATGATCGCGCGATACTCCCGGCATTTCCTGGACGCGGTCGTCGGTCTCATTTGAGGTCGATAGTCTCCTGCTGGTATTCGAGGATCACTTTTTCCCTGGTCACTTCTTTGACGCGGATCCCGTTTTCCATTGTTTCGCCAGGATGAAGAAAATAGGTGACGCCTTTGGATGCGTCCTCGATCATGACGTCGGGATTATCGCTCCAGGCGATCCCTACCAGACGCAGGTCACGTACCGCGTCGGTGATCACCGTGCCGCCTTCAGCGGGCTCCTCCCCGTTCGAACGGATGAGTTTACCGCCGATGCGGAAAATATCCCTGTCTCCGACGCGCGCGTGATAAAATTCGAGTTCCTTGAGCGGGAAGTCCGGTTTCCTGATTTTACCCGCCGCCGCAAACCGGGGATTCCCCGACTGGTCAAACGCCCTGCGGGATTCTCTGAGCGCGGACATGATACTGAACATGAGGTATACCGCGACGACGATGTTGGCTCCGGCAAGCACGAGATTCAGGGTGCTCAGGCGCATGGCTTCCGAACGAAGCCGCTCACCCAGAGCGCGCACGTGCCCGGGCAGGCCGTCGAACAGCCGCCTCAAGCCTCCTGCGCCCCACCCGGCTTGCGGTCCTGACGCAAGCCCAGGCTTCTCAATCACGCTGAGCAGCTGCTGTTCAGATGTTCCCACGGAATCGCTCCTCCACTGCGCGCATTTCAAGCTCCATGCGCATCTTCTTAATCATCGTCTCAAGCCTGACGTTGGCGCGCTCGTGCGCCTCAACGCTGCGCGCCGCTTCCTCCCGCTTGCGTTCGGCCAGGGCAAGCTGGCTTCTCAGCGACGCGATTTTATTCAACAACTCCTTCATCTGGCCGTCCTTGAGATCAGCCAGAGACTTCTCCTGTTCATGAACGACGCTCTTTAAACGCACGCTTTCGGTCCGGGCCTCCTCGATGCTCTTCCCAGCCGCCGCAAGTTCCCCCGCCTTTTCCTGAAGAGCGAACTCGTGCTCGAGCTCCCGCTTCGTGATGAATGCCGTCAGGCGCGCGACGTCATTGCGCAGAGATTCTTCGGACGACCTCAAAGCGCCGATCTGATCGTTTAACAGGGAAATCCTGCGCTCATACTCCTCCTTCACCGCCTTGAGGGTTCCGACCTGAGCCTCAAGGTCGGAGCGGGGAAGCTCGAGTTTTCTGATCTCGCCGTCCTTCTTCGCGAGTTCTTCGTTCAGAGAGGCAATCTTTCTTCCGAGTGTCTCGGTCGTGACCTTTTCCCGGGCCAGGTCGTCTCTGGCCATCGCGCGCTCCTGTTCCATATCGCTGCGCTCCCTGCGCGCCTGCCCGAGTTTCTCCTCCATATCGATCTTAGCCGCAGTCAAATCCGCGATCTTGGTCGTCAGTTCTTTGATCTGGCTCTCGAAACCGTAACGCGCGTAGGCGTTCATTTCGGCCGACTGCTGCGGCATGATCCCCGCATCGGAAAGCCCCGCGAATTTCTGGGCATACGCATCATGCTCGGCCTTCAGTTTCATATACATATCATAGATCCGGTCATAGTCCGCGCCAAGCGAAGCCAGCTCGTCATTGAGTTTCGCTATTTCGACGTCCTTGGCGGAAAGGCTGCGGTTGATCTGCTCGAATTTTTCCTGAAACTCCTTGTTGCTTTGCTCAAGTCCGGATATGTATTCTTTCAGGCGGGAAACGCTGCGCGCGGGATTCGGCAGCGGAGGATATTCCAGAAGCGCCGGCGGTTCATCGCGGTACGAGGTCTCGGGTTCTGATTCGACTTTCATCGGCTCGGCAGCAGGCTCGACCGTGATGCGCGGCGTGACGGTCTGCGCAACCGCCTCTTTCATCATGAGTCCGGCGCCGCGTTGTTGCGGCGCTGCAACCAGACGGGCGACAACCAGGAATGAAAGACCGATGAGCACGGACATGCTCACAACAGGCACCAATCTTCCCATACTGTGTCCGGACCTGGCATGCCGGTTCAATTGTCCCATAGTCTCAGGTTACGCACGCGTTCTTGTTCTGGTTCTGGAAAATGTCCGCATCACGGTGCCATCCGAGCGCGCGTTCCGCATTGACGATCGCGCGCACGACATCGGCGTCGACGCTCTCCTTATCCTGCATGACAAGACTCTTCAAAGACGCATGACAAAGCATGTTGATCCTGCGCGGATACCCTTTGCTTGCGGCGTGAATTTCCTGTATGGCTTCTTCAAGAAACAATTGGTTGCGGGGACAGCCGGCCTGACAAACGCGGAACTCGATGAGCTCCCGCGTCTCATCGAAATCCAGCGGATTAAGCGTGTACTTGAAACTGATGCGGTCGTAGAAATTCGCGATCTCCATGATCTTCGTATAAAATTCCAGCTGGCCGAGCAGCACGAGCTGCAGAAGTTTAAACTCGTTCGTTTCGTAATTGAGCAGCACGCGGAGAATCTCAAGCGTGTTCGGATTCAATTTCTGCGATTCGTCAATGATCAAGACAACGGTCTTGTTTTCTGCGACCCCCTTCTGGAAAAGAAACCGCTCAAGTGCCTGGCGCAGCTCAACCATCGTTTCCTGGCCGACTGCGGAATAACCGACGGCGAAATTCGCCAACAACGATTTTATGAATACGTATTCGTTGTCGAACGACGGATCAAGTACAATGTGAAAAATGAAGTCATCGCGGCTGCGAAGTTCCTGTACAAGCTTGCGCGAGAGCGTGGTCTTTCCCGTGCCGACATCACCAAGGATGACGCTTAAACCTCTCTTGAGCCGCAGCTCTATAAGAACATTCGTCAGGGCGCTTTCGTGTCCGCGGGAGAGATAAAAGAACTCCGGATCCGGGCTTGTAGAGAACGGTTCCTTATTTAGCCCTAATATCTTGTAATAACTCAAGTTTCGCTCCTAATAAAAAGAAAAACCTGACATTTATATCGTCAGGTTTTTCTTTTCCAACTCCCTTTTTCGCTTGAAGGGGGGAAACATTTTTATTTTTTTTGTTACGTGCGACTGCTCTCTTGTGCTTTTTTTCTGAGCAACCGTTTTGCCGCTTTACTCGTCCTCCTGCCTCACCTTCTCATTCCCTTGTACCATATGCACCTAATTAATATGTATTTAATTTATATAAAGTATATGGGGATATTATCATATTTCCTTCACTCTGTCAACGGATTTCAAACATTTATCGCTGCTCGATTGCCTGCTCCAGCCGCTTCGCCTGCGCCTGCCGACAATCATCAAGTGCGCGATAACGCCAAAAACGATCATGGACTGCAGTATCGCCAAGAAGGCCTCCCATGAGCGGTCGTTCGATACCATCACCGCGCTTATACACAATGAAAACGTAACCCAGTAGATGAAAACAACAGCGCCCCGCGGCAGGAATCCCACATCAACCAGATAATGATGAAAGTGATCCCTGCCTCCGTATACCAGCCACTCGGTGAAGGTCTTCACCTTCCCTTCCCTGAAACGCATGATCGTGGTGAACACCATGTCGAATATCGGAACCCCAAGGATGAGCACGGGTATCGAGACCTTGACGATGGAATCGGCTGCCCAGTGCCCGGCAAGGGAGACGCAGGCAATGGTGAATCCGAGAAACGTGCTTCCCGCGTCACCGAGGAAAATTTTATCCCTGCCGAAGTTATGCGGGAGGAATCCCAAGCACGCAGCTGCAAGGATAAACGAAAACAGAGATAGCGCTCCCTGGTGCGTCAGCGCGAGGATCATCCCGAACCCGGCAAGATTCAACGCCGCGCTACCTGCCGCAAGACCGTCCATGCCGTCCAGAAAATTGAACGCATTGGTCACTCCGATTATCCAGATAAACGTGATCACGGTCTCGCCGGCAAGTCCCCACCAGGTTTGGGGCAGGATATCGACCCTGATGCCGCTAGCCGCGACGAGAAACGCGGCGGCTACCTGACCCACGAGGCGTATCTGCGCGCTCAAGCCCCGCGCGTCGTCGATCAACCCCATGATGAGAATGCCGGTGGCTGATGTCAGGATCGTCAGCATGCCCGCCATCTCCAGCGGCGACAGACACAACGCCACAAGCAGACCGGCGTAGATTGCCACGCCTCCCAAGAGCGGCGTGGACGTCCGGTGAATCTTCCTCCCTCCCGGCACATCGATGATGTCGAAGCGGTACGCGAGCGCGCGAAAAAAAGGGATGCTCACGTACACCGTCACAAACGCCGCACAGCAGGCAACGAAATATTCCATCAGCGTATAGTTTTGAGAACGCGCAGGGCCTTAAACCCTTCCGCGTACTTGACCCTGCCCTGATACCCGCGGAAATTCGCGCATGACTCCGCGCTCTCGAGAATGGTAAGATTTTCCACTTTCGTTTTGTCCACCTGGCTTGCGTGGATTTTCAGGAGAGCCATCTTATCCTTCAGACAATCGCGTATGTCAACGAACACGTCCGGCTCGAAATGACGCGACGAGGGGACCTCATACAGCAACACCTCTTTCAGGTACCGCGTCGCGGATATCGCGGCCTGGGCCACAATGCGGTGATCCTGATGGACGTCATGCTCATAATTCACGTAGACGGTGTCGGGCTTCGCGAGCCGTATCACGCGTTCAATGATCACGATCAGTTTACGCATATCATGAACTTCGGTGTCGGAAAACCCGCCCCAATGCAGCCGCGCTCCGAGGTACGCGCAGGCCTCACGCTGCTCGGCGCGCCTGACTTTGGGATCGGCTCCGCAGCGACCGTCAGTCAGTATCAGGAAATGAATCCTGTGTCCCGTGCGCGAATGCCGTATCAGGGTACCTCCGCAACCGAACTCGATATCGTCAGGATGAGCGCCTATTGCAAGAATATTCATTGATCCCCTTTCTCACCAGGCAACCCCGGGCACACGGGCTCGCTCAA
>CAZDUF010000026.1:0-13658 GCA_964508555.1 uncultured Planctomycetales bacterium
CAATTGCCGCTGGTTGAGCCGGTAGAGAAAATACGACTGATCCTTCGCCTGATCTTTACCCGCGCACAGAGAAAAACCGACTCTCGAACGCATGACGCGCGCGTAATGCCCGGTTGCCAGATATGCGGCTTTGTTACGGCGCGCTGCCGCAAGCAGGGTCCCGAATTTGACGAACGCGTTACAGCGCACGCAGGGATTCGGCGTCCTGCCGGCGGCATACTCGCGGATGAAATCGCGGATGACGTGCCGTTCGATATCCCTTCGCACGCGTACGACCGTATGCGGGATGCCGAGCGAACGCGCGACATGAGCCGCATCAATCAACGCGTCCCTGCGGCATGCCCAGAGCCGGCGCTGCGCGCCCGAGGAGTTGAAATCCATGGTAAAGCCGACGACATCATACCCCTGCTCAAGCAGAAGACAGGCCGCCGCGGACGAATCCACGCCGCCGCTTAAGGCAACGGCAACGCGTGTCTGGGACGTTTTCATAGTTTCTAGTTTCTCTGAACCCGAATACCGGTTTTGCGGTTTGCGCTGAAATCCGAATTCTTAAATTCTAAACAATTTCAAAAATAAAAAATGTCAGAAAAACAAACTGATTGTTTTATGCGCGATCTGTTTTTCAGTATTTAAATCTCTGTTCCCTTGAATTGGTTTCGGAGTTCGTGCTTCGAATTTGAGATTTCCGAACGCACTGCGTGCAGCTGTAGGATCGCTCTAGTATACCACGAAACAAAAGGGGTACCTTATGTTCTCCATAAGATACCCCTTTTTTGTTAAGCCGGGTTATATCAAGCAACCCAGGGCCTCTTGTCCCGCCGTAAAGAAAAGCGGGAACATGCGGCGGTTATACCTTTGAAACCTTAACCGCCTGTTCGCCCTTCGGGCCCTTCTCGATCTCAAATTCTACTTCCTGGCCCTCTTCGAGCGTCTTGTACCCGTCGCCCTGGATCGCGCTGAAATGCACGAATACATCGCTACCTGATTCGGGTGTGATGAACCCATAGCCCTTCTGATTACTGAACCACTTCACTTTCCCCTTTGCCATGCTTCTCTCCCTCCTTTTGGATAAAAAAAACCGTAAGGGTCGACTTCATCACCTTACGGCTCATGAATTACCTCACCCGTTTCCGCACACATGTGTTTCGAGTCTCTTACCCCGTTACGTCGTCAAAAGCTGCGGAAGAAAGTAAGTGTATGAACAGGGCTCATCACCAACAATTGGTGTTACTATAACGTAACATTAAATTGTTGTCAATATTTTTTCTTTGTACTCCTTTTTTTCGCCGCGGCAACAAGAAGAAATCAAGAACGTCGGTTCCCGCAGAAGAGATATTTATGTACTACCCTCGAGGCGCGCGGGCAAGGTGAAACAAAACGTACTTCCCTTGCCCACCTTGCTCTCTACCCAGATGCTACCGCCGTGCTTTTCTACGATCGCCTTGCAGATTGTCAATCCCAACCCCGTGCCCCCACTCCCAACTCTCTCGTCGGTCTTTCGAGTCACCTGATAAAATTTATCGAATATTTTCCCGAGATCAGCCTGGGGAATACCTAATCCTGTATCTGCTACTTTCACACGTATCATGGAATTTTCATAGGAAACGGTAACCGTAATGCATCCGCCGGGTGGAGTAAATTTTACTGCGTTGCCAAGCAAATTAGACACCACCTGTGTAATTTTATCGCCATCTATGACAATCGGAGGTATTCCTGAAGGAGGATCCCAGAACAACCGCACGTGACGCTCGCGCGCACTCGCTTCAAATATATGAACCGTATCATCAATAAGTCCAACAATATCAGTGGGTTGCCCAAACACTGCCATCTGCCCTGCCTCTATCTTAGCCACATCCAGCAGAGCGTCGATAAGCTTCTCCAAACGCTGCATGTTGTTTTTCGCAATCGCCAGCAAGTGTTGTTGCCGTTCGTTCATTTGCCCGGCGGACTGGCCAAGAAGAGTCGCGGTGGCAGCCTTAACAGCCACCAGAGGAGTACGCAACTCATGCGAGACCATTGCAATAAAATCATTCTTGAGCTGGTCCGTTTGCCGTTCCCGCGTCACGTCGCGCATAATAATAACGATGCCCAACGGCCTTTGCGTTTCATCAAGTATTTGAAGCCCCTCGGCACGGATAACTCGCGTATAGGTATTATCAACACGAACTTCTTTCATCCAGGAGGCTGGGTATGCGTTCCTAATCTCGTCCAATGATTCCAACAACTTTATTTCGCGTAAACAATAAAGCAGCATCGACTGATCAACTGTTCCCGAACAACCCAAGAGATCCCGTGCAATCGCATTAAGAATAACAAGCTGATCATTCTCCCCAAACATGATAATGCCCTCTGACATTTTCTCTACCATTGTATTCATTTTACTTTTTTCCGCAGCCAGCGCCATATTCTTTTCGCGCAAAATATCCGCGTACCGCGCGCGTTCCTCAGCCAAAAAAATCTGACGTTCCATTTCTTTCTCTTGCCTAACCAGAATAGCATTTTCAATGGAAATAGCGGCTTGGACTGCAAATGTCTGCAGAAGAGTCAAGTCATTAACCGAGAACAACCCGCTCACAAGGCGACTGTCGAGATAAATGATACCAAGCATTTGGTTATTCTTCGTTATTAAAGGGACACAAAGAATTGAACGCAGATTATTTCGCACTACGCTGGCTCTTTCTCTCCAATGCATATCAACCCCTGCGTCAACAATCACTCGAGGTTGGCGATCCTTCACGACAGCATCAACAACCGATCTGCTACCATCAAACACCGCCCCCGCCCCGAGCTGTTTGCCGGATATATTCGATACGACTGCAACCAGTTCCTCCTGATCATCATGCGTACGTGATTTACCTTGGGCAATAGACTGACTCAATAGCAAGAACCCTCTTTCGGCTCCGACCACCTCCATGGCGGTCTCCATAATCCTTCCCAGAAGTTCTTCAAGTTTGACCAACGCACTAATGTACTGACTGGCCCTGATTAATCCTTTTAATTCCTCATCGATTCTCAACTGCTGCTGCTTGGTGGTTGAAACAGACGTGCGTGTCTCCCTGTCAGAACCAAGGATTGCCGAGACGCGGCGTAGACACAACGATGCGCCTATTTCTGAAAAGAGATCATGGCTTCGTTGCATGTAGTGCCGTGCTTCACCGTGGCGACCCCATCTTTCCAACGACCTGCCGAACTCAAAACAGCTTCTACCAAGTTCATATCGCCTGCCTGTTTCCTCCGCGACGCTGATGCTTTTATGGAAATACTTCTCTGCACGGTTTCTTTCACGCAGATACGCCTGGTACAACGCATTCACACGGTAAGCACCAGGTAAATGCGTAGACCAACGCCGCGTGCGGCGCAACGTCTTCACGGCTAAACGCCGCACCTGCCGAAGACGCATCCTAATGAAAAAGGTATCTTGAGAATCCCGAATCTGCTCGAGATAAGCCTCGGCAAGATATACATAAAGATGCACGGTATATTCCGCAAGAAACGAATACTTTTCGTTGAGTGAACGTGCCTGTTCCAGTGATTCTATGGCCTTGGAAACATCCCCCGCCTCAAGAAAAATAAAGCCGGCGTTGGCCAAACCAAAACAAAGAATAAACCACACCTGTTTCTCTTTGCTAATCGCAAGGCTCTTTTGTACTGCGTGTTGCGCCTCATTCAAATCTCCCAGCTGCGCATATACCAGAGCAAGCCATGCCTGACTGCTACTCATGCCATAGGCATCCTTGGTCCTCTGGCTGATATCCGCATATTTCTGAAACCATTCGATAGCGCATGGATAATTCCCTTGGTTAAAATACGTAATACCCATGCCCTGCACGATCATACCCTCTTCCCACATATCACCGGTCAACGCGATTAATGCGTTGGCCTCACGAAAATGGTGCAGACTTTCGTCATAACGACCCCACCATTGATATAAGTAACCATACTCCTGCATGGCGGACGCCAGGCCTGCCGAATCATTGTATTCCCGATATACTTTTACCGAATTCTCCAAATAAGCCCTTGCCGTTTCGAATAAGCCACTGGCCATACAGCCGCCGGCAACCGAACGATAACCCGTCGCCAAGGCAGCGGAACGTCCTATTTTAGCTTCGACAACATTGAGGAGCCGCACATAACAGAATGCCAACATCAATGCAGAGACATTGCTGAGTAGATACGTATAGATTAAATTAGGGTAACATTGAACAATTTCCAAATATTGCTGACGGGGGGGGCGAAAATCGAAACGTGTCCAAAGAAATGGCGCCAGACGGTGCGCGGCCTGCACGAACATCTCACGGCACAAAGCAACAAAATATCCAATACGGGTGCGCGGAAGCCGTTCGCCCAACAACGCCAAACTTTTTCTCATCGAATCTTGACTAGTTTTCCAATCGCCGAGTTTAAAATAAGCTCCGCTAACCAGGCGGTAAAGACGTGCCTTCCCAATCCTCTCTTTGATAAGCGGGAAAATCTGCTGCGAGAGACAAATCGCATCGGTGTAGCGTCCAACGATGTTAAAGGATTCGATCAATCCTTCTTTGGCCTGCAGACTTAACGCTGAGCGTCCCTGCCGTCTGCGCGACAGGATATCGATGACTTTCGTGAAATACTGGATGGCTTCCATGCTGGCATAGCGCTGTTTTGCCTGCTGAGCAGCAGGCAAAGCATAGACCAACACCTTGTCATCGTCTCCAGCCTCGATGTAATGATACGCAAGCACGTACAATACCGAATTGATATTGTCTTGATTTTCCTTTTCAATGGTGCGAGCTATCACAAGATGCAACGCTCTCTTGCGAGCATCAGTTAGACGTTCGCAAAAGGCGTCGCGTATTCTATCATGGACGAAAGATACCTTGCCTTTAACAGCACTTTTCTCCAGCAACTGCATCATAATTGCATCATCCACGATACTAAGAATCCGCTCTTTACTTAATGATGAAACCGAAAATAACAACGATAAATCGAATTCGCGGCCGATCACTGCGGCGCTTGACAACAAATCTACGCTTTCTCCCTCCATAACGTCGATACGGCGCAAAACCATATCCACAATCGTCGCGGAGATTGGAATCTCTCCAATCTTCTGCCAATTAATCTGCCAGTGCCGGTCATCATCCCGATGCGTCAGCACTTTTGCATCAACGAGCTGCCGGATGATTTCCGATGAAAAGAACGGATTGCCGTGAGACTTTGTCATGATAAACTCGCTCAGCCGAGAAACATAATCCTCATCATCGAGCAATAATTCAGCGACAAACCGATTTAACTGTGTGAGGGTAAATGCCCCCAAATGGATATGAAAAATCCGGTGTTGCTTTGCAAAAACACGTTCCTGTATACGCCTCAACGCGGACGCTGAATCAACCTCACTATCCCTGAATGTTACCACGATTAAAACGGACGCACCATGCACGTCCTCCGCGATCTCGGCCAGTAGACTCAACGTACCAACATCAGCCCAGTGCATATCCTCCAAGAAAATGACACACGGTTTGGACTTCTCACCGAGCCCGCATATAAAACGGCTGACAACCGCCAAAAAACGCCTATTCTCTCTTTCTGGATCCAGGGGCACAAGCGGAGGAAATTCACCAAGCATGTTTCTTAAAGCCGGGTTCAATTGCACTAACACATCACCTAGAGGCCCCAGTATTTCCTTGAGACGACCGACAGTAGCCTCCAAAATGTGATGTCGTTGACGCATTGCCTGAACGACGTATTCGTTCAGCGCATTTATAAAAGGCAAATAAGGAATCTTCGTATCCTGCGATAAGCACTTGCCTCCTACCATGATTCCGCCGCATTCATGCACAATACTGCGGAACTCATCAACCAGTCTGGTTTTACCACCCCCGGCATCGGAGCTCACCAGACATACAGCACCGCGACCCTGGACTGCCTCTCCCAGTAATGAGGTCATTATTTTCATCTCAACATCCCTGCCGATCAGACGGGTACGATAACTTAACCTTACCAAACGATCCTCTTTCCCCACGACAAATGACGTCTGGCCGCCCTCATAACGCAAGATATCAGCCAGTAAACCCCGTGCCGTTTGATAACGTTCTTCCGGTTCTTTATTCAATAATTTAAGAACGATTCTCTCAAGGATATCGGGGACCAAAGGGTTATGCTGCCGAAGCGAACCCGGCGTACAAGCAACTTGCTGATAAAGCAAAGAGGTAACGTCATCTCCTTGAAAAGGGAGCTCTGCGGTTAACAGCTCGTATAACACTACACCCAAAGAGTAAAGATCGCTACGATCATCAACCGGTTTTCTGACAATTCCCGCCTGCTCAGGGGACATATAACTAAATGTACCAGACACTTCATCCCTTGCTATTTCCGTGTATTCCATAAACTGAGCTAAACCGAAATCAAGTAGGGTAACATGGCCGTCTTCTGACAACATGATATTATCCGCCTTAATGTCGCGATGGATTACGCGGCGCTCGTGCACATAGACGAGGGCCTCGGCAATCTGACGTCCCACGGACATGCCTTCAGCGACGCTAAAACGCCTTCCCTCTCGCCGCCATTGGGCCAGCGTTTTCCCTTTCAAAGATTCCATGATAATATACCACCTGTTCTCTTCTTGCCGGACTCCGTAAACTTTAACAATCCCGGGATGATCCATGCGCATCACAGCATTCAGATCACGCTGGAAGCGTATTATATCTTCCACCCTCTGAGCATGTACATCGCACCGCAAAAATTTCATCACGACATCCCGAGTCTCTTGCAGATCGTGAGCACGAAATACCTCACTCATTGCGCTCTCGCCAATTTTCTCAGTAATCTTATATCGGTTCTCAAAGACACGATCGATCATGGGACCTCCGTAAGCAATGAGACAGCATAACCAGTGAAAAAATCTTCAAAAACACACTATTCCTTAACCTGAAGGCCGGAGTAACGCTACCTCCAGTGCGCATTAGTAATTAAAACAGATCATGTGTAGCGTCTGAAATACGAAGGAGTCCGCCGATATTAAGCGCCCGCAGCACCGACGAGCTAATGTCCGTCCAAGGTCTGACAAACGCACCTACATCACACACTCTCCAGCCGTCAGAACGCAACATGGCGGACATCTTTTCATCCCAGGTAACTGCCACCCAGCGCGACGGAAATGCCGCAAGGCTCATCTCCCCTCCTACCACGTGTGAGAACGCGTGTGCGCCGACCATATGCGCGTTCGCGGCCACGACCGGCACGAGATCAAGGTATCTGTTGCTCACGTGAAACAGAAGCACTCCGCCGGGTGAGAGTTTCGAACGGTATAACGCGAGCGCATCCGCTGTCAAGAGGTGCACGGGGATCGCGTCGCCGCTAAAGGCATCCACCACGAGCAGGTCATAACGCGCCTGCGACTTTCCCAACTGGAGGCGCGCGTCGCCGAGCGTAATCGTGACCGGCGCGCGGGCAGTCCCCAGATACGTGAAATACTGCCGCGCGATACGCTCGACGAGCGGATCGATCTCGTACACGTCCACGCTCTGGCCGTCGCGGGCGTACGCAAGGATCCCGCCTGCGCCGAGCCCGATGATTGCGACGCGGCCGAAATCAAACGCGGGATTACCCAGCAGTTTCCCGATACCGCTACCGCGGAAATAATACCCGAGAGGCTCGACCGCGCGATGAGGATCAAGATACTGCAAACCGTGAATGGTCGTTCCGTGCGTCAGAACGCGCACGCCGTTTTTGTCGATGATGCGGTGCACGCCGTAATAATTCCTGCGCACGAACACGACATCCGCGCCCAAATACGTGGGCGTCAGGATCGCGATGCTGATCGCGGCAGCAAGAAGCGCCTGCGGATTTCTTTTCAGCGCGCTGAAAATAAGCTGCAGAGCTCCGAACAGAAGCACAATACCCAGGAGCTGTGCGCGCTGCGGCATGATGCACCAGGAAACAATGAGCACGATTGCGTACCATACCATACGCACGCCGTGCCAGCCCAAAGGCTTTCGCAGCGCCCCTTGTGCCCCTGCAAGAAAAATGAGCACAAACACCAGGAGAAATTCCGTCATGCCCGGCGTCACCAGCGGCGCGATCCAGCTCGTGGCTACGCCTGCCGCAAAACCCCCTGCGGCAATCACCAGGTAGAAAAACGGAAGACCCCTCGGGTCGGAGGGTCTCGTGACCGCCAGACGGTTCTGGCACAACATGCAGATCAGGAAAAGCACGAAGAAATACGCGGCGCAGGAAAGTACGACCGGGCAGAGGGAGAACGTCGTTGCGACGAACGTCGCAATGCCGAGCGCTGCGATCTCATGGAAACGGTCTGAGATCCACGACGGACACCACGGCCTTTGCTTAAAATTGAGCACGAACGCCAGCAGGTAGATGCCCAGCGGTATAACCCACAGTAACGGCATAGGCGCGATCTCGTACGTGACGATGGCCGTGACCGAGAGAAACGCCGTCACGCCGGCAGCGGACAGGAGAAACCAGCGCAGCGCACGAGCGGCAGGAATGGGCTCCGGCTTCCCGACGGACTGCTGCCGGGATTCGGCGCTTCGCACAACGGGCACGAGCGCCGTGTGCGCGACGGCAAGGACCGCATAGGCGATGCGCCAGAAAAGAATCTGCTGATTGAGGTCGAGCCAGGGCTCGACGAAAACCGGATAACTGACCAGCGCGGCAAAGGAACCAAGATTGGAAACCGAATAGAGCGCGTAGGGATTACCGCGCTCAGGTAATTTCGACGCGGCAAGAAGAGACTGCATAACCACCGTTGTCGTCGACAGCACGAAAAACACGCATCCGATACCCAGGCTCAGCACCAGGAAGACGTCGATGACCAGCGGCACGCCGGCGTGTGACGCCATATCCCCCAAGGACCTGCCCGGAAAAACAAGAAACGGCAGGAAAATGAGCGCCAGGTGCGCCCGTGAGTAGGTGCGTGCCCCGAGTCTGGTGACAACCGCGTGCGCATACAGGTACCCGAGAAGCAGCACGCATTGAAAGAAGACCATCGCCGCTCCCCAGACCAGATAACTCCCCCCGAACCGGGGCAGGAGAAGCTTGGCGGCGATCAGCTCGATCTGAAATAGAAGAAATGCAGAGAGGAAATTAATCAGGCCAAAAACGCGGATGCTCTTCACGGTGAAGGCATCCTCCGGTACACGCGCAGGAATCCAAGCGCGTAATACACGAGGAAGAGCGCCCCGGCAGCGACGATATATTCCTGCGGAACGGTGTTCTCGGCATCGGTGACGCCGGAAAAGAAAAGCAAATCGACGCTCAGGAGCACGAAGAGATACAGCCGGGAGTGGCGCGTTCCCCGGGCGAAAATCAACGAGGCTGCCAGACGCGCGGCGAACGGAATCAGAAAAAAAACGCCGCCGTACAGATATGCCGAAAGCGGCACTGTCCGGCCGTAGAGAGCATAGGCGCGCAATTCCATGTTCCAGCCCCGCACCAGCAGAAAAAGAGGATACACGTACGCGCCGGAAAGCAGCGCGGTGCACACAGCCCAGAACGCGTGTTGTTTCCTTCTATCCATAAGCTTCTCCTGAGCCCAGCACATCTGCTCTGTATTATACCTTCTCTTTGAACACGGCCTCAAGCCATTTCTCAAGCCCGGCGGCATTGCGGGCCCGGCGCGCGGCATCGCGTTCGCCGCGGGCGCCTGCGATATACTCGTTGACGACCTCGTGCGCGCGTTCGGGATTGCCGGCGGCATGGAGCAGATAGATACGCAGCGCGTACCAGAACTCGTTCTTTCCCGGCGTATTCCCGCGGGAGAGCCGGGCATAGAGCGATTCGGCGCGCGCGTAATCTTTTTCGAAGACCGACCGCGCCGCCCAATGCAGGCCGGCATCGGACAACGAAACCTCTTCCCCGTTTTTGAGCGCTCCGGTTGTGATCGCGAGCGCGTCATAGTCAGACCCCAGCGCCCAGAGAAGCGCCTCCTGCAACAGCGGCTCCTCGATGCAGGCATGCACCACGCCGATATACTGCGTATCCTCGTACCCCTGCATGGCGCGGTAGAGATAATCCCGCACCTTAAACACCCGTTTTGCCGCCCAGCGGATATCCTGACAGAACAGTTTCTTCACTGTCTCGCTCTGCAGGAACGCGCCACGCGAGCGCTGTCCGGACAAAAGCAGAGAAATCTCCGGATCGATGCCAGCTGCCATCTCCGACGAAAGACGCCGCGGATAATTATCTTCGAGCGGCGCCTGGCTGCCGAGCCACGCGGCGAGCCGTTTCCCGTCGATGACGAAGAGCGCCACAAGCTGGTCAGGCGTCATAAAACCCGTGCGGTAGAGTTTATCCCGCATACGGTCGTTGAACCAGAGCCGCTTGAACTCATTGACCGGAGCGGACTTCTTCTTCCAGTCCCTGGTGCCGACCATCACCCAGTCCGCGGGCACGGGCGCGAACAGCATGCAATCAGGGAAAACCTGCCTGAACGCGGCCACGATAGCCTTGGTCTCATCCGGTTTCAACTGCGAAACCGGCAGCCAGTACGTGACCATGCCGCCCGGGTTCAACCGCTCCCTGATCAGCGAGAAGAATTCCCTGGTATAAAGGTTGACTACGCCGTCGATCTTCGGCGGAGGGGGTTCGCCGGTAACCAGATCGTAGGTCGACGACGCGCGCGTCAGCAGGAAAAAACGCGCGTCCTCCGCATACGCTTTGACCCGCGGATCTTTCAGGGGATCGCGGCTGCCGAGCGAAGCATACATACCTGAACTCGTTGCGTAGATATCGGGCGACACATCCACCACATCGAGGCGCTCCAGACGCGGTTCATCGCATAAGGCGTCCGCGGTATTGCCGAGCCCGTAGGAAATCACCAGCGCGCGGCGCAGATCGGGCTTGACCGCCAGAGGCAGAAAACTGAAATAATACATGTACCTGCGGTTTAGGGAAGACGTCGACGACATCGAATAACTGTTCGTGATCAGATAATGGTAATAGGGCCTGCCGGCAAGCGATTGACGCATCAGTTGTATGGTCTCCTGTGCGCCCTCGGTAACCTGCACTCTCTTCATACCCGGCTCCCAGAAAGGCGCAACCGGAATTTTAAGAAGCTCTTCCCGCATGATCCCGAATGGAAATGCCGCCAGCGCAGCAATCGTCACGAAACAACCCACCAGCGGCTTTAATCGGCGCGGCCGTATTCCCGCGATGCCGCATACCGCGTACACGCAGGCGCACAGCCAGATCGTTTTCTCAACCCCGAACGCCGGAATCAGGACCAGCCCGCCTGTCAGGGCGCCCGCGCAACAGCCCGCGGTATTCGCCGTCATGATCATACCTGAGCCTGAGCCGTCATCAGAAGAAAACTCGCGCACCTGCTTGCTCAACTGAATGAAATACATCCCGCTTGCCGCGGCTACGGGAAAGATAAACAGCGCGGACAAAAACACGAGACTTGCGGTATTTGACACCTGTGAAAACACCGGCATATCGAACAGCGCAGGCATCGCCCGATACAGCACGCTCACCAGAACAGCGCACAGGCAGGCGTACCATCCTGCGTACCGGGGACAGCTCCTGCGCGCGAGAAATCCGCCGGCAATGCTGCCGCACCAGGTGCCGGCAAGAAGCACCGCGAGCAGAATCGCAAAATTCAGGCTGAGCGAATGGAAAAATAGCGTGAAGAACCGAAACCACGCTACTTCAAGGGAAAGAAAAGCCGCGCCCGCCGAGAAGGACAAAACAAGAGGCGCGATTGAGCGGCGGTCGCGCCGATTGACGCGCGGTGTGTCATGAGACAACGGCCGCTTGCCTGCGCGCAACACCGCGGCAGCTGCTGCGCTCGCTGCAAGAAACGCCGCGGCTGCGCACCAGCCCGCGCCCTGAATCCCGAGTGCGCGCACCAGGAATACTTCACTTGCAAGCACGCCCGCCATTGCGCCAAGCGCGTTGCAACCGTACAGAAAACCGAACCTCTGCGCGTACCCTTCTCCCCTGTCCGAAAACGCGCTCAAAACCGGCAGCACCGTTCCTATACAAAAACAGGGTATGGACAAAAACAGAAACGCGGTCACGAATCGAAGAGTATTAAGGAAAACGGCGTTATCGACAAACCTGACGGAGAGCATTGCAAACGGCCGGGGCAGATGAGGAAACAGGGCTACCAGCAGCATGCCGCTGATGCCGGCACCCAGGAGTATCGGCACCAGCCTGCCGCGCGGGTTGACGAGACTGTGCCTGCCCCACCCGATCCAGGCAGTACCGCAGCAAACTCCCAGCATATACGCGCCGGTCACGATGCTCATCGTCCAGACGCTGCGGCCGAGAAAAATACCGGCCTGGTAAAACCAGACCGTCTCGAACACAAGCGCCCCGAATCCGCATAACAAGCTTACCGCATAAGCGTTCATAGGCAAAAAAATTACAGCGGTTCTACGCGTATCGCGCGCACAGGCCGCACCGGGCATTTTGTCTGGCATATCCCGCAGCCGACGCAAAGAGTATCGATCACATAGGGTTTTAAAGCTTCGCCCGGCGCCTCCTGCCGGCGCCGGATCGCCTTATCGAAAACAGGACAATGCTCTTCGCACACCAGACACTCCTCGCCCTTTGCCCACGGCAGACAAGTCGAGCGGTCGATAACCGCTGTGCCGAGTTTCGTGCACAGCTTTTCCTGTTCCGGTAAGGATTTCAGCGCTCCCGTAGGACAGACCTTGCCGCAGAGCGTGCAGTGATATTCGCAATACCCGATCTCCGGCACCAGGCGCGGCGTCCACAAACCCTGCCACCCGGATTCAAACAGAGACGGTTGCAGGCCGTTGGTGATACATACCTTCATGCAATTGCCGCAACGTATGCAGCGATCGAGAAACTCCTCTTCCGGTAGAGCCCCGGGAGGCCTGATCACCATGCGTTCCGTCTTCGAAAACGCATCCGCCCGTCTCGCGCGCAAAGCGATAATGCCTGCCGCGAGCACAACAAGAAAGCTTCGCCGGCTTATACCCTCTGGGGGTGACTCGTGGACATCGCGCGCCGGCGCCGGAGCGCGCTCAAGCGAAAAGCTGACGCTCTTCGACGGACAATCATACACGCAATCCATGCACAGAATACACTCCTTCGCGTCGTACTCTTTTCCTCCGTCAGCGATCGCCTCCATTCTGCAGCGGCGTACACAGAGATTGCAGCCGGTACAGGACGCATTGACGTTACGCCGCACGAACGGCCGGCGTCCCAGCATGCCGTATGCTGCGCCCAGCGGACACAGCATGCGGCACCAGAGACGGCTCACCGCGATACCCGAGGCAAGAAGCGCCGCGGTGAACAGAAACACAACAGCGGAATGAGAAAAATAATACGCGTTCAATCCCAGAACCGATTCTTTCAGCGCGTGATACAGATCGTACACGCCGCCGTACAGACCGAACTTCCGAATCACGAAAACAAAAAGGGCGTGCACCGCTTGGGTTGCCGCAGGGATGACGTTGAGCGAGAAAAATCTCGCCCAGATCACGATGGGATCAAACAGCCACGCCGCCTGCACGCCGCAGACCGCAAACACAGCGAGAATCAGCAGCAGGATAAACTTGACGCGGCGTCCTCGTGCGGGAAGTTTCCCCGCGCATCGCGCGCGGCGTACAAACCGCGCGCAATCAAACATCGCGCCCAGCGGGCAGAGCCAGCCGCAAGAAAAACGCCCCCCGAACACGGCGAGTATGCACATG
>CAZDUF010000027.1:0-13526 GCA_964508555.1 uncultured Planctomycetales bacterium
AAATTAACATTTTCGCTTAGTAATTATTATTAACATTTTGGCATAGTAACATCAGTAACCGCTTGGGCGGGTTGATTTTCTCCGCCGCCTCCTTTATAATGGATAAATCTATGCTCAAGAGTTTTTTCCACGCCGCTGTCTTTTTTTTCTGTTTTCTGTCCTGCGTCCCTGCGCGCGCCCAGGTTCCCGAAAGGGAACAGCGGGAGAGCGATCTTACCGTCGATGAGGAAACGCAGCCCCAGGAGGCAGGCACAACCGTGACCGCAGTCGAGGTCAGGGGAAACGCTTCGGTTGCGACCACCGCGATTCTTTCGAAACTCAAGACCAGGACCGGAGCGCCGTATGCGGAGAACGTTGTTTCCGACGATCTGAAACGGCTGTATCTGCTCGGTTTTTTCGACGACATCAAGATCGATACGGAGCCGCATAACGGCGGCGTCAAGGTGATTATCACCGTCAAGGAACGCGCGGTGATCGAAAAGATGGCATTCAAGGGTTTTCGCCGCGTGAGGATCCGTAAGATCGAGCGCGAGGGAGCGGGTTTCGGCACGAGCGCCGACAAACAACTGAAAACCCGGGAGGCAGAGGCGCTGGACAGTTCGTCGCTCAACGACGATGTCCGCACCATCCGCGAGTGGTACGAGAAAGCCGGATATCCTTATGCCCAGGTTACGTATGACGTCGCAACGGATCCTGCGACGAACAAAGCGACGGTTACCTTCACGGCGGTTGAGGGAAAGCGAGCGCGCATCATCCGTGTCGAGGTGGAGGGGAACGCCGCTTTCAATGACCGCAGGATCACCAAACTCATGAAGTCCAAGCGCGCCTGGCTGTTTAACCGCGGCGTGCTGAAAGAGGAGACGCTCAAAGAAGACATGGAGCGCGTCCGCGCTTTCTACCAGAAGAACGGGTATGCCGACGTCACTGCCGGCTACGAGATTCGTTCGACAGACGGCAGACAGCAGCTGCTGACGATCGTCGTCACGGTGGGGGAGGGCCGGCAGTACCACGTCGGTTCCGTCGAGATCAAAGGAAATAAGGATATCCCCCGGGATCTGATTCTGGCCCAGATGAAAGACTCCTCGCCCGGTCAGGTCTTCAGCCAGGAAGGCGTCAAGCAGGACATCGCGCGCATCCAGAGCCTGTATTTCGACAAAGGGTATATCAGCGCCGTGGCGCAGGAGACGATATCGTTGAATCCCGACACGGGTAACGTGGACGTCATCTATGCGGTCGAGGAGAACGAGATCGCGTACGTCAACCGCATTAACATGCGCGGTAATATCAAAACCAAGGACATCGTTATCCGCCGCGAATTGAGGATCCATCCCGGCGACCGTTTCGACGGGACAAAACTGAAACGGTCGCGGGAGCGCCTGCAGAACCTCGGGTATTTCGAGGAGGTCAACTACGATATCGAGGATACCGGGGATCCGGCGAAGAAGGACCTGGTGGTCGATGTCAAGGAGGCCAAAACCGGGGCGTTCAGTTTCGGCGGCGGGTATTCGACGGTCGAGGAATTCGTCGGGTTTGTCGAGGTCGAGCAGCGGAATTTCGACTGGAGGAATTTCCCCTATTTCACCGGCGCGGGCCAGGATTTGAAGGCGCGGGCGTCGTTCGGTACCGTCACGCAGGGTTTCGATTTGAGCTTTACCGAACCGTGGCTTTTCGATTATCCGGTGTCGTTTGGATTCGACCTCTACAAGCGCCAGCGCGAGCGTGAAGAGGATTTAGGGTACGGCTACGACGAAGACGTGACCGGCGGCGCCCTGCGCCTGGGTAAGGAATTAAGCGAATTCGTGCGCGGCGGCCTGACCTACCGGTGCGAGGAGATCGAGATTACCAATATTTCGGAGACCGCGACACAGGACCTGAAGGACGAAGAGGGGTCCAACGTCATCTCGAGCCTGACGCCGAGCGTGACCTACGATTCGCGCGATAACGTATTCGATACCCACCGGGGAGACATTTTGAGCGCTTCCATCGAGACGGCAGGCGGGGTGTTCGGCGGAGACAAGGATTTCTGGAAGTTTACCGGACGGGCGTCGCACTTCTTTCCGATGATGCGCCAGTCTGCTCTTGAGGCGCGCCTGCGCCTGGGGATTGCGGATACGTATGCCGATACCGAGCGCGTGCCGATTTACGACCGTTTCTTCTGCGGAGGCGCCTATTCGGTGCGCGGGTATGAGGAGCGCGTGCTCGGACCGCTGGACGCGGCGTCTGAAGATCCTCTGGGAGGCGAGAGCATGGTGATCGGGAACCTGGAGTACACCTATCCGATGCTTGAGTTCCTGAAAGTCGCCGCTTTTTACGACTGCGGGAACGTTTGGGCAAAGGCAGGGGATATCGGGACGGATAAGCTTTACTCGTCAGTGGGACTGGGTTTCCGTATCAAGACCCCTATCGGCCCGATCTCGCTCGATTACGGCATTCCGTTGGATACAGCGCCCGGAGAAGAGGATAAAGGAGACGGCAAGTTCCATTTCAGTGCGAGTCATGGATTTTGATTTACGCATGAGCCGGCCTTTCAGGCCGGCTCATGCGTAAATCATTCCCGAAGCGTGTGAGCGATGACGCGAGGGAAAATGAACGGGAGGATCCACATGAACAGAGCCACAAAGATCGGTTGCACCGTCGCAGCGTTTGTCCTGATGGGCGCGGTTTCCGCGCATGCCGCTGACAAGTTCGCCTACGTGGATTTGAGCAAGATATTCAGCGAGTATTCCAAGACCAAAGATTACGATAAGACCCTCAAAGACAAGGAGAGTGTCTACAACACCGAGCGTGATAAGAAGGTTGACGAGATCAAGGGTTTCCAGGATAAGCTGAACCTCCTGAGCGATAAAGAGAAGGAATCGAAGAAGAAGGATCTCGACGAAAAAATTCAGTCGCTGCGCGAGTACGACGTCAAAAAGCAGACCGAACTGCGCAAGGAGCAGGACGCGAAGATGAAAGAAATCCTCAACGATATAGAGACCGCGGTCAAGAAATACGCTGAGGAGCAGGGGTATACGCTCGTGTTTAACGATCGCGTGCTCGTGTATCAGACCAAGAGTCTCGATATCACGGACAAAATCATCGATCGGCTGAATAAATAAGTCGGCTATGCCCAAGAAGCTCTCTGATATAGCGGCGAGCGTGAACGGTATCGTGCGCGGTAATCCGGAGGTCAGTATCTTCGGAGTAGCAGGCATCCGCGAGGCTCAGGAGGGGGACATAACCTTTCTTGCAAATCCCAAGTACCTGCCGCTTGCCGCTACGACCAGGGCTTCGGCGATCGTGGTCGGCCGCGGCGTCGAGACGCAACGTGACGCGATCGTGGTCGAGAACCCCTCGCTGGCATTCGTGAAGATTTGTTCCCTGCTCATGCCCCGGGAATCCAACACCATCCGCGGGGTTCACGCGACCGCGGCGGTTTCTCCGACTGCGCGGCTTGGGCGCGATGCCGCGGTGGGAGCGTACGCGGTGATTGAGGATGACGCCGAAATAGGAGAAGGAAGCGTCATATCTTCGTTCTGTTTCGTGGGAAAGGGGACGAGGATCGGCAGGAGAACTCTCCTGTATCCGCACGTGACGGTCCGCGAACAGGTTTCTGTCGGCGACGGCTGCATTATCCATTCCGGCGCCGTTATCGGCGCGGACGGGTTCGGGTTTGTCACGGTTGAGGGCGAGCATCATAAGGTTCCGCAGGTGGGAACCGTCGAGATTCAGGATGCGGTGGAAATCGGGGCAAACGTCACGATTGACCGCGCGCGTTTCAATAAGACTGTCGTCGGACGAGGCACCAAGATCGATAACCTCGTGCAGATCGCGCATAACGTGGTTGTGGGCGAACATTGTTTGATCGTCGCGCAGGCCGGTATTTCCGGCTCGACCGTGATCGGCAACGGCGTGACCATCGCCGGGCAGGCCGGGCTCACCGGGCATATTAGCGTGGGCGACGGCGCGATCATCGCGGCGCAGGCGGGAGTGACCAAACCGGTGCGCGCGGGAACGCTCGTATCGGGATACCCGGCCCAGGACCATGACACCGCCAAACGCATCAATGCCTACGTCCAGGGATTGCCGAAGATGCACGAGGAACTGAAGCGCCTCAAGGCGCGCATTGAAGAGCTGGAAAGAAAACTGACCTCATAGAAGGGGATACGTATGGAAAAACAGAGGACGATAGCGCAGGAGATCATCTTCACCGGCGAAGGGCTGCATACCGGCCATCCGGTTACCATGATATTGAAGCCCGCTCCCGCGGACACGGGAATCGTTTTCATCCGCGTCGACCTGGCGCAGCGTCCGGCGATCAAGGTCTCTGCCGACGCCCTGATGACCGCGCCGCACTCGCGCAGGACGTCGCTGGGCAGCGGAAACGTCGAGGTGCAGACGGTCGAGCATCTCTTGGCGGTCTTGTCAGGCCTCGGGGTCGATAACCTCTTTATCGAGATAGACTCTGACGAGCTCCCCGGCATGGACGGTTCGAGCGTGCGTTTCCTGGACGAGATCCAGCGCGCGGGCACGCACGAGCAGGACAAGGACCGGCATTATTTCTGGGTGAAGGAGACCCTGTACGTGGATGAGGAGAACGGTTCATCCATCATCGTGCTCCCCTGCAAGGATTTCAAGATTTCCTATACCCTGCAGTATGACCATCCGTTTCTCAAGACGCAGTTTTTCGAGCTCACCGTGACGCCCGAAAGTTTTCAGAAGGAACTGGCGATGGCGCGCACCTTCTGCCTCGAAGAGGACGTGTCGCTGCAGCGGGAGGGTTTCGGCAGGGGGGCGAATCACTCCAACACCCTCGTTGTCGGCAGGGAAGGGGTCATTAAAAACAAACTGCGGTTTCACGACGAGTTCGTGCGGCACAAGATACTCGATCTGCTCGGAGACCTGGCAATCGTCGGTCAGCCGCTGAAATGCCACATCGTCGCGGTCAAGAGCGGCCATTCGCTCAACCTTCGCGTCGCAAAAAAATTGCATCAGCTGCGGCAGAAGGGTATAATGGCAGGCATCGGCACGCAGTACCAGGTGCCTGACTTCGAAGAACTGGATTCGGTGGAGATCATGAAGATCCTGCCGCACCGGGAGCCGTTCCTTTTCGTGGACAAGATCATCGCCATGGAAAAGGGCAAGCGCGCTGTCGGGGTCAAGAACGTCACCATCAACGATTATTTCTTCCGGGGCCATTTCCCGGGCAAGCCGGTGATGCCCGGCGTGGTTATCGTCGAGGCGATGGCGCAGGTTGCCGGCGTGATGATGCTCTCGCTTGACGAAAACCGCGGCAAACTCGCCTACTTTATGGCGATCGACAACGCGCGTTTTCGCAGAATCGTGGTGCCTGGCGACCAGGTGATCCTGGAAATCGAGGCGGGTAAAATCAAGGCCAAGACCGGGCAGGTGCACGGCAGGGCGCTCGTCGACGGGAAAGTGGTAGCGGAAGCAGATCTCATGTTCGCGCTCGCGTAAGGCCAAGAAGGATTCGTATGCCCATACATCCGACAGCGGTTGTTTCGAAAAAAGCCAGGATCGCCGACACGGCGACCATCGGGCCGTACGCCTGCGTGTCCGATCACGTGACCATCGGTCCGGGGACGGTCGTCGGGGCGCACTGCGTCATCGACGGCCACACTACGATCGGCTCACACTGCGAGATATTCACCGGCGCGGTGCTGGGCTCGAAGCCCCAGGACCTGAAATTCAAACCTTCGAGCACGACGTTCCTGAAAATCGGCGACGGGAATATCATCCGCGAATACTGCACCTTCAATCCGGGAACAGAGGACGGCACGTCGACCGAGGTGGGGAACAACAACTTATTTATGGCATATTCTCACGTGGCGCACGATTGCCGGGTCGGCTCCGGGTGCGTGATCGCCAATAACGGCACGCTCGCCGGCCACGTGACCATCGAGGATAAAGCGGTCATCGGCGGACTCACGGCGATTCACCAGTTTGTGACCGTGGGCATGCTTTCGATCATCGGCGGCTGTTCGAAAGTCGTCCAGGATATTCCGCCGTTTTCCATGTGCGACGGACATCCCGCCCGCGTTTATACCCTGAATCTCACCGGTTTACGCAGGCACAAAGTTTCCTCCGATTCCATCCGCACGCTGCGCAGCGCCTTTTCCGTGTTGTTCAATTCCGGCATGACCGTAGGCCATGCCGTTGAAAAACTCAAGGAACAGACTGATCCTTGTGCAGAAGTGCAGTACCTTCTCGATTTCATCGGCAGGAGCAGGCGCGGGGTCGCGCGCTCTTGCCATTCCCGCAAGAATCAGTGTCAGGAAGAATCGCTGAGCAAGTTAGAGTGATATCCCCTTGGAAAGCATAGGACTGATTGCCGGCAACAGGAAGTTTCCCCTGCTTGTGTGCGAAGCAGCCCGTCGGCAAGGGTTGCGGGTTGTTGCCGTTGCTGTCCGGGGAGATACCTCCGCGCGGATCACGAGGCTTGCCGACGAGGTACACTGGCTGCGGCTTTCCGAATTCAGCCGCATGTTCGGCATATTTCGCGGCGCGGGCATTCGCAATGTGGTGATGGCAGGGCAGATCAGCCCCCGCCGCCTTTTCAGCGGCGAGGCGCAGCGGGACATTCGATTGCGTGCCCTGCTTGACGGCGTCCGGGACAAGCGCGCCGACACGCTGTTCGGCGCGGTCGGACGAATGCTGCGGGAGGAAGGTTTTGAGCTGACCGATTCAACCGTGTATGTCAGGGATCTGTTTCCCGCCGCGGGCGTTCTGACGCGGACATCGCCGGATGCGTCTCTGGCGGATGATATCGCGTTCGGATTGAAGATGGCGAAATCAGTCGCCCAACTCGATATAGGGCAGACGGTCGCGGTGAAGGAGACGGCAATCGTTGCCGTTGAAGCGTTTGAGGGCACGGATAACCTGATCAGAAGGGCAGGCCGGCTGGCAGGCAAAGGCCTGACCGTGGTGAAGGTGAGTAAACCGAACCAGGACGCGCGGTTCGACGTTCCGGTGGTCGGTATGCGCACCATACAGAGCTGTGTTCGCGCCCGGTGCAGGTGCCTGGCGATCGAAGCAGGCAAGACCTTATTCATTGACAGGGAAAAGAGTCTAGCCCTGGCGGACAGGAACAATCTCGTCGTCACGGCGGTGTAATGTAGTAAGGCATTGACACGACGTGACTTTTGATATATAAATAAGCAGGGAAGGCCTAGTAGCTAATCCCTTGCCTAAGCGCTTGGAAAATTTCTTACAAAATTTTCCCGCGCAGGCTGCGGGATAAATTCGGTCATGCAGCTTACGTTCGCTCACTTTGCGCGCAAGCGCACACCGGTCACTCCGATAAGACCGGTGTTGTTCGCTCCGTAAGTTGCGACCTCATTTAGGAGGAATCCATGGTCAAAATATCGCGGGCGAAACCGACGGTATTTAAGTTCTATGCTCCTCACGCTCGTAAAGTCAGCTTGGCCGGCACCTTTAATAACTGGGATACTTCATCTTTGGCAGCCAAGAAGGATTCTAAAGGCACCTGGAGTATCAAGATTAACCTGAAGCCCGGACGCTACGAATACAAATTTGTGGTCGACGGCTCATGGATCAATGATCCGGGATGCACGTCCTGCGTGTCTAATTCGTTTGGTTCCAGCAATTGTGTGGTCGACGTAAAGTAGCGCTGCTTCATCCGCCCCACCTGGCAAACGTATCCGGCGAATTCGGAAAGGTGGGGCGTTGTTTTTTTTGAAACGGCGAAAGCGTGGAGTATGAAATACATATACGGGCCGGTTAACTCGCGCAGGCTGGGTTTGTCGCTGGGAGTGAGTCTTACTCCGCACAAGACCTGCAGTTTTGACTGCATTTACTGTCAGCTGGGGAAGACGAGCTGCCTGGTGACTGCGCGCAACCAGTTCTACCGGGTGGACGATGTGGTGCGGGAACTGCGCGCTTGGGTTGACGGGCATCCGGATGAACTGAAGAAGCTTGCGTACATCACGATTGCCGGGCTGGGCGAACCGACGCTCAATACGTCCATCGGCACGGTGATTACCGCTATCAAGCATTCTGTTTCGACGCCGGTTGCGCTCATCACCAATGCTTCGTTCTTCAATACCCCGGCCGTGCGCAGGGAGGTGCTTGAGGCAGATCTGATCGTGCCGTCGCTGGATGCCGTCACGCAGGATGTTTTTACGCGCATCAACCGGCCTGCCGAAGGGATACTGGTTGAGGAAATAATCGGGGGGCTTGTTGCTCTACGCTCAGAATACAAGGGTAAGCTCTGGCTTGAGGTGATGGTGATCCGCGGATACAACGATTCCGACGAGCACCTGCGCCAGCTCAAAGAGACGTGCGACCGGATCAGGCCCGATAAAATCCAGCTCAATTCCCCGGTGAGGGCTCCGCGCGGTTCTGACGCCGAAGGCATAAGCCCTGAGCGGCTCGAAGAATTCCGCCGGATGCTCGGGGAGAAGTGCGAAATAGTCTGATGCGCTCGTAGCTCAATGGATAGAGCGTTAGCCTTCGGAGCTAAGCGTTGGGAGTTCGACTCTCCCCGAGCGCGTTGTTTCAATAGGGACAGTCCCTATGCATTCTCGAACAATGAAAAAAAACCTTATCGTTCTATTTTTCTTAACCGGTGTTGTTTTTTCGTGTTTTGCCGCAGAAGTCGAAGTCTTGCGTCCGGAGCGGCCGAGTCAGGTGGTACGTCAGTCGATGATGTTCAAGGGTACCGTCGAGACTGTTATGGTATCTGATCCTACCAGAGGAACGAAACTGGAGGTCGTGGTGGTATCGAAGGATGGGCAGACCATGAATTTCGTTCTGACGCCGGGGCTTGAAGTTGCCACGCCTGAAGGAAAAAAGATACCTCCGAAACGCTTGAAGCAGGGGGATAACGTGACCGTGGAGTACACGGTTACGAAATCTGATGCAATCAACAGGGCGATGCGGGTCGTGGTCGAGCCGCCCGCAGAAGAGAATCAAGAAGAGAAATCGGGATTGACGCAAAGATAAAAATCAGGTATAGTTTATGTCTTCTAAGGGCCATTATTTAAAGGTGCTCACCCCCTTGCGGGGGTGGCTAATGGCCTGTAAGTAAAATTAGGGCCATTAGCTCAATTGGTAGAGCAGGACACTCTTAATGTCAAGGTCGATGGTTCGACTCCATCATGGCCCATTTTTCCCCACCCGGTGATACTTCGTTTTCTCTCCGTTATTCCGTTGTTCACCGCGTAATTTTCTCCTCAATCTCTTCTCTGCCGGATGCTATAATACCGTATGCGTAAAAGCTACGAGATGCTTGAGCATACCGCGGACATTTGCGTGCGCGTGCGGGGAACTGATCGTAAACAGCTCTTTCGTCATGCAGCCAAAGCGATGTTCGCTATCATCGCCCGGAAAAGGCAAGCGCGCGCGCCGCGCAAGATTTTCTCCGTCAGTCTCACCGCTCCCGCGACCGATGAACTCCTTGTGTACTGGCTGAACGAGCTGTTGTCGCTCGGCGCAGCGCAGGGCATCATTTTCACGCGTTTTGACATCAGGCGTTTGGGAGAGGGGCGTATCGAAGCAGGGTGCGCGGGGATATCAAGAAAGTATTGTGATATCGTTACGGAAATCAAGGCGGCGACGTATCATGGCCTGAGGTTCGAGCAGCGGCGCGGGTATTGGCAGGCGGATATTATATTCGACGTTTGACTCAAAAATCTGACCAAAAGACAGAAGGCGGATGATGGAAGAGAGTAAGATACCGTTAGAAAAGATAGACGAATACCGCTGGCGCATACCGCAGTCGTTTCAGCAGGGGATGCGCGTGCCGGGGATCGTGTACGTCGACGAGAAACTGCTCAAGGATATCGTGCGCGACCGCGCGCTCGAACAGGTGGCAAACGTGGCGTGCCTTCCCGGCATCGTGAAGGCGTCTTTCGGGATGCCCGATATTCACTGGGGGTATGGTTTCCCGATCGGCGGCGTTGCCGCGACGGATCCGGAACAGGGAGGCGTTGTCTCGCCTGGCGGGATCGGTTTTGACATCAACTGCGGCCTGCGGTTGATGAAGACGGATCTGCGATACGGCGCAATCAAAGACAGGATCAAGGATTTGACGTATGCATTGTATAACAACGTTCCGTCCGGCGTCGGGTCGAAGGGAAATATCCGCGTGACCGCCCGGGAAGAGAAAGAGATTCTGGTCAGGGGCGCGCAGTGGGCGGTGAGCGCAGGGTACGGCACCAGCGACGACATCGAACACACCGAGGAGCGCGGAGCAATCCAGGGAGCCGACCCCGGCGCTGTTTCCGACAGAGCGTACGAGCGGGGCAAGGCACAATTGGGAACGCTTGGTTCGGGGAATCATTTTCTCGAGATACAGGTTATTGATCAACTGTATGCGCGGGACGCCTGCGATGCGCTCGGGCTCGATGCGGGCCAGGTTATGGTAATGATCCATTCCGGGTCGCGGGGTTTCGGATACCAGATTTGCGATGATTACACCAGGACTATGGGCGCGGCGCTCGCCAAATTCGGACTGAGCGTCCCTGACCGGCAGCTTGCCTGCGCGCCGGTTGAGTCGCCAGAAGGGAAAGCTTATATCGGCGCGATGCGCTGCGCGGCGAACTATGCTTGGGCGAACAGGCAGTGTCTGATGCATCGGGCGCGGGAATCGTTCGAACAGGTGCTCAAGAAATCATGGCAGAAGATGGGGATGAAACTGATCTATGACGTCGCGCATAATATCGGAAAACTCGAGAGGTATGTTGTCGACGGCAGGGAGTGTCTTCTTTTCGTTCACCGTAAAGGCGCGACGCGCGCGTTCGGCCCGGGAAATCCCGCGCTGCCGGATGAGTATACAAAAATCGGCCAGCCGGTGATCATTCCCGGAGATATGGGAAGGAATTCGTATCTATTAGTCGGCACGCAGTCAGCGGAACAGGAAACCTTTGGTTCGACCTGCCACGGCGCAGGACGCGTCAAGTCGAGATCACAGGCGATGAAATCCGTAAAATATGATACACTAATGAAAGAGCTGGCGGCCCGTGGCGTGTTCGTGCTTGCTTCCGGCAGGGGTACCGTGGTTGAGGAAGCGCCACAGGCGTACAAGGACGTGCATGACGTGGTGCGCGTCGTGCACAACGCCGGGCTGTCGCTTCGCGTCTGCAGGATGCGGCCGCTTGGAGTCGTCAAGGGGTAATCGGCAGGAGGGGAAAAATCGTATGCTCGACATAAAATTTATCCGGGAAAATATCGACAGTGTCAGGCAGGCGTTGAAAGATCGCGCGAACACATTCGATCTGGACGCATTTTTGGCGGTCGACGAAGAGCGCAGAAAGGTTCTCTCCGAGCTTGAGGAACTCAGGGCGCGGCGCAACAAGGCGAATAACGAAATCAGCGCCCTGCTCAAAGACAAGAAGGACGCCAAAGACGCGATCTCCTCCATGAAGGACGTTTCAGCGAGGATATCGGCGCTCGAAGAGACAGCGCGCGGGGTACAGAGCAGGCTCGACGAAGCGCTGCTGCGCATACCGAATATGCCGCATGCCTCGATTCCGCGGGGAGACGCCTCGCACAACAGAATCGTGCGTTCCTGGGGGGAGCCGCCACGGTTCGATTTCCGGCCGCTTTCCCATACCGATATCTGCCAGAATCTCGATATCATCGACTTCCCCCGCGCCACGAAAATCACCGGGTCGAATTTTATCCTCTATAAAGGATGGGGCGCCAGGCTCGAGCGCGCCCTGATCAATTTCATGCTCGATCTGCATACCTCACGCCACGGTTACACCGAGATTCTGCCGCCGTTTCTGGTTAACCGTGCCTCCATGACCGGGACCGGCCAGCTGCCGAAGCTCGAGGATGACATGTACCGTCTGAAAGACGACGATCTGTTTCTCATCCCGACGGCGGAAGTGCCGCTGACCAACGTTCACCGCGACGACATCCTGCTCGAGGAGGAGCTGCCGCTTTATTACACCGCGTACAGCGCGTGTTTCCGCAGGGAGGCAGGTTCCTACGGCAAGGATACTCGCGGCCTCATGCGCGTGCATCAGTTCGACAAGGTTGAGATGGTGAAATTCGTCACATCGCAGGATTCCTATGAGGAATTGGAGAAGCTGGTCGCGAACGCCGAGGCAGTGCTGCAGGCGCTTGGCCTGCCGTATCGCGTTGTGGAACTGGCGACCGGTGATATCAGTTTCGCGGCGAGCAAATGCTATGACCTTGAGGCGTACGCCGCTGGTCTTGATAAGTGGCTTGAGGTATCCAGCTGCTCGAATTTCGAGTCGTTCCAGGCGCGCCGCGCCAATATCAAGCACCGTAAGAAACTCGAGAACGGGAAGACAGTGGTTGACTTTGTGCATACGCTCAACGGGTCCGGTGTTGCCACTGCCCGCACCATGATCGCGATACTGGAAAATTACCAGCAAAAGGACGGCAGCGTGCTGATTCCTGAAGTACTGCGGCCGTACGTCGATGGCGCACAGAAGATCGTCGGGAAAAACTGAAGCGGATTACGAGAGGCTGGAAACCAACCTGCGCGCTCCTGCAAAAGGATTCTTTTCCGGATTCCTCGGCCAGGCCCTGCAGGTGGTTAAGTTCGTGCTGGGCGTGTGTTTGTTGCCGCTGGTGTATTGCGCGACGGCGGGGTTTCTGAAGATATTCCCCCGGATCGATGCGTCTCTACGCGCTGATTTCTGGGCAGGCGCGCTGACGCTGGTCGTGATGCACCTGTTTGTCTGGGAGCCGGCAGCGCTGTATGAGCGCGGGCAGAAGATTACGGAGCGCCTGTTTGCTTTTGCACAGCCGTTCCTGAAGATTGCGCCGGCGCTTTTGCCGGTGCACACCATTCTGGTCTTTCTCATCTACGGGCTGGTTTCATTATTCAGCGGGAAATCGGAGTGGGCAGGCAGGTACGCTTTTTTCTTCGCGGGATTCACGGTCGCGCTGCACCTGGTGTATTCGGCGCGGTCGGTACAAACGAAGAAAGGTGATTTCTTGAAGGCGCAGTACCTTTTTACCTTTTCTGTTATGTATCTGGTTACGGTGATTGTGCTCGCGGGTTTGATTAATCTGTGGTTCAAAGAATTCTCGTTCCTGCGATTTTTGTCTGTGTCCAGCCGCCAGGCAGCGGATATTTTTACTACCGTTTTTCGCCAGATTTTCTTATAAAAAAGAGCTATCAGGCGTGGTTGACAATAGAGCGAAATGATGTTACTATTCTCTGTTCTGTAAGGAGTTATGTAAATTCTGCTGGAAGCATGGATGACTTCTCATCCAAAACAGCCCATACATTTCTCGGCTGCGCCTTGAAATTTATCGGGCTTGGATGAGAAATAAATTTGCCAGTAAGTATACGAGAGCAAATTTAGGTGGGGTGGCAGAGTGGTTGAATGCGGCAGTCTTGAAAACTGTTGTGGGAGTCTCTCCTACCCTGGGTTCGAATCCCAGCCCCACCGTTGTTTTCTCCACAAAGCGCAAAGCCATCAACCCGAACGGGCGATGGCTTTGCGCGACATCTAGAGGTTAAACAACGGACTCCGACTCGGCCTCCGACTCGGACTCGGACTCCCCTTCGGCCTCGGCCT
>CAZDUF010000028.1:0-13038 GCA_964508555.1 uncultured Planctomycetales bacterium
GGCACGCCTGCCGTAGGCAGGCGGGATCCTCCCATTTCACTGCCGTTACTCCGGCCACCCGCCGGCCTGATATCTGAACACGGAAGCAGAGCCTTGGTTGAGTTCCAGCCGTGAGTGTGATAAAATAAAACTTTCTTGGAGGGGAGTGCCGTGTATCAAGTAACCGTTACGCATAAAGAGGATCAGCTTTTCTCGGTCAGTTCGAAGGAGTACGATTTTTTGATCGATACCAAGGGCAAGGGAGTCACGCCGCCGGACGCGCTCCTGGCGAGCTTGGGAAGTTGTCTGGGTGTCTATATCCGCAAATACGCCGAGAGCACGAAAATCGATATCCGGGGATTTACCGTGCACCTGAAAGCAGAATTAACAAATGAGCCGCCGGTGCGCTTTGCTTCCATAGATACGGTCGTGGATCTGAAAGGCACGCGTCTCGACGAGCGCCGGCAAAAAGCCCTTGAGGATTTTATCAGGAAATGCCCGGTGCACAACACCATCGAAGGGTCACCCCGGGTGGATGTTACCTTCCTATGAGCCTGAATATCCGCGTCAGACAGAAACAGAACGTCGTCATTCTCGATGTCCAGGGTGTTGTTGACGTCAACGCCGCGGGTCTCATCGAGACCGTGGGTAAGTGCATTCAGGACGGATATTCCGACATCCTCTGCGATTTGTCCGAAGTCACCACACTCGATTATATGGGGGTATCGGTGCTGGTGATCGCGTACAAGGACGTGATGAATAACGGGGGCAGGATGAAACTGGTCAACGTGCCGTTGCACCTGCAGGGCGTCCTGGCCGTGGCCGGTATCGACAAAGTCATCGAGAGTTGTCCCAGCGAAGAGCAGGCGCTGCACGGTTTCAAGGAAGACCGCGCCATCGAGCATATCCAGAAGATGCAGCTGCGCCGGCGTTTCAAACGGCTTCCCATCGGCATCAAGGCGCACATCACCGGCTGCGTTGCCGTGCCGGTGGAGGTTTCGCTGATGAACTTGAGCGCGATCGGCGCGTATCTCTATGGGCACGCGGGCTGTAAGCTCGGCGACCGCGTCACTCTGTCCCTGCAGATCGGACAGAATCAGCCGGAAATCGCGCTGGACGCGACCGTGGTCTGGCTGCCGGACAAACAACTCCAGCATCAGCTGTATCCGGGCATGGGGGTTGAGTTCTCCCATATACCACAGGACGTCCAGCAGAAACTCCTCGCCTTTATCGAACGCAATCTTTCTTCCACAACCGCAGAGTAGGCGCATTCCATGCAATCAAAACGACGCGCACAGTGGCCGCGGGCGGTTCTTTTCGACATGGACGGCGTGGTCGTCGATTCCATGCCGTACCACTTCATCGCCTGGTACGAGGCGCTGCGGTCCGTGGGTATCAAGGTTTCGATGCAGGACGTCTTTCTCAAAGAGGGAGAGCGTTGGGACGTAACGCTGTCTTCTCTGCTCAGGCGTCACCGGCGTGCCGTTGACAGGGACGCGCTGCGCGGGCTGTTCAAGTTGCGCAAAAAGTCTTTCAGGCGGGTGTTCAGGCGGTTCATTTTTCCCGGATGCGTGGAGCTTCTTGAGTGCCTGCGCGCCAGGGGGTACAAACTGGGGCTGGTTACGGGAACGCCCCTGGCAGAAGTGCGGGCCATATTGCCGTCTGGCGTCCGGAGACTCTTTACCGTGCTGGTAACCGGTAACATGGTCAAGCGCGGCAAGCCGTATCCTGATCCGTACCTTGCGGCAGCAGCCCTTCTCAAGGTTTCTCCCGGAGAATGCGCGGTAGTCGAAAACGCGCCTCTGGGAATTACCGCGGCGCGCAGAGCAGGGATGCGTTGTATCGCGCTTCCAACGAGTTTGCCGGCACGATTCCTGCGGCACGCAGACGTTATCGCCCGTGATTTTAACGATATCACCCGCCTGATCGACGCGGCCTGTTTCTTGAAGGCTTCCAAACCTGCGTAGGGCTCATTGTTCGCTCCCCATCAGGAACGTAACCCGTTGCACAGAAAAATGATAATGCTGTTGCCGTTTGCAACAGCCTGTGCTACCATAGCTTTTGATAAAATGGCCTGCGGAAGTGAGTTTTTTCCCTTGCGGACGTCTTTTACAGGGGTGCATCGTGCCGACTCTACGTGCTTACCTATATTCGCTGCTCACGGACCGGCGCACAGGATTGCGCGCGGGCATTGTCAAGACAGCATTATTTGTGCTGTCCTTGGGGTACGGCGCAGGTGTCTGGTGCGTGCGGGGATTCCGTATGAGGTTCACGCGGCGCCGGTTTTCCGGTGTGCGGGTGATCAGCGTCGGCAATATTTCCATCGGAGGCACGGGAAAAACGCCGATGGTGGAATTCATCTGCCGTTTCTTGCGAGAAAACGGACACCGCGTGTCGGTGGTCACGAGGGGTTACCGCCGCTTTGACGGGGTTGGTGATGAGCCGCAGATGCTGATGCGTCAGCTTGCCGGAGTCGACGTGAAAGTCGATGCCGACCGCGCGCGAGCGATCAGAGCGGCGCAGGCCGCAGGGATGGATACCGTCGTGCTCGATGACGGTTTCCAGCAGTGGCATATCGCGCCAGACCTGGACATCGTGCTAGTGGACGCGGGCTGTCCGTTCGGTAACGGCCGGCTCCTGCCGCGTGGTATCCTGCGCGAACAGGCGTCGGCTCTGGGGCGAGCGGCAGTTATCGTCGTGACCAAGACGAATCTGACTGAGCCGTCGGCAGAGTTGCTGGAGAAGCTCGCGCGCTATGCCCCTGACGCGCTTCTGGTGCACGCGCGCCATGAAGCGAGCGATATCTGCGACGCGCGCGACTGCGGCCGCGTGCTTCCGGTTGCGTTCCTCAGCGGAAGGAAAGTATCTGTCTTTTCCGCGATCGGGGATCCCGATTCATTCGAAGCGCTCATCCGCTCCTGCGGAGGCATTGTCGCGTTGTCGACGAGGTTTCCCGACCACCACCCGTACTCTGCTGCCGATGTCGACGCGGTAATCGCCAGAAGCGCCTCAAACCATATCGCGACCGTGGTGACCACGGAGAAAGATGCCATACGGCTCGGTAATCTGATTCCGGCGACCTGCAGCGTGCTCGTGCTGCGCATGCGCATGACGTTCGGAACGAACGGACAACTTTTCCTTGATCGATTACGTCAGTTATATACTCTTTAGGGTGTTCGGCGCGTGTATCCGCGCTGTCCCTCTTGGTGTCGCGTATGCGGTCGGACGCGCGGTCGGAGACGTTTTGTACACCCTGGACCGCAGGCACCGTCAGATCGCCTATGCCAACCTCAAGCGGGCCGTGGATCCGGGTATGACGCCGCGTGAGCGGATGCGTCTGGTGCGCGCGTTTTACCGGAACTTCGGGCAGAGTATCGTCGAGATATTCCTGATTCCGCGCATCGACGAGAAGTACCTGAAAAAATATGTCACCCTGGAAAATGCGGGGTATATTGGTGAGGCGTTCGCGCGCGGTAAAGGCGTAATTTTTACCGGCATGCACGAGGGGAGCTGGGAATTATACAATATCATCACGTCCAATCTAGGCTTTCCGTTTCATTTCCTGGTGCGCGATCAGGCCGGAGGCAAGTTTGACCGCGTGGTGAAACTGCTGAACCGTTACCGCAGCGAAAAAGGGTGCCGTCTGATCGTGCGGCGCACCGCTGCATCGGGACGGCCCCCCCGCGGCGACGAGCGCGAATGGTCCGGGATCCGCGAACTTATCGCTGTGCTCAAACGAAACGAGGCAGTGGGCATGTCCGTGGATCAGGGAGGCAGGACCGGGATCAGGGTCCCTTTTTTCGGCAAGGATGCCTCAATGGCAAGCGGCGCAGTCAGACTTGCCATGAAGTATCAGGCGGTCATCCTGCCGGCATTCTTTGTCCGCGTACGGGGACCGTACGTGAGAATAATTCTTGATGCGCCTTTTGAGCCGGAGGCCGCCGCAGACGAGGAGGCCGGCCTCCGGTCGAACCTTGCGCGTCTTGTTCGGGGATACGAAAAACACATCCGCGAGTATCCGGCAGAGTACCTGTGGACATACAAGACCTGGAAGTACTCGACCTCCCGCAGCGTGCTTATCTTGAGCGACGGCAAGGCCGGTCACCTGAGGCAGTCGCAAAGCGTGGCAGGAGAGGCGAGCGCGATCTACCGTCAGCGGGGATTTCGCGCGGAGATTGCCATCGTCGAGGTGCGGTTTAAGAATGCTTTGTGCCGCCGGGCGTTCGCCTGCGCGTCCGTGTTGAGCGGAACGTACGCCTGTCAGGGTTGTCTTCTGTGTCTGGAGGTGTGTTGCCGGACAGAGACATACCGCGATGTGATCAGCAGGCAGCCCGATGTGATCATCTCAAGCGGATCTGCTCTCGCCGGGCTCAATTACTGTCTTGCGCGGGAGAATCTGGCGCGCAGCATCGTCTGCATGCGGCCGTCTGTGGGACCGGCCGCGCGGTTTGATATGGTTATCGTTCCCGCGCACGACGCGGCGCGCGCCGGAAAGAAAACGGTCGTGACGGACGGAGCACTGCATGTCGTCGACGGAGACTATCTTGAGGAGCACAAGCGGCTCCTGGTCGAACGCTGTGCGGGCCGCATAGCGCCCGAGGCGCTCTATCTGGGGTTCCTTATCGGCGGACCGGCCAAAGGATACCGTATGCGCGCCGGAGAGCTCGGTGCCGTGCTGGACGGTTGCCTCGAGGCTGCCGGCCGCCTGGGCGCCCGTCTGCTCGTCACAACCTCGCGCCGCACCCCGCCGGATGTCGAGACGTATCTCAAGCAGCGGTTGGGCACGCATCCTGCGTGCGCGCTGCTTGTGATCGCGAACGAAGCGAATATCCCGGAGGCTGTGGGAGGTATTCTGGGTTTGAGTTCCTGCGTGGTCACGACGCCGGATTCGATTTCGATGATGTCCGAAGCCTCGGCAAGCGCCGCGTACGTGGTGGTTACCGATCCCCGCGCAGTGAGCGCCAAGCACCGCAGGTTTATCGCGCGCTTCAGCAGGAAAGGCTACATCAGAACCGCGCCGGATAACCGCCGGATCGGTTCCCTTATCGAGCAGCTCCTGAGGGAGCGGCCGGTCAAGAACATGCCGATGGACCGTGCCAGGGTGCGGGAGGCGCTGGAAAAGATTTTATAGGCGGTATGTCGATACACTATGCATATTCTTCAAATTCTTCCTGAACTCAACGTCGGCGGAGTCGAGACCGGCGTGGTCGATCTCTCAAAGTATTTGGTGCGCATGGGGCACCGGTCGGTAGTGGTGTCGGCAGGCGGAGCGCTGGTCAAGGAGATCGAGGCTTCGGGAGGGGTGCACTACACGCTGCCCGTGCATGTAAAGTCCCTGGTTGCCATGGCGCGCATGGTGCCGCGGCTGAAACGGATCATCACCGGTGAAAAGATAGATATCGTCCACGCGCGCAGCCGTGTTCCGGCGTGGATCGCTTTTTTCGCCTGCCGCTCGACACAGGCGCGTCTTGTCACGACCTGCCACGGTTATTACGGCACGCACGCCTTCAGCGCGGTCATGGGATGGGGAAAGAAAGTGATCGCGCCGAGCATGGCGATCGCGCGCCACATGATCGACGATTTCGGCGTCGCCCACGGGCGGGTGAAGTTCATTCCCCGCAGCGTGGACCTCGAACGGTTTACCTACGTTCCCTGGGCGAAGAAACGCGCGCGAGCCGAGTTCAACATCGGAATCATCGGCAGGATAACTCCGCTCAAAGGGCATACCTATTTCCTGAAGGCGATGGCCAGGGTCGCCCGCAGTTGTCCCGAGGTGCGTCTGTGGATCGTCGGAGACGCCTCGAGCGCGCGTCTTGCCTACAAGGAGGAGCTGCAGTTATTAACCAGGCGTCTGGGGCTGGCGCACTCGACCCAGTTCCTCGGCACGCAGCGGGACATTCCCGGCATACTCGCGAACCTCGATCTCGTCGTCTTACCGACGGTGACGCATGAGGCGTTCGGCCGTGTGCTGGTGGAGGCGCAGGCCTCGGGTGTGCCCGTGATCGGCACCAAGGTCGGGGGCATCGTCGATATCATCGAGCACGACGCGACAGGTCTTCTGGTCCCGCCGGCAGACGTAGCCGCTCTTGCCGAGGCGACAATTTCGCTTATCCGGGATCCTGCGCGCTGCGCGCGGCTCACCGAGCGCGCCATTCAGGTTGTCAGGGAGAAATATCCCGTTGAGAAAATGCTCCAGGCGACCCTGAATGTCTACAAAGAGGTGTTGTCCGAGGAGCGGATACTCGTGATTAAGTTGAGTGCCCTGGGGGATGTGGTTCTGGCATCGGCGGCCCTGCGCGCGATCAGACAGCGGTACGCCGGCTTTGCGTCGGTTGAGTGCATTACCGGCGCGGCCGTCAAAGACGCGCTGCTGCGTTGTCCGTATATCGACCGGCTGACGGTTATCGACCGCACGGAAAAAGACCGGGGTATCCTGGGGCTCTGGAAGGCAGGCGCCCGTCTGCGCAATCTGTATTACGACATCGTCATCGATCTGCAGAATAATAAAACCAGTCATCTGCTTGCGTTCTTGAGCGGGGCATCGCAGCGGTACGGATATGATAACGGCAAGTATAGTTTTCTCCTGAATCACCGCGTGAAGGATCCCGGCACGGCGATGGGTCCTGTGGAGCACCAGTTTTATCTGTTGCGCGCCGCAGGCATAGACACGCAGGATCGCCGCCTTGAAATCTGGCCGTCGGATGAAGACAAGGCAGTCATCGATGAGATCCTGGCAGGGGAGTGGCTCTCTCAGAACCAGAGGCTCGTGGGTCTGAATGTGAGCGCAAGCTTAAAGTGGCAGACCAAGCGTCTGCCTGCCCAGACAATCGCGAAGATTTGCGAGGAGCTGGGTGCGCGCGACATACGGCCGGTATTGACCGGCGTCCATGCCGACAAGCCGTTTGCCTCGCTCTGCGCCCGACTGGCCAGGAACACTAAAATTATCGACATGTGCGGCCGCACCACGGTCAACCAGCTCGCCTGTCTTATCCGCGCCTGCAGTGTCTATGTGTCCGGAGATTCAGCGCCTCTGCACGTTGCCGCCGCCGTTGGTACGCCGCTGGTTGCGGTATTCGGTCCGACCGATCCGGCGAGGCATATGCCTCCGCTGCAAAACGGTGTGCTCATCCGCAAGGACCTTGCCTGCGCCCCCTGTTATCGGCCGGCGTGCCGGAGGAAACGCTGCATGACGGCGGTGACGCCAGAGGAAGTGGTGGAGAAGATTATGGGATTGATGACGCTCAAAAGGAAAACATGAAGATTCTGTTTCTGGCGAATCACGCTGATGCCGGCGGTATCACCAGTTACCTGTTGACGCTGTCGTCGGGACTCATCCGGCGCGGCCACCGCGTGTTTTTCGGTTCAGCAGGAGGGAAGCTTCTCTACCGTTTCATCGAAGCAGGCGTCGAGTGCGCGGATCTCGCGGTGCGCACGAAGCAGGAGTTTGGTCCGCAGGTGTTCTGGAGCGCGTTGAAAGTATCCGCGATGCTCAGGAACGAGGGGATAGATATCATTCACGCGAATACCCGCACCACGCAGGTCCTGGCATCCTGCGTGTCTGGCCGGGGAACTCCTGCGTTTGTCTCGACCTGCCACGGTTTTTTCAGGCCGCGCCTGTGGCGGAGAGTTTTTCCCTGCTGGGGCAGCCGCGTCATCGCGGTCAGCGAGGAAGTCGGCCGTCACCTGATACGCGATTTCGGCGTCAGGGAAACCCGCGTGCGCGTCGTTCCCAACGGCATTGACGCGGCCAGGTTCAGCGTTCCCGCGAACGGTTCTTCCGGCCAGTTGAAGAAACGTCTGGGGCTTGCGGCCGGCCCGGTCGTGGGTATCGTGGCAAGGCTCTCGAGCGTCAAAGGGCATGCGTATCTTATCGATGCAATGGCGCAGGTCAGGGAGGGATTCCCGCAGGCGCAGCTGCTTATTGCCGGGCAGGGAGATTTACTGGCCGACCTCAAACGCCAGGCGGGTGAGCGCGGCATCGCGGCGTCGACGGTGTTCGTCGGCGACGAGGTCGACGCAGCCGATATCTACCGTATCATTGATGTGTTCGTGATGCCGTCATTGCAGGAAGGGCTTGGTCTTGCCCTGATGGAGGCGATGGCGTCGGGATGCGCGGCTGTCGCGTCGAAAGTCGGCGGCATGCAGGCATTGATCGAGGACGGCGTGAGCGGTCTGCTCGTCGCGCCGGGCGATGCCGGCGCGATTGCCCGAGCCGTTACCAGATTGCTCGGAGATAGAGACCTGCGCCGCGCCTGCGCCGCTCGCGCGCGGGAATATATCACCGCGAGGTATTCTCAGGACGAGATGGTCGAAAAAACACTAAGGGTGTATCAGGAATGTCTCGAAAAAGCCTAGGAATATGGTGTGCGCTGTTTGTTTGCGCTGTCGCGGGAGTATGGAACGCGCTCGACCGCGCGTACACGCCCCCGATTCTCATGTACCATTCGGTTGACCCCGATGCCGAGCCCGGCAACAGGCTCGCCGTGAAACCGGAGTCGTTCGAACGGCAGATGCGCTTTTTGCGCAGGATGCGCTATAATGTGGTGACGGTCGAAGAGCTGGCGCGGCTCATCGCAAGCGGCGGCCGGATACCCGCGCGCACCGTTGCCATCACCTTGGACGACGGTTATCGGAATAACTATGCGCACGCATTCCCGATACTGAAGAAGTACCGGATACCGGTGACGCTGTTTATCATCGTCGACGAAGTAGGCAGGCCTCAGCATGACCGTCTCTTCTGGGAAGAGATTATGGAGATGCGGGATTCGGGCCTGGTACACATCGGCAGCCATTGCATGGGGCCGGATCCGCTGATCAAACTGTCAGACGACGAAGTCGTGCGCCAGGTGCGCGAATCAAAGCGCGTGCTCGAGGAACGCCTGGCGAGGCCCGTCAACGTGTTCAGTTATCCCGAGGGCATGTATACGGAGCGTATTCAAGAGGTGGTGCGCGACGCGGGATACACCGCTGCCGTTGCGACGAACCCGGGGAAGAAATCTTCCCGGTCGGATATCTTCGCGCTGAAGCGGCTGCGCATCGGGCCGTCGTCGGATAACCTGTTCGTGTTCTGGGTCGAGGCCAGCGGATACTACACATTTATTAAAGAGCATAGAAAGAAATAGTCGAAGGTCCTCACCCGGCCAGAATGGATTGGCCGGCAGTGTAGAGACACGCACCGGCATATCCTTTGTATTGCCGGGTGTGTGCGTTCGGCCGCCTTGCCAGGCGGCCAGACGCAAAGGTCGAAGGACCAAGGTATGTGGCGATATGGAGACGCCGAAGCGCATTCTTATCTTTAACGTGAACTGGCTGGGAGACGTCCTGTTTTCCACCGCGGCTATCCGTGCCGTGCGCACTACCTATCCCGAAAGTTTCATCGCCTGCGCGATCCCCGGGCGCTGTTACCAGATCCTCGAGGGTAATCCGCATGTGAACGAAGTGATTATCTTCGACGAGAAGGGGAGCCACCGCACCCTGGCAGGCAAGGTAGCTTTTATCCGTTTCCTGGCGAGAAAAAAGTTCGACACGGTGTATCTCTTGCACCGGTCATTCAGCAGGGCGCTTCTGTGCGCTCTTGCCGGGATCCCCCGGCGGATCGGACACACCTCGCGTAAACGGGCCTTTCTCCTGACGACGCGCATCGAGCCGCCGGCCAGGGATACGGTGCACCGGATCGACTATTATCTCACGGTGGTGCGTCAGGCAGGATGTGTCGACGCGGGCAGGAATCCGGATTTGCACGTCTCCAGGCATGACGAACGCGCTGCGGCTGATTTCCTGGAAAAGAAAGGTGTCGCTGAGGGAGAGCGCATCGCTGTGTTGAATCCCGGAGGGAACTGGATGCCGAAGCGCTGGCCGGCGTCGCACTGGGCTCTCCTGGCGGATCGGTTGATCGGGGAGCGCGAATACCGGGTGGTTTTCTCCGGAGGCTCCGAGGACCAAGAGCTTGTCAGGGAAATACAGGGCATGATGAAACATGCGGCAGTGGCTGCCTGCGGCGCATTGACCATTAAACAGCTCGGAGCCCTGACGCGCACGGCACAGGTATTCGTTACAGCCGATTCCGGTCCTTTGCATATCGCTGCGGCAGCAGGCAGCCGGCATATCGTGGCCCTGTTCGGCCCGACGCTTCCGGAGTTGACCGGACCCGTGTGCGATACCGGCGTGACTGTGCTGCAGAAAAAGGGAACCTGTGAGCTTCCCTGTTATGAAGTCGGCTGCCAGGACAACGCCTGCATGAAGCGCCTGTCCGTCGACGACGTGTTCGCGGCGGTCGTCAAAGGCTCCTGCGGAGGATCTCCGTGAAGAAACGGATCAGATTGCAGGGGATGCTGGTGTTTCTCTCTCTTCTTGCCGTCATTGCGTCCGCGGGATTTCTTTTCCCCCGCTGGAAAAGCAGAATAGCAGAGGATTTTTTTGATGTCTTCGGCCTGCTTGCCGTGCTTGCGGGTTTTTTCGTGCGGATCGTGTCGCGCGGGTATAAGGAAGACGCAAGCCACAACGGCACGATCCTGGTTACGGAAGGCCCCTACCGGTTGATGCGGAATCCGATGTATTTCGGGACGCTGCTCATCGGCACGGGCGTGGTATCGCTCCTCTTACGCTGGTGGACGTTTCCCGTGTTTCTGGTTGTGTACCTTCTCATCTATATTCCGCAGATCAGGAAAGAGGAGGCGTTCCTTACCGGGAAATTCGGCCAGGCGTACGTGCGTTTTCTCTCCTCCCGCATGAAATATCTGCCTGACATACGTCAATGGGGAGGTATCTCAAAGACGCTGGCGGCGTTTAAGACATCGTGGATAAGGAAGGAACTCGTTTCGCTGTTTCTCACGCTCGGTGTTATTTTTCTGATCGAGGCACGGCAGGATATATGCATGTTCGGTATGCGGGCGTTTGTTGACGAGGGCATTGAATTCGCGGTCCTGATCCTGGCGTTCGTGCTAGTGACGTGGATTGTCGTCAGAGCCCATAAGACGGTATGAGCGGATTACCGGTCCGGAAAGTTCTCCTGGTAACCTTAAGCAATTTGGGTGATGTCATCCTGACGCTTCCCGTGCTGGATACGCTGGCAGCGTGGTATCCGGATGCCCGCATCACCGTAATGGTCGGGCCGCGTCCCAAAGAGGTTTTCGAGGGCAATCGCAGGGTGGACGAACTCATTATCTACGATAAGCACGCGCCGTTTGGCGTTAAGGCCGCGCTTTTCTTCGCCCTGAGCAGGGAGCGTTTTGACGCGGTGATCGATTTGAAGAACAGTTTTTTCGGAGCCTTTCTGCCTGCGCGCTTTCGCACGTCTCCGTTGTTACGCATCCCCGCGGGGATACGGCATATGAAGGAAAGGAACCTGTACCGTTTGTACAAGGCTATGCGCAGAGAAGCGGAATCTATCCGGCACGAACGCACCTTCATTTTCTCGCCTGAGGATGCGCAGGCTATGGATGAGGCGTTGTTCGGCCGCGGCGTACTCACCGGCGCGCCGTTTGTCGTGGTCAATCCGTCCACTGCCGGCGCGGCGAGGCGCTGGCCGGTGTGGCATTTCTGCGCCTTGTGCGCTCTGCTGGGAGAACGCTGTGTGGTTGTCCTGACCGGGTCATCCACATTCAAAGATCTGTCCGCGGATATCGCGCGTTCCTGCGCGTCGCAGAGTCTGATTGATTTGACCGGCAAGACAACGCTGCGCCAGTTCGCGTATCTGTGTTCGCGGGCAACGGCAGTTGTGTCAGCGGATACCGGGGCATTGCATATCGCCAGCTATATGGGGGCGCCGCTCGTCGGTCTTTTCGGCGCCGGAGACGATAGGCGTTACGGCCCGTGGTCAGAATCATCGATAACTGTTGCCAAGACTCTATTCTGCCGTCCCTGCCGGGAAGCGCAGTGCAGGCGCGGATACGTTGAGTGTATGGAATCGATATCTCCAGACGAGGTTATGACCGCGCTTGATTCGGTTATCGAACGGGCTGCCAAGGAGCGGCGTGATGTTTAACAGGATCCTGGTTGTGAGAACCGACCGCGTCGGAGACGTGGTCCTGTCCATGCCAGCGGTCGAAGCGCTGCGCGCGCTGTTCCCCGCGGCGTACATCTGCATGATGGTGGCGCCCTGCTGCCGCGAGATCGTCGAGCACAGCCGGTTTCTGGACGATTTCCTGCTCTACGACAAGCAGTCGATCGGACGGAGTTTCCGTAAAGCATGGAAGTTCAGTCGCGAGCTTCGGTCCCGCCGTTTCGACGTCGCGTTCGTTTTGCACCCGACGATACGGGCCCATGTAAGCGTGTACTTCGCCGGTATACCCCGCAGGGTCGGGTACCGCAAGAAGTTCTCGTTTCTGTTGACCGATACCATTGTCCATACCAAGCACCGCGGAGAGAAACACGAAACCGAGTATGCTCTCGATCTCTTGCGGGCTGTGGGACTGGAGCCTGCGACGTATGCGCCTCATCTGACCGTGTCTGATGACGCCGACCGGCGCGCGCGCGACCTCCTGCGCGAGGCGGGTATCACGTCCGAGGATACGGTTATTGTCCTGCATCCCGCGGCAAGCTGTCCGTCTAAAATCTGGCCGCCGGATTATTTTGCCCGGGCTGCGGATGAGCTCATCGCGAAATACGGATGCAAGACCGTGGTGGTCTCAGGGCCGGACGGCCTGCGGCAGGCTGATGAGGTGATCAGGCGCATGACCCGGGAGGCGGTGAACCTGGCGGGAAGAACCACGCTTTCCACACTCGCGGGTATTTTCAAGCAGTCGGAGCTGGTTATTTCCAACGATTCCGGTCCTGTGCACGTCGCGTCTGCTGTGGGCGCTCCCGTGATCTCGATATTCGGCAGGAAACAGGAAGGTTTGAGCCCGCGGCGCTGGGGGCCGCTGGGAAACAAGGGTGTGGCTCTTCATAAGGATGTCGGCTGCGAGCAGTGCCGGGCGCACAACTGTTCCCGGGATTTCGCGTGCCTGAAGGCAGTGACAGTCGAGGACGTATTGACGGCTGCTGACGCTTTGCTGCGTCCCGGCGCTGTTATTACTAAGTCAATAGGTTAATTTTTTACTACGCGGAAATGTTAATATT
>CAZDUF010000029.1:0-12702 GCA_964508555.1 uncultured Planctomycetales bacterium
CGGGATTCAGCGTCTCGCTGTCAAGCGAGCGTTCGTATTTTCCGTCGATCGACGATCCCGACATCGAGTCCGTGCTGCTGCGCGCGCAGGAGATGTCGCGCTACGTTGAGGATAATGTCCTTGACTGCGGTATCACCGGCAGCGACTGGGTGCTTGAGAACGGCTCGGACGTGGTTAAGGTGACGGAGCTGGTGTACGCCAAGCAGAGCCTGAGCAAGGTGCGCTGGGTGCTCGCCGTGCCGCTTGCCTCAGGTATTACCGACGTCAAGCAGCTTCAGGGAAAACGCATCGCGACCGAGCTGGTAGCGGTTACCCGTCAGTATCTGAAGAACAACGGGGTCGATGCGGAAGTGGAATTTTCCTGGGGCGCGACCGAGGTCAAGGTTTCCGGCGGCCTGGTCGACGCGATTGTCGAGCTTACCGAAACAGGCAGGAGCCTGAAAGCTAATAAACTGGTCGAGATCGCGACGCTCTGCGAATCAACCACGCAGTTTATCGCCAACAAAGCCTCGTACGCCGACCCCTGGAAACGGGCGAAGATGGAGCAGATAGCGCTGCTGCTCGAAGGGGCGCTCTGCGCCGAGGCGAAGGTCGGCCTGAAGATGAACGTGCGGAAAAGCGACCTTGAGCGCGTGATCGGCCTGCTCCCTGCGCTCAGGAAGCCGACCGTGTCCGCCTTGTCCGATGACGAGTGGGTGGCGATCGAGACCGTTATCGACGAGAAAATAGTGCGCGTGCTGATCCCCGATCTTAAGAAGGCCGGCGCGCAGGGAATCATCGAATATCCGCTTAATAAAGTAATATATTAGTGGTGAGTGATGAAGGGCCAGTGGCGAGAAAAAACGTGCCAGCCGCTAGACACTCACCACTAAACTTCTGAAAGGGTTGCGCTATGCCGTGCGGCAGAAAAAGGAAACGACAGAAGATCCGGACGCACAAGAGGAAAAAGGCGCGTCGTCGTCTTCGTCACCTGAAGAAGAGAGCCTGGGGTTAAACGGCAGGAAAGAGCGGTATGACTGCCGTGTGTAAACGACTGCTGACAGCCGCGTTGTGTTCGGCGGCGGTGTTGTTGTGGTGGAAGGCCGGATACTGCCGGGACGCGCAGCATTCGCGGGCGCTGCGTCATTATATCATGGGGACGTTGTATGACGACCTCGGGGATATCGACGCGGCGATCGGCGAGTATCGCAAGGCGTTAAAGACCGATAAAACGGCAGCCCTGATCCGCCTGAATCTCTCCGCCGCATTGATCAAGAAAGACGATCTCGCCGGCGCGATTCAGGAGTTGAAGAAAGCTATCGAGCTCGATCCGTCTGCAGTTGAGCCCCACGCCATACTCGCGCTCATCTATACCTCCCAGAGCAAGGCTGATCTTGCCGCGCAGGAATACGAACAGGCCCTGCTCAAGGCAGCGAAGCAATCCCCCGAGAATCCCGAAATCCAGAAAAACCTCGGGATGCTCTACGCACAGCAGAAAAGATACGCGGAAGCCGAGCAGGCATTCCGCATTATCGTGGCGGCCTCGCCCGAAGACGCCGAAGCGCATTTTATCCTGGCCTCGGTCCTCTACCAGATGAAGAAGCAGGAGGATACCGAGGCGCATCTGCGCAAGGTGATTGAGCTTCAGCCGGATTCGCATCAGGCGCTCAATTTCCTCGGATACCTGTTCGCGGAAACGGGGAGGAATCTTGATGAGGCTCATACGCTCATCAGCCGCGCGCTCGCGCTCGACCCCCAGAACGGGGCGTATCTGGACAGCCTGGGGTGGGTGTATTTCAAAAAGGGAGAGTACGAAAAAGCGCTCTCAGAATTGAAGAAGGCGGTGGCGCTGATCGACGATCCCGTCGTCTACGAGCATCTCGGCGACGTGTACCGTCAATTAAACGATACCGGCGCCGCGGCCCTGAATTGGAAGAAGTCCCTGGAGCTGGACGCGACCCAGGAAGCAGTCCGCAGGAAACTTCAGGCATTGTAAGGACAGCATGACATCCATAGATCAAAAGACGCTCGCCGATCTCCGGTCAAAGGCGCGACAGATCCGCCGGCTGATTATCTCGATGCTGACCAAAGCAGGGTCCGGACATCCGGGCGGAAGCCTCTCGGCAACGGACCTGCTCACCGTGTTGTTTTACCGCGTCCTGCGCCACAATCCGCGTGAACCGAAATGGGAGGACCGGGACCGGTTTCATCTTTCCAAAGGACATTGCTGCCCGCTGTTATACGCAATTCTCGCCGATACCGGTTATTTCCCTCTGGAGCGTCTGGATACGTTGAGAAAAATTGGGTCCCCGTTACAGGGGCATCCTGATCCCCGCACGCCCGGCATCGACGTCGGCTCTGGGTCTTTAGGCCAGGGATTGTCGGTAGCCATGGGTATGGCGCTTGCCGGGCGGGTCGACAAAAAGTCCTACCGCGTGTACGTGCTGCTCGGCGACGGTGAACTGCAGGAAGGCAACGTCTGGGAGGCGGCCATGGCTGCGGCGCATTTCAAGACGGACAGCCTCTGCGCGATCGTCGACCGCAACGGCTTCCAGATCGACGGGCCTACCAGGGATGTCATGAGCATCGAACCGCTCGCCGACAAATGGAAGAGCTTCGGCTGGCACGTCATTTCGATCGACGGACATGACATCGGGCAGATCGCTGCTGCGTATGCGGAAGCGGCCGCCGTCAAGGGAAAACCGAGCGTCATTATCGCGCGCACGGTGAAGGGCAAGGGCGTATCGTTCATGGAACACTCGCTGGATTTCCACGGCCGTTCGCCGACGAAAGAGGAGTGCGAGAGGGCGTTGAAGGAGCTTGCGTAATGCCTGAAATGTTGTATCAGAGAGATGTCTACGGTCAGACCTTGATCGAGCTCGGCAAACAGGGAAAGGATATCGTCGTCCTGGACGCTGACCTTTCCAGCTCCACGCGCACCGGGATGTTCGCGAAGGAGTTCCCGGAGAGATTTTTCAATTTCGGCGTTGCCGAGCAGAACATGATGGCGACCGCGGCAGGGCTCGCCAGCTGCGGCAAGACCGTCTTTGCGTCGACGTTCGCGATGTTCGCCACGGGCAGGGCCTGGGAGCAGGTGAGAAATTCGGTCTGCTATAGCGACTCTAACGTCAAGATCGTCGCGACGCACGCGGGAGTCACCGTCGGCCCTGACGGAGCCACGCATCAGGCCCTGGAAGACATAGGGCTGATGCGTCTGATTCCCTGCATGAACCTCATCGTGCCGTGCGACGCGCCTCAGACCAGAGAAGCGGTCTTGGCGGCCGCGTCGATGCAAGGCCCCTTTTATATCCGCATCGGCAGATCCAAGGTCCCGACCGTTGAAAACAAGGGACCGTTCGTGTTCGGCAAGGCGCAGATTTTGAGCGAGGGCACCGATGTCGGCATCATCGCCTGCGGTGTGATGATCCCTGAGGCGCTCATCGCCGTGGAAAAACTGCGCGCGCGCGGGATCAAGGCGCGCCTGGTAAACGTGCATACGATCAGGCCGCTCGATACCGAGGCGATCATCGAGACGGCGCGCTTGACCCGGTGTCTGGTGGTGTGCGAAGAACATGCGGCAGTCGGCGGTCTCGCCTCAAGCGTCGATGAAGTCGTGTCCGAGCACTCGCCCGTGAAAGTCGTGCGCGTCGGCGTGCGCAACCGTTTCGGCCAGTCCGGCGAACCGGCGGAACTGATGAAGGAATACAATCTTACCAGCGACGATATTGAGAAAGCAGTCGGTACCTCCCGTTGTTGCGCACGTCCGTGAAGCGACTGACGTTTACGTCCCACGCTAAAGTCAACCTCTATCTCGCCGTCATTGGTACACTTCCCCGCGGGTACCACGAGCTTGTCACCGTTTTTGAGCGGATTTCCCTGAGCGACACGATAACCGTTTCCGCGCGAGGCGACGGCCGCGTCCGCGTGCACTGCGACGACGTGCAGGTTCCGTGCGACGCCTCAAACCTGTGTCACGCAAGCGCGGTTCTCCTGAAGCGCGCGTGCGGCGCGCGGGGCAGGCTGCTTGGCGCGGATATCGTCATCGAGAAGAACATCCCCGTGGGCGCCGGGCTCGGCGGCGGATCGTCGAACGCGGCTGCCGCGCTCACCGGGCTCAACCGTCTCTGGAAATGCGGTTTCAGCCGGGCAGCGCTGGTTTCACTCGCGGCGCGCATCGGATCGGACACGGCGTTCTTCGTCTATGACACGCCGTTTGCACTCGGCACGAACCGGGGAGAGATCATCACGCCGCTTAAAGCGCCGAGAGGTCTGCGGCTCATCCACGTCATCGTTGTCCCGCGCGTCCATGTCGCGACCGCGCGCATCTATACAGCGTGGGACAGAAAATGTGCGCGCGGGCTCCGCGCATCGCGCAGCGGATTGACAAAAAAATGTGCCGATGATAGACTATTGGCTCGCAATGATCTTGAGCCGTTGACCTCAGCGTTGTATCCCGAGGTCGGGCGGGTACACATAGCGATGAGAAAAGCCGGGTTGTCACACGTCATGATGAGCGGCAGCGGACCGTCGGTGTCCGGACTCGCTCCGACGATTGCCGGCGCGCGCCGGTGCCGCGCGCAGCTGCTCGAAAGGCATCCTGACTGGCGCGTTTTCTGCGCGGCAACAGTGTAAGCGTGCAACCATGAGGAGGACACGATGGACATAACCGAAGTACGGGTGGTCTTGAAGGATTCTCCCGACAAAAAACTCAAGGCGTACGCGACAGTGACATTCGAAAACGCCTTTGTGGTGCGTAACATTAAGGTCATCGAGGGCTCAAGCGGACTGTTCATCGCCATGCCGTCGCGCAAGGTCAAGCATCCGTGTCCCAAGTGCGGGTTCAAGAATGAGTTGCGCAGCAAGTATTGCAACCAGTGCGGCGGCGGGCTGCCGGAGTCGTTCCGTCCGGCGCAGGAGACCGTCGGCGGAGCGCAGACGGAGCATAAGGATATCGCGCATCCGATTAACCAGGCCTTTAGGGAAATTCTGCAGCGTAAGGTGCTTGAGGCGTATGAGCAGGAGAGGTTGCGCGGTCCGTCCGGTTCCGCAGGGGATGAGGATGACCAGTAAAAAATAAAGCGAGAAGAAAGCTGCGAAGGCAATAGATGCGGACAGGGCAAAAGTATGGTAAAATAGTCGCCGTACTTTTGCTTTTTTTTGGGACGTCGTCCAATGGTAGGACTCGAGAATTTGGGTCTCGTTATCATGGTTCGAATCCATGCGTCCCAGTAGAATGAGTGCGCGCCTGTTTTACAGGCGCGCACTCATTCACTCCGCGGCCAGCCGGGGAGGATTTCGGAGAAATCCGACTGGCGAATTGGCCGCGGAGTAATACTTTCACGAGCGATTACGCGAGGGACATAACCGACCGGCGAATTGGCCGCGGAGTAATACTTTCCGAGCGATTCCGCAAGGAACAGATGGTAAAATAATCGATTTTCCTGTTGAAAAATGCGGCATTTGTGCTATAGATAAATATTATTTTACTCTGGAGCCCACTACAAAGGATACCGGTACCATGCCTGCGAAAATTCCGTATTATGACCATGTTATTGCCGATCTCATAACCGAGCGCCAGATCGAGGATCCCAAGGAAGTTGAGGAAATCCTGTGGGAGGCCTCGCGCAGGGCAAATAACACGCCGCTCAAGGCCATGGTGCATAAGTTCCATCCCCACGGCATAACCGGTGTCATTCTTCTCGCCGAATCCCATATAGCCATTCATTCCTGGCCGGAATACCACTTTGTCGGCGTCGATATCTTTACCTGCGGGAAAAAGACGGAATCGAAAAAGGCGCTCGAATATCTGGCTGAGGTCTACAAAGCCAAGGAAGTTAAGGTGCATGAGATCAAAGAAGGGGACGTGATGTCCGATTACGTCGCCTTCCGCAAAAGGCACTGGTTCTTCGAGAGTTCTTTTCCGGGCGTTCGCCGCTGCAAGACCGACGCCTTCCGCATCCGCAAGGAAATCTTCCGCGGCAAGACGCCGTATCAGGACGTGATGGTCTTTGAGAGCCCCGGGTTCGGCAAGATGCTTGCCATCGACGGCATTATCCAGTTTTCGCAGTCCGACGAATTCATCTATCACGAGATGATCGCGCACATTCCACTTATGACGCATCCGAACGCGCGCTCCATGGCGGTTATCGGCGGAGGAGACGGGGGTGTGCTGCGCGAGGCGACCAAACACCGGCCGCTTACCAACATCGTGATGATCGAGCTCGACCGGCAGATCGTGGAAGTCGCGAAGAAATATCTGCCGTTCGTCTCCAAGGGAGCATTCAACGATCCCCGCGTCGACCTGCAGTTTCGTAACGGCAAGGATTTCATGAAAGAGAACAAAGGCGTTCTTGACCTGATCATCGTCGATTCGACCGATCCCGTGGGGCCGGGCAAGGCGCTGTTTCAGGAGCCTTTCTACAAAGACGTCTGCACGGCGCTCAAATCCGACGGTATCGCCGTTTTCCAGATCGGGCCGTTCCTGGATTTCGAGTTGATGATTAAACGCATTGCCTCGACCCTCAAATCGGTTTTTCCCCATGTCGCCCCGATCCGCCTGCCCATGCCTTCCTACAGCTGCGGGTCTGAATACTGTTTCCTGATGGCCTCCAAGAAGGTGAATCCTTTCACCATCCCCGTGGGCAGACTCAAGGAGCGCGCGCGCAGCAGGCTCGGAACGCATCTGGCAGATCTCAAATACTACACGCCCCACATGCATCAGGCGAGTCTGGTCATGCCGAAGATGTGGCAGCTTCCGTAGGCGCCGCGAGACTCCACCGGAGCTCACCCCTATCGATGAAGAAAAACGTTCTGATTATCGGCGACGGCAGGATCGCCCGCGCCGTCGGTTTTTATCTGCAGGCGTCCGGACTCGACCTGACCGTGCGCTTTGATCCCCGCGCGCGCCAGGCGTCGCAGGCGGATCTGCTGGTGGGGTCGATGGCAGGAGACCTTGGGTCCTTTCCGCTTGAGGCGGCGCTTTCATACCGCAAGCCGCTGGTTGACATATCCGACATGGAACCCGCGTATTTCCTGAAGAACCGCGCGCGGATCGAGCGCTGCCGCATCACGGTGGTGCCTGCGTGCGGGTTCTGCCCCGGCCTGGTCAATATGCTCGTGGGCAGGGAAAAGGCCGCGTTGGGCAGTTCGATCAGGAAGATCGACATCATGGCGGGATCGCTTTCGCCTGTCGAGGAGTATTTTCCGTTTCTCTGGTGTTTCGAGGACCTGGTGCTCGAGCACACGCTTTCCTCGGAGCAGATCGTCGGACGGCGGCGCAGGAGGTTTCCCGCGTTTGCCGGATACCGCGAGGAACTCATCGAAGGCATCAGGGCGGAAAGTTATTACACGCAGAGCGGTTTCGAGAACATGATGGACGGACTGAAATTGGAGGAATTCACCTACCGCGTGCTGCGTCCGCGCGGCTTCGGGGTGTTCTACCGTTTTCTGCGCAACGAGGGTTTCTTCTCTCCCAGCGCCATGCGCCAGACCAAGGCTGTCGTGGAGAAAAACGTCCGGCAAAACATCACCGTCGGCAGAATCGAGATCGAAACATCTGCAATGAAAGTCCTCTGGGAGATGCGCGCTGCGGCTAAGCCGCAGGCTAAGCTCAATTCTATGCAAAAAATCACCGCCCGGACTCCCGCGAGCGTCGCCTGTTGGATCCTGAGACATCGTGCCCCGAGAGGTCTTGTGTTTCCGGAGGAGCTGTGTTCGGACGCTGCGTTGTACGCGGACGTGCTCTCCGCGAACAGGCTGGCCGGCATCGCGTTGACACGCCGCGAGGTGCCTGTATGCTGATTCATTCGTATCTCAATCCGAAAGTCAAGGTAGTCTCTTCCCGTATCGACCGCAAAGGGGTATTCTGCGCGCGTCCTCTTGCCAAGGGAGAAGTCATCGCTATTTACGGCGGGTTTATCATTTCGCAGGGGGAATACGACCGTCTGGAGCGGACGAAATTCAAATCCATCGCAGACTACGCCACTCCGGTGGCGCAGGGGTTTTATCTGGTGTCAAACAAGGATGGCTCGCTCGAAGACGACGATTTCTTCAATCACAGCTGTGATCCGAATGCCGGCATCAAAGGGCACCTGATCATGGTCGCCTTGCGCCGCATCAGGAAGGGAGAGGAAGTTACCTATGATTACTGCATGAGCGATGCAGGCCTGGATTATTCCTTTTCCTGTACCTGCGGCGCGCGTTCCTGCAGGAAGGTTGTTCAAGGCAGTGACTGGAAAAATCCACGGTTACAGCGTAAATACCGCGGATATTTCTCCTGGGCAGTGCAGGAGAGGATCGATCGTCAAAAATAGTTGTGAGGGTGAGTTGTGGGTGGGGGGTCGAGTTGTGAGTTGTGTGTTGTGGGGAAGATTTTAGAGTAGCCCCTCACAACCTACTCCCCACAACCAGACTCACAACCCATAACCCACCCCCAGCACATACTCCAGGAGTATCAAACGCAGCTCTTCAGATTGCAGAAGAAGAGTGTATTTTTCCCCTTGAAATCTCCCCTTTACCTTGTATAATATAAATCTCCTAGTATAGGCGGTCGAATCCCGCGGTATCTCTACTAAATATATAATAGAAGCGAAGTTTTGCTCGTGTTACAGAGTAAAGTGGGCAGCCCTTTCTCTGCGCAGGAGAGGTATTTTGCATTATGTCCGGAAAAACAGCGGTTGTCATACTTGCAGCGGGTAAGAGTACCCGCATGAAATCAGAACTGCCGAAGGTCCTGCATCCTCTCTGCGGCAGGCCGATGATTTCCTACGTGCTGGATACGGTCAAAGCACTCAAGCCCGCAAAGACCATTATCGTGCTCGGCCATAAAGCCGAAGTAGTGCGCGCGCAGCTTCCCCGGGGAGTCGGCGTCGTGCTGCAGAAAGAGATTCTCGGCACCGCGGATGCGGTTAAGCGGGCTCTTCCGAAATTAGCCGGGTTCGGGGGTACGGTCCTGGTTTTGTACGCAGACACGCCCCTTTTGACACAGGAGACCGTCACATCGATGCTTGAGTACCATGGCGAGGCAAATCTCGACGTTACCCTGTTGACGGCAAAAATCGACAAACCCGCGCAGTACGGCAGGATCCTGCGGGATAAATATTCCTGTATTTCGGGTATCGTCGAGGCAAAAGATGCCAGCGACTATCAGAAGGAGATCAAGGAGATTAATACCGGCATCATGTGCTTCAGCACCCGGGGGCTTTCGTTTGCGTTGAAACGCATTACGCCGCAGAATCGCACCAAAGAATACTATCTGACCGACGCCGTCGAATTGCTGTACCGCAACGGGTTCTGCGTCGGCGGCGTCACGCTCGAGCAGTTCAGCGAGGCGATGGGGATTAATTCGCGCGCGGAGCTCGCCGAGGCAGAGCGCCTGATGCAGAAGAAAATCAACGAGCGCGTTATGCAGGATGGCGTCACGATGGTTTCACCCGACACCGTATTCCTTGCCGCCGACGCGCGCGTCGGCGCGGATACCGTGATCTATCCGTTTGTGGTCGTCGAGCAGGGCGCGGTCATCGGAAAGAACTGTCGTATCGGTCCGTTCGCGCATCTGGCGGCGAATGCGCGCGTCAAGGATCATGCTACCGTAAGGGGGACTGCATGGATAAAATAGCGGTTTTGACGGGAAACGCCCATCCGCAGCTCGCGCAGGATATCTGCGCGTGCCTGAAAGTTAAGCTCCAGGATGCGCTGGTGTCCCGCTTCAGCGAAGGGGAAATCAGGGTCAAGATCAACGAGAATGTCCGCGGCAAGGACGTTTTCATCATCCAGCCGACCTGCCCGCCGCCGAACGAGACACTAATGGAACTTTTAATCATGATTGACGCGCTCAAGCGCGCCTCGGCGTCGCGGATCACCGCGGTCATGCCGTTCTTCGGGTACGCCCGCCAGGACAGGAAAGACCAGCCGCGCGTCCCGATCACGGCTAAGCTCGTGGCAAACCTCCTGACCGTTGCCGGCGCCAACAGGATCCTGACCATGGACCTGCACGCCGGGCAGATACAGGGTTTTTTCGACATACCCGTCGACCACCTGTATGCGGTCGGCGTGTTTATCGACCATTTTGCGAAGAAGCTCAATACCAAGAATCTGGTCGTGGTGAGTCCCGACGTCGGGTCCATCAAGATGGCGCGGTCGTACGCCAAGCGCCTGTCCGCGGGGCTGGCGATCATCGACAAGCGCAGAATATCGCCGGAGAAGGCCGAAAGCATGCATATTCTCGGTGAGGTGGAGGGCAAGGACGCGCTCATCACGGACGACCTGATCGCGACCGGCGGATCCCTCATCGAGGCCGTGCAGACATTAAAGAAACACAAGGCAAAGAGCATATATGCGGCGATTACGCACGGCGTCCTTTCCGGCCCGGCGATCGAACGGATCGACGCGTGCGTTGATTTAGAGGAGCTTTTTATCACGGACAGCATCCCCTTAAGCGATGACCGCAAGCATCCCCGGATCAGCGTCATATCGGTGGCAGAGCTGATGGCGGAGGCAATCAAGCGTATCCATCACGAAGAATCGGTGAGCTGTCTTTTCGACTAAACACAGGCGCGGGCAACCAGAAAGCAGGAGTCACATGGACGAGATACTTTTACACGCACAGGCACGTCAGGAAGAAGGCAAATCCAAGGTCAAGGATCTGCGTCAGGCGGGGTTCATTCCCGCGGTGATGTACGGGGCGCACGCCAAGGCGCAGAACCTGAAACTCTCGCATCATGAATTGATCCAGGCCATCCACCAGCGCGGCATCGAGGGCGTTCTGATCCAGCTCGTTGTCGACGAGGGCAAGAAGAAGCCCTGCGTCGTCAAGGAGATCCAGTACGATCCCGTGCACGGCGAAATCCTGCACGTCGATTTTAACGAAATATCGCTGACCAGGGCCCTCAAGATCAAGGTGCCGGTGGCCTGTGAGGGAGAGGCCGCGGGCGTCAAGCAGGACGGGGGTTCGCTGGAGCAGATTCTCTGGGAAGCGGAAATCGAGTGTCTGCCGACGGCTATCCCGAGCAAGCTGCTGGTGGATGTGTCGGCGCTCAAAATCGGGGATTCCATTTTTGTCAAAGATGTGCCTTTGCCGCCCGGGGTCAAACTGCTCGAGGATGCCGATGCGATCGTGGTGACGGTGTCCGCTCCGATGAAGGAAGAAGTGCCGGCAGAGGCCGTCGAAGGCGCGACCACGCAGGAGCCCGAAGTTATCCGCGAAAAGAAGGAAGTCGCCGAAGAAGGCGCGGCGCCCGCTGGTAAAAAAGAAGAAAAGAAATAATAGGTTCGCGGGTTTGCCTGTTTGCGGGTTAAACCCGCAAACCCACTAACCCGCAAACTTGCGCAGAGGCGCACACCGGCCATTCCGGTATGGCCGGGTGGCCGCAAACCATGAAGTTAATAGTCGGCCTGGGAAACCCCGGTGACGAGTACGCGCGAACCCGGCACAATATCGGTTTTCTCGTGGTCGGGAAGCTGGCGCTGCGGCACGGCATAGCGCTTGGCACGCGGCGCATGCGCGCCGTCGCGGCAGGCGAGTTCCGTCAGGGGAGGCAGACCGTGATTCTTGTGACGCCGTTGACTTACATGAACCTTTCGGGGTTTGCGGTGCGCGATATTGCCCGCCGGCGGCGCATCGCAGCGGAGGATGTCCTCGTCGTGTACGACGATATGGACCTCGCGTTCGGGAGAATGAAGATTCTCGCGGACGGATCAAGCGGCGGACATAAGGGACTGGCGTCGGTCGTCCATTCCCTGGGGACGAGCCGTGTCGCAAGGCTCAGGTTAGGTATCGGCAGGCCGCGGCGGGGAGAAGACCCTGCCGATTACGTGCTGTCGCCATTCAGCCGCGACGAGACCGCGTCACTGGGCACGATACTCGAGCGCGCCTGCGACTGCTGCGATACCTGGGCCTCGGCAGGGATGACGCGCGCGATGAACGTTTTTAATTCAATCGTCAAGGAGGAAGCACCATGAACCAGTATGAAGCGATGTTTATCATCAAGCCCGACCTGTCGGAGGACGACCGTAAGTCACTCTTCGCGCAGCTTGCCGACACCGTGACCAAGCACGGGGGTTCCGTTGCCTCCGGCGCCGTGTGGGCGGACAAGAGGAAATTATTTTTCCCTTTGAAAAAATACCGCGAAGGACTGTATTATCTTCTTTCTTTTTCGCTCGGACCGCTGGCAGTGACCGAGATCAATGCCGCGTATCGTCTGAACGAGAATATCCTGCGGGTGTTGATTACGCGTCCGGGACGCTAGGAAAAGCTTCTTCGCGAGGAGGTTCGTATGGCGAGTTTGAACAAGGTTTTACTGATCGGGAATCTCACCAAAGATCCCGAAATCCGTTATACACCGTCTGGCACGCCGGTCGCGAACCTGCGCATGGCGGTGAATCGCACCTACAAGACCAAGGCCGGAGAGAATAAGGATGAGACCTGTTTTCTGACGGCGGTGGTCTGGAGCAAACAGGCTGAAATCTGCGGGCAGTATCTGCGCAAGGGGAGTCCTCTGTTCGTCGAGGGCAGGCTGCAGTCGCGGTCCTGGGATGACGCGGCCACGGGGCAAAAACGCTCCGTTATGGAGGTCCTCGCCGAGCGCATACAGTTCATGGGGCAGCCGGGCCAGGGGCAGCGCGAGCGCCCGCAGGAGCCGGCCCGCGACACGACCACCGAGCAGGAGTGGCTTGAACAGACGGATGAATCACCGGATGAATCGATGAGTTAACGAAGGAGTCTAC
>CAZDUF010000030.1:0-2155 GCA_964508555.1 uncultured Planctomycetales bacterium
GAATTGACGCCGATACGCAGCGGTATATGCGCTTTTTTGAGCGCCGACACGATATCGCGTATCTGGGTTTTCTTCGTGATATTCCCGGGATTCAGGCGGATTTTATCCGCGCCGTTGTCGATAGCCAGCAACGCGAGCGAAGCGTGAAAATGTATATCCGCGACCAGCGGCAGACGGGTCTGACGCTTGATCTTTTTCAACGCCGCGACATCCGAAGGCTGTTTGATCGCCAGGCGGGCGATTTCGCATCCGCATGCCTCCAGACTCTTGAGCTGCCTGACCGTCGCTTCGATATCGGAGGTATCCGTTTTGGTCATCGACTGGATGACCACCGGATTTCCACCTCCGATAACCACGCGGCCGACCTTGACCGGTCGTGTCTTTTTTCTTTTCATCTCTCGTGGAGCCCCTGAAGGCCAGCTCCCCGCAGCGAAATCCAATCCCGTCATCCCATCTCCGATTTCAAGAGCACGGATTTTGCGCAGGGGGATAAAATGATGGACTGCCCATGAGCATCGAGCAGTCCATAGTAGTATACATCATTAGTATACTACGTTCACGATAAAAATTCACATACTTTTCATTCCTCATGCACAGGGAGTTTATCCCTTTTTCATCAGTTTCAACAGGTCAAAATAGGTCACGAACAGGGCAAAAAAGATAAGGAACGCCATAGAAACCTGCGAAACTGCCCGCTCGACTTTTGTGGACACCGGTTTGCCCCGTATCTTCTCAACCAGGAGGAAAAACAGGTGTCCCCCATCGAGGACAGGAAGCGGCAGCACGTTGAACAGCGCCAGGCTCACGCTCAAAAGAGCCATCAGGTTTACAACAGCCATGATGCCGAGCTTGGCGACACTTGAGGTCATATCGAAAATGCCCAGAGGCCCGGTTACCGAATCCTTAAAGGAAATCCTGCCGATCATCATTCTCCAGAGCCCTTTATACGTCATCACGGTCACACCTTTAACGCTCCGGACGGCCTCGGCAAACGCGCGCGGCACCGAGAAACGCTTCACCACCACCTCAGCCGTGTCGAAGGTGACGCCGAGCATGCTGACCGTACGTCTGCCGCCCATCTGATCGTCGACGTCCATCCTGCGGACATTGACGGCCATCTCCATGGGCACACCGTCCCGCTCAAACGAAACCCTGACCGTATACGGGGCTCGCACCCCCCTGAGAAAAGTAATGACCTCATCCGCGCTGGTAACGGAAGTCTCATTCAACGCGAGAATCCGGTCTCCTGCGGCAAGCCCTGCCTCGGCCGCGCCATACCCCTCGAGCACGCCGGATATGCGCGTGCCGAAAGACTCAAAACCCGTGGCAAACACCAGCCAGAACAATAGAAACCCCAGCAGATAATTGAACAGGGGCCCCGCGGCGACGATGCCGAACCTCTTTCCCACGGGCTTGGTGTAGAACTCGTCGCTGGATCCCTTATATTCCTCGAGGTTGTCTCCGGCAAGCTTGACATATCCGCCCAGCGGAACCGACCCGATGCAATAATCCGTCGAGCCGATCTTCTTTTTGAACAGCGCGGGACCGAACCCGATCGAGAACGTCTCGACGCGCACTCCTGCCCGGCGAGCCGCCAGGAAGTGGCCGAACTCGTGCACGATAATCAGCACGCTCAGAACCCCCAGAAACACAAGTAAAGAGACAAGGGTCTCTAGCATATCCGTCCTTCTGTCTTCGCCAAACGCCCGACCAGTTCCAGCGCCCGCGTGCGCGCCTCCTGATCCGCTTCCAGAATATCATCAAGCCGCGGTCGGGCAACGGATGTGTGCGAGCGCATCACCCTGCCGATAATCCGCGGGATATCGCCGAAATCAACCTGCTTCGCAAGATACGCGGCTACCGCGATTTCGTTCGCGGCGTTGGCCGCGCTCGGCATGGTGCCGCCGGTGAGCGCCGCCTGCTTTGCCAGTGCCAGACAGGGAAATTTCTTCAGGTCGGGCCGGTCGAAATGGAACGCCCCGGTCTTGAAAAAATCGACTCCCCGCATCGACGTCTCGAAACGGTCGGGATAGCTCAGCGCATAATACAACGGGATGCGCATATCCGGCACGGACATCTGCGCCAGGATGATCCCGTCTGTAAATTCGACCATGGAATGAATAATAGATTCCGGATGGACAACAACCTCGATCTT
>CAZDUF010000030.1:2165-12541 GCA_964508555.1 uncultured Planctomycetales bacterium
TCGATCTTGTCGGCAGGGATTCCGAAAAGCACCATGGTCTCGATGAATTCCAGTCCCTTATTCATGAGCGTTGCCGAATCCACGGTAATCTTTTGCCCCATGTTCCAGCGCGGATGGCGTAAGACGCGCTCGAGCGGCACCCGGTGCATGCGTTCCCGCCGCATCGTGCGTAACGGTCCTCCCGATGCGGTCAGCACGATCCGGCGCACGAGCCTGCGGTCTTTGCCGTCGAGACACTGCCAGATCGCGGACTGCTCGCTGTCGACGGGCAGGATACGCGCGCCTGATCTCTTCGCGCGGCGCATGACAATCTGCCCTGCCATCACCAGCGTCTCCTTGTTTGCCAGAGCCACATCCAGTCCCCGGTCAAGCGAAGCCAGGAGCGGCTCCAGTGCCGCTCTCCCGCTGATTGCCAGTACCACGATATCCGCGCGCACCCTGCCGAGCATCTCAAGCAAACCGTCGTCTCCGGCGAACACCGTGATCCCGCGGCCGAAGGACTTCTCGAACGAGGCTGCCTTCTCCCTGTCGCAGACCGCAACGAAACGCGGACGATGCTCACGGCATTGCTCGCGCAGGATATCTGTCCTGCCGTAGGTCGAAAGAGCGGCGACTTCAAAACGCCCGCGGCACTCTTCGATAATACGAAGTGTACTGACACCGATCGAACCCGTTGACCCCAGAACAACGACGCGTTTCATACGGACGTCACGATCATATACAGGTAAAAGACAGGAGCCGTGAAGAGCAGGCTGTCGACTAAGTCCAGCACGCCGCCCATGCCCGGAAACAGGGAGCCGGAATCCTTGACCTGGCAATCGCGCTTCATCAGCGACTCCGACAGGTCTCCGAGCTGCCCGAGAATCCCGAGGCACAGGCCCAGAACCGCACAATGCAGATACTCGAATCCGAGCACCCCACTGCAGAGCAAGGCTCCGAGCACGCTCGACGCCAGGCCGCCGACGGAACCCTCGACTGTTTTCTTCGGGCTCACCCGGGGAAGCAACGCATGCCTGCCCCAGCGGGATCCCACCAGATACGCTCCGATATCGCCGAGTTTGGTAATCAGGATAACCGACGTCAGGAGCCACATGCCGTTCGGCAGATAGCGGATCCTGATCAGAAAACTCAAGAACCAGGCAACGTAGAGAATCCCAAAAATCGTCGTCGATATGTCGACGACGACTCCCGCATTGTCCCGGCGCCTGAACTGCATCAGGATGAGAAACAGCACCCCGATGACGATGAACAGCAATTCCCAGCCTTTAGTCAGCTCAAAGCGCAGCATGATGGACAAAGGCAGGATCGCGCCAAGCGCGGTGCCGAAATACTTGTACATGCTGATACCCTTGTGCTCGAGCATGGTAAAAAATTCGAACAGGCCTGCCACGACCAGCGCGATCACTCCCAGGCCGGTCAGCCAGGGATACCGCAGCAGGCATATCACGCACGCGATGATGCAAAGGGAACTAAAAAGCCTTCTGGTCATACCGCATCCGCCAATCCGCCGAATCTGCGCCGGCGCGACCCGAATTCCGCGATCGCCTCGCCGAGTGCGGCAGCGTCGAAATCCGGCCAGCATCGTTCGCAAAAATACAACTCCGCGTACGACAACTGCCAGAGCAGAAAATTGCTCAGGCGTATCTCGCCGCTCGTCCTGATCAATAGATCGACATCGGGAAGCCCTGCTGTGTACAGGGAGCGCGCGAAGCACTGCTCGTCGATATCGTCGACACGCAGTTCTCCGGAGACGGCCGCCCGCGCGAGAGAACGTGCAGCCATCGTAATCTCCTGACGCGCGCCGTAATTAAGCGCCAGCACCAGAGTACACTGGGCATTCGCGCGCGTTTTCTCGACGACCTCGGCGATCTTTGTGCGCACGCTCTCGGGGAGCGCGGCGATATCGCCGATCGTCCTGAACCGGATACCGTTCTTTTCCATGCCGGGAAGCTCTCTGCCGAGAAACTCAACCAGATACCGCATGAGCGTCTTGATTTCCCGCGCGGGTCTGGTCCAATTCTCCGTCGAGAACGCAAACAACGTCACCACCTCAACCCCCGCCTCCTGAGCCGCGCGCACGATTTCGCGGACGCGCTCGGCGCCCCTTCGGTGCCCTGCGGTACGCGGCAAGCCGCGCTTTCTCGCCCATCTGCCGTTGCCGTCCATGATCACGGCGATATGACGGGGAATGGAAGTACGATGCTGTTTCGGCATACGACAGAAATCCAAAAAAAGTATGTCCGGTAACGCTACTGATGTACCCGGTAATCTATGGAAGGGAATATGTTGTCCTGGGACTCGATCTCCGCAAGCCACTGCTCGTCGAGCGAGTTGGACCGCACGTCTTCGTAGATGCGGTTAAAACGCAGGAGATGATCCTTGGTCCGGCGCACGGCGTAACTGGTATGCGTCCCGGTTCCCATAATGAACGCCCAATCCGAGCTCTGCGCAAGAAGCAGTTCCCTGAGCGCCTGATTCAATGCCCTCTTCTGCGTGCCGGACGCCTCAGGAAAACTCCTGGCGAGTTCGGTCATCCTCCACGAGGCGGCGTGCAGGTGACGGTATATCCAGTCGTTGGACCCCTGCAGCCACATCTCACTGTACCCCTTCCACCCCCAACTCGACAACGACGGCGTGATCACCTGATTACGGGGATTCTCGGCCAGATACTCCGTCGGAGTCACCGCTCTGATCATATCCTGGTCGTGGTGGAGCTTCTTGAACAGGAATTCAAGCCACTGCGGCCCTTCGTACCACCAGTGGCCGAAGAGCTCGGCGTCATAGGGGCTGACGATGAGCGGTTTCTTCTGCATCACGCCGTACAGGTATTCGATCTGGCGGTGCCGGTTGAACATGAAGTTCCCGGCATGCTCTGCAGCCCGGTCCGCGGCCCGCTCGGGCACGTACGGCTCTTTCGTGTCCCCGGGACCGGTGATCCGGTAATATTTAATGCCGGTATTGATGCGTATCCCGTCGGGATGGATATACGGTTTAATGTAATCGAACTCCAGATCGAACCCGATGTCGCGGTAAAACTCGCGGTACTGGTAATCCCCGGGATATCCTTCGACCGACGACCAGACCTGCTTCGACGATTCGAGGTCCCTGCCGAATGCCGCCACTCCCGACGGGCAATACACGGGCGCGTACACGCCGTATTTGGGCCGCGGCGTCCCGTGCAGGATGCCGTGGGCGTCGGTAAAGAAATACCTGATCCCCGCTTCCCGGAGTATCGCGTCATGGCCGGGGAAATACCCGCACTCCGGGAGCCAGATACCCGCAGGCTTACGGCCGAAAACCGATTCGTAGTGGCTCACCGCGACCTTGACCTGCGCGCGCACCGATTCCCGCGCAACGTCTCCCATGAGCGGGAAATATCCGTGCGTAGCTCCGCAGGTGATAATCTCGATCTTTCCCATGTCCTGAAACTTCTTGAACGCCAGGGTCAGGTTGCGGTGATACCTTTCGAAGGTATCACGCGCCTGACAGAACCTGTTCAGGTACATGGTGGCAAGCTTCTGGAACGGCGCCTGCCATGCCGTCCGCTCGATTTCGCGGTGTGCCAGCTCGATGAGCCGGTTCATATGGCGGGAATACCGCTCCTGCAGCATCGGATCGCAGAGCATCGACAGGAGTGTCGGGCTCAGGGTCATGGTGAGCCGGAAATCCACTCCCTGCTCGGCAAGCCGCTCGAACATGTTGATCAGCGGAATATAGGTTTCGGTCGAGGCTTCATAGAGCCAGTCTTCCTCGAGAAAATCCTCGTACTCGGGATGTCTGACGTACGGCAGATGACCGTGCAAAACCAGGCTCAGGTAACCTTTATGCATGGGCTCCTTGTGGGTTGTGCGTCTCATCCGGCGTATGGCCCGCTCCCGGTTGATCGTGCCACCGAGCGCTGAACCGGATGATACATGCGTCACGTCCGACTGTGAGGTTTCTTGAATGTTTCGTGATACGTGGTCACGCGGGAAACTGAAGGGGTGATCGTGCGTTCCTCGACCTCGTCCGCAGAGACTGCGGTCACGGGGATGGACTGTTCTCCGTCGGGAAACGCGAACCGCAGCGTGAACGTGCCGTCAGGACGCAGACGCACCGGTTTTCCGCCGACGGTAAGCGCGGCGTCAGGCTCCGTTGCCCCGTAAACGATAAGCTCGCAGTCGACGCGCAGCCAGAAAGAACGCGGGCGCCCGGCGGGAGCTCCCGAGGTAATCCCGGGAGAACTCAACACCCCGGAGAAAAGCGCCTTCTGCATGCGCTCCTGCCAAGCCTTTCCCGGAGAACTCTTGCCGAAACCGAATCCGGCTCCGTAGAGCCGCGCGAATATCTCTTCGGGAATAGCCCATTCCTCGTCCGTGATCCAGGACGGACCTGCCAGCGGCGTCTGGACGACGTTCGAACGCAGAATCGTCATGAATGTCCCGTCCGGCAGAAGCAATCCATAGTCGACGCACCAGGACCTGCCCGGCTCACCCACGTCGATGTACCATTCGCGGGCGTGTTCGGGAAGGAAAATATCAAAAGAACGGTTGGCGTTGGAGCCGTTGAAAATGACCGCGGTCACGTCATACACGCGCAACACTCTGCGGCACGACGCAAAGCTTTCCCCCAGTTTACCGCGCAGGGTATTGAGCGTATCGTTCTTGAGTTCCCAATACGCGTACACCCACCAGGGATCGCGCACCTGCAGGACGAGCGCGTCATTGCCGTATTCGTACGGGAGATCCTGCGGCGTACATTTACGCACCCGCGCGGGCACGGGATGGGAAAATTTCGCCGATTCGACCGCAACTTCTCCGGCTCCGTAGAGCCCTCTGGCTGCGGCAACCGGCGATTGATACACCGGCTCGGTTTTCGCAACGCGCCTGAGTCCGGATCCTCGCGCGGCTCTCGCCGACGCAGGCGCGGTTTTGGCTGACGCACGCGGCGTACGCGCCTTTGCGCGGGCAACGGACGATCGCGGGGGCTGTTTTTGTCTGCGCTGTGCCATGGATTCTCCTCTACTTCAGGCGCAATTGAGACGCCCGTGCACAAACTGCGGATTCCTTCAAAATTACCTGGCGGCTGCTGCGCTCGAGGCGGTAGTATTCTCCTCGGCGAGCGTCTTCTGGAGACGCATCTTCTCCGTCGCCAGACGTAAGACTTCTTCCTGGAGCGTTTGCTTGGCAACCTGCTCGGTCACGAGCGTCTTTTTGGTCGTTTCATGAGACTGCCGCTCCAGCTCAAGCAACTTCTTCATGGACGCAACCTCTTCATCGCGGGCCTTGTCGCGCTGCGTGAACGTACTCATCTTCTCTTCTATCTCAAGCCTCGCCATCATCTCCTTGTCGCGCGCCAGCTTCTGCCGGTACGCGATGTTCATCGAACTGAAACACGCGATAGCAAGCATGATGCTGACGACGATAAGAATCAAGACTGTCTTGTTGCCCACTTCCCGCTCCTTCGGTGCATTCCGCGGCCTGGCCGGGATTATTTCATTTTCTGCGGTCTGACGGGCATGTCCCCTGTTTCCTCATCAAGGGGTTCGTCTCCCTCGCGCACCTTAGTGACATGCGGCATGACCACGATCTCGACGCGCCTGTTCAACTGGCGGCCTCGTGCGGAGCTGTTGGAAGCGACTGGATTGTACTCGCCGAAACCGATCGCCGAAATGCGGTCGGGCGCAATTCCGTGATTATTGATCATATGGTGAAGAACGCTTAAGGCGCGGGCAGACGACAACTCCCAGTTTGATTTCCATCCGGACTGCTTGATCGGCTGGTTATCCGTATGCCCCTCGATCCCGATCGGATACTCCGACATGTTCTCTTCGAGGACACGCGCGATTTTCTTTAACACCGGGAAGGCCTCTTTACGGATCTCTGCCTTGCCGGAATCGAACAGGAGATCTCCCACGACGGTAATGACCAGGCCTTTGTCCATCATCTTCATGCTGACCTGCCCGTCGCCGATCTCATCGGACAACCTGTCTTCGAGCAGCCGCTTGGCATTGGCGAGTTCTTCGAGCTGCCTGGAAAGTTCCTCGATCCGTTCAGCATCGGAGCGACGCCCTTTTTGGAAGATGAATGTGCAGCCGGATGCAAGAAATATCACCGCAAGAATAACAACGCCTACCCGCCATACGCTTCGCTCCATACTCTCCCCCTTACCCTCGTGCCGGCTCGCTCATCGCACAAAGACGCTGAATACAAACAACCTCGTCCTTTACACGACTCCCCGCCTGCAAACTGTGAAAGTTTTTGTTATTTCTGGATGCTAACTATATCATGGACAGGCATTTTAGTCAAGAAAAATGCGGGCTCAGGCGGCCATAGCAGAAAAAAGCCCGGGAGTATTTCAGCTCTCGGGCTTTTAAATTACGTCTTTTTGTTCTTTGTTTAATGCACCCTGTTTTCTACTCTGTGCCCTGTGTACTATTGTAGTATGATTCTAGACTATGATCGTATCTTCTCTGGCACTTCCCACCGAGACCATGCTGATCTTCACCTTCAGAATATCGCTCAGGCACCGCAGGTACGCGCGCGCATTTGGATGCAGATCTTTATACTGCCGCGGTTTGCGTACGGGCACAGGCCATCCCCGCATCTGCCGGTACACGGGCTTCACCCGGCGCAGGGTCTCTTCATCATGCGGATATTCCTTGAGCAGCGAATTCTTGTATGTATACGCGGTGCACAGACTCACCCCTTTGAGCCCGTCCATAATATCCATCTTCATGATCGCGAGTTCTGCGCAGCCGTTGAGCATGACCGCTTCTTTCACCATGACGCAGTCGAACCATCCGCACCTGCGCGGCCTTCCCGTGGTAGCGCCGAACTCTTTGCCCCGGAAACGCATCATGGTCGCGAACGAATCCAAGTACTCAGTCGGGAATGGCCCTTCTCCCACCCGCGTGGTGTATGCTTTGGCAACGCCAAGCACTTTTTCGATTTTCACCGGTGACACGCCGGTGCCGGTGCAGGCGCCGCCCGCGGTCGCCGACGACGATGTCACGAAAGGATATGTTCCGAATTCGATGTCCAGAAACGTGCCCTGCGCGCCTTCGAACAGAACGTTCTTTTTCTTTTCGATCGCGGCGTTCACGATACACGACGTGTTGCCGATGTATTTCCTGAATATCCAACCGTAGCCGCAATATTCTTTATACGTGGCGGAGAAATCATATCCCTTGTGGCCGTATACCTTCTTGAATATCTCGTTTTTCTCGCGCAGGTTATCTTCGAGTTTTTCTTTCAGCACCCGGGGATTCAGAAGATCGATCATCCGAATACCGCAGCGCGCGATTTTATCGGCGTAACACGGCCCGATACCGCGGCCGGTGGTTCCGATCTTGTGCGCGCGTTTGGTCTCGCGGAGCTGATCAAGCACCTTGTGGTAGGGCATGATGACATGGGCAAGCGACGAAATCACCAGCCTGCCGTTGATCGAAATACCGGCTTTCTCGATACCGCGGATTTCCTTCAAGAGCACCGCGGGATCGACGACCACACCGTTACCGATCAGGCAGACCTTTCCCGCGTGCAGGATGCCCGACGGCAAGAGATGAAAGATATATTCCCTGTCGCCGACGACAACCGTGTGGCCTGCGTTATTTCCTCCCTGGTACCTGACCACATAATCCATGCCTTCGGACAGGATATCGATGATCTTGCCCTTGCCTTCATCACCCCATTGGGTACCTACGACGATAATATTCATATGAATAGATTCAATTATGTTTCCGTGGGATGTGGGACGTCCGTTCGCGCCCTGACGGGTGCTCACTGGGATGTGGGACGTGAAATGCAGTACGCATGTTTTTCTACGTCCCGTGTCCCAGCGAGGCACCTGCGCAGCAGGTGACGAGCGGACCTCCCACGTCCTACGGAACTCCCGCGTACTCCAACTACGGTGTCATCGTGAATATCTTCCGGGCGATCTCGGGGAATTTTGCGATGAAACGCAGCTCATCGTCGACCAGCGGCTTCTGGTTGTGCACGTTGGCGTACCGAACGAGCTCAAGGATCTCGGTTGCCTCTTTTTCGTCCTTGAACACAACCTCGAGCTTTTCGTACACGTTGCGGAATCCCTTGATACCGGAGTACTCGCCCGCGGTAATCTTGCGGCCGGTCTCGATAACTTCCGGCTCGCCGCGTCCAAGCTCCTCGTAATCATAGAGCTCGTAATTGCGGCGGTCCTTGAGCGCGCCGTCGGCATGAATCCCCGACTCGTGGGCAAAGGCATTGGAACCGACTCCCGGCTGGTTAATGGGAATCGGTACACCAAAGGCATAGGAGGCGTACTTGGAAATCCTCCAGGCAACCTTGAGGTTAATCTTCTCGTCGAGACGATACCCCTCCATACCGCTGCCGTAGCGGATAGCCAGAATACACGACACCAGGTCAGCGTTTCCCGCGCGTTCGCCCATGCCGTTGACGCACGTATTGATGTAGGCGTCGACCCCGGCGTCGTTTGCCGCTTTGGCGCCCGCGACGGAAATCGCAACCACCATGCCGAGATCGTTGTGGCAGTGTATCTCGATCGGCAGCTGCGTGGCGTCGGCAAGCGCCTTGATGCGCTCGTACATGCTGAACGGCGTGTCATACCCGAGCGTGTCGCAATACCGCAGCCGGTCAGCACCGGCCTTCTTCGCCGCAAGCGCGAAATCAACCAAGTAATCCATGCGCGTGCGCGATGCGTCTTCGGCATTCACGCCGATCGCCTTCGCGCCTTCCTTACGAGCCTCCTTGACCGCCTGCGTCATCTCGTCGATAACTGACCCGTGGTCAAGTTTTCCCTTGAACTTGTGCATGATCATCTGATCGGACGTCGATATCGACAGATTGACGTATTGGAGACCGGGCACGAGCTTAAAGGCATTCTTGACGTCGTCTTTGGTCGCGCGCAGCCACCCGCTCAGGCGAATGCCGTTCGGGAAACCTCCCTGCTCCACGAGCTCGAGGTTGGCGTTGAGATAATTGGTTTCGTGCCTGGTCAGGGGGAAACCGAATTCCGACTGAAACACCCCCATCTCGTCAAGATAACGGTTGAGCATGGTCTTCTGCAGCTTTGACAGGCAGATCCGGGATGTCTGGACTCCGTCCCGGTTGGTTACGTCAATCAGATACATCGTCGGTTTATGTGCCATGGTGTCACCTCTGCGGTTGCATAACGCTTTTCAACTCATCTTCCGTCGGGATCTTATCAGTGCTGAATATCTGCTGATTGTCCAGAAGGTAGGTCGGAGCCGTTCCGACCCTGAGTTCTTTCGTGAGAGCCGTATTCTCTTCCAGCAGGGCCCGGCCCCGTTCACCCCGCGCGCACGCTCTGACAGCCTCGCGATCGAGCCCTTGCGCGCAATCTTCCCACCAGGAACTGTCCGCGGCATTCACCCTGCAGGAAACGTACGCGGTGAAGGCATCTGGCTGGATGTCTCTGACGCACAGCGCGCGCAGGGAATCCTCGACCTCTCCCCGGGGAACAGGAGGCGTTGTCCCTTCGGTAATAAAATGAACTGCTGGATGAAACGGCGCCGTTATTTCCAGGAGGCCGGGTGTGCGCGGGTCGTGCGCGCGGATAAACAGGTCGAGCGTTCCCCTGGTCTGGGGACGCGTTACCAGATATGAAACGCCGGCGATTTCAGGTCTTATCATATACGAACCGCGTTTTTTTACAAGACTTTCACGCAAGGCGTCGAACGTTTTTTCCTTTTCAACCTCGGACCCCAGAAGATACACGGGAAGTCCGAAGGCTCCGGCATCCCTAAAAAGATTCTTCGCGCGCGCCTCCGGATATTGCAGGGTAACCACGTTCAGGCCCGGCATGCGCTCTTTGAGAGAATTCACGACGACGTCGGTTGAACAGACCGCGCAGTCTTTGCTGGTGACAATGGTTAAGGTAACGGGATTGCCTTTTTCCACGATGCAGGCAGACTGCTGGGTACCGCCGTTCTGGCATACCGCGGCAGGATTGATACGGCGGCAGTTGGTATCGACGAAACACTGTGGCAAGACCGCCTGAATGCGCGCCGATTCCTGATAATCAGCGGACACCCGGATCTCCTCGACGCTGAAATCCTTTACCGCGCCCGTATCGACCGACAGATGCGCAACACCGAGCTTGCGGCCCTGCCACGCCGGCCGCAGATACACGGTCTGGCCGATCCGTTCCTTGACCGCCGGCTCGTTGCGCAGCTGGCTGCTCACCACCGCGTCAATCCCTTCAATCTCGGTGCACAGCACACGATCATCGAATTCGCCGAGCTGTGAGAGGAGCACGATAACCTCGGCGCCGGCAAGCGTCGCCTGCTTCACCGCCTCCCGGACCGATTCTTTCGCATCGGTGATCGTGACGCCGGTGGCTTTACGGCTTGCAGCTTGCGGAGTCACTCCTATCAA